>DASXFX010000177.1:0-4297 GCA_036489375.1 Binataceae bacterium (SeqCode) | reverse complement strand
GCTGCGCTTTTCGCGCTCGGCCAATTCCAGGTCAGAGGCGACCATCATCTCGGCCAATTCCTTAAACTTGACGCGCGGCTCCCATCCAAGGACGCGTTTGGCCTTGGCGCAGTCGCCGATCAGGATGTCCACCTCGGCCGGCCGCGTGAAGCGCGGATCGAAATCGACCAGGCGCTTGGCGTCGAGCTTCAGCCGATCGAACACGACATCGAGAAACTCGCGCACCGAATGGGTCTCGCCGGTAGCGACGACATAATCGTCCGGCTGATCTTGCTGCAGCATCAGCCACATCGCTTCGACGTAATCGCCGGCAAAGCCCCAGTCGCGCTTCGCATCGAGATTGCCCAGCGTGAGGCGATCCTGCAGTCCGAGCTTGATCCGCGTGGCGCTGCGGGTGATTTTCCGCGTGACGAAATTCTCGCCGCGGCGCGGCGATTCGTGATTGAAGAGAATGCCGTTTGCCGCGAACAGGCCATAGGCCTCGCGATGATTCACGGTCTGCCAATGCGCGTAGCACTTCGCGCACGCATAGGGGCTGCGCGGATGGAACGGCGTGGTCTCCCGTTGTGGAATCTCGGCCACTTCGCCGAACATCTCGGAGGATCCGGCCTGGTAGTAACGCACCGCGCGTCCGCTGCGCTGAATGTGATCGCGGATCGCTTCCAGCAGGCGCAGCGCTCCGACTCCTACCACGTCCGCCGTATATTCGGGCTGGTCGAATGAAATCCGGACGTGCGACTGCGCGGCGAGATTATAAACCTCGTCGGGCAGGGTCTGCTCGATTATCCGCCGCAGTCCGGTGGCGTCACCGAGGTCGCCATAATGAAGCCGGAGGGGCGATTCGTTGGCGCCAAAACCCTTGTGCAGGTGGTCGATGCGGCCCGTAGTGAAAGTGGAACTACGCCGCACGATGCCGTGGACTTCGTAGCCTTTCTTCAGCAAAAGTTCGGCGAGGTAGGAACCGTCTTGTCCGGTGACGCCGGTGATCAGGGCGACTTTAGCCATCAGGTGGTTGTTCCGGCGTGATTCAATTCAGATTCCACATCCGCAGTCTAATCATAGCCGGTTGCGTTCGGGATGATCGAGTGCGGAACGTAGCGAATCGACGGTGGCGCCTGACGGCAATGTCGCGGCGAGCTTCGGAGCGGGATTTGAGCCCGGCGTGATCGCCAATCGATCAGTCGCCTTTGACCAGCCGATGCGAATCGCTGTCGAAGTGCTGGGTCGAGAACTCGTAGAGCTCAGCGTCCTCGAGCGCCTCCATCTGATGTACCAGCCCGATCGGGATGTCCATGCATTGGCCCGCTTCCAGCACGAACTCCTCGATGGTTTCGGCTTCCGGCGATTCCTTGACGCGGATAATCAGGCGCCCGGCGCGAAGATAGAAGGATTCAGTCTTGATCTTGTGGTAGTGCAGCGACAGCCGCCTACCTTTGTTAATCTCAAGGATCTTGCCGCAGTACAGGTCGCCGTTGGCGATCCAGACCTCGCGTCCCCATCCCTTCGGCACTATCCGTACCGGTTCGCGAACTCGCTTCATCGTGGTACCCGCGCCGTCACCTGAGCTGTAGTCAGCAATCAAATTACGTCGTGTAACGACTGATATCGTACGTAAACGCCATAGGTCATGCTACCACTTGGCCTTTCGACGGGCCTGGTCGACCGGACAGGATTTGACCACCTCGTTCTTCCGCTTTGGCCTCCGCAGATGGGCCCAGCTCATTCAATCGAATCGAGAAGCGCTGCACCGTGAGCTCTACGCGATTGGCAAACTGCCAGAGCCGCTCCATGCGATCGCCAGGTATAGTCTCCGCAGCGACCAGGACCTGGCTGAATTGCTTCGTGGCATAGATCTGATCGAGATCGGCCAGAGTGCCGAGCACTCGCCGGCCATGAACGAGCTTGCCGATGGTAAAACTGTCGTCGTCGATGAAGCCGACCAGCTTGAAGCGCCGGCTGCGATGGGTCGTCAGGTAGCGTGCAGCGGCTTCCGCCAACTCTCCCGCACCGACAATAAGTACCCGTTCATCAGGTTGAGCCAGCGCCGCGACGCCCCAGCGCAACGCGCGAAACGACAGCCGGCTCGCAACCAGCAGGTTCAACAGCAGAATCACGTAAAGAACGGCGATTGAGCCGGACAGTTCAAGTGGCATCACCAAAGAAATAAGCGTCAGGGAAATGCCCGCGAGCACCGAACCATTGGCGAAGCGAATCACGTCCGAGACGCTCGCATAGCGCCAAATTCCGCGATAAACGCCCGCTATCAAAAAAGCTGCATAGGTCGTGGCGATCAACCACGGCAGCGTCCCGATAAAGGCCAACATCAGCGGGTCTGTGATCTTGAAATCGAGCCGAATCAGAAATGCGCCAAAATAAGCCGCTGGGATGAGCGCCAGGTCGAGCGCCGCTTCCGCCAAGCGTCTTCTGTAGCTGAAGGTCAGGATAAAACGGGCCGGTCCGCGCAAATTGTTGTACGCGATCCCAGGGGAGTTAACGTCAAAAGTCAGATCGATCAGGAACAAGCCGACGACCCCGAAAGCCGCAACGATCATCGGCAGCGTCGCCAGCAGATACGGATGCGGCATCCGCGTCACCAGCACTGCGCAGGCTGCCGCCAGCGTCGCCACCCCCCAAGCCATCGTCACCGCCCGTTGATCGGTCAGTCCGAGCGAAAGCAGACGGTGATGCGAATGGTCGAGACCGCGACGCGATACCGGTTTGCCGGTCGCCATTCTGCTGACACTGACGATCGCAGTATCCATCAACGGCATCAGCATGATCAGGATCGGCACCACGTAGCGTGGCAGGCGGGAATTCCCCGCCAGGTCGCCCGCGTGCAACGCCATCGTACCGAGCAGCAATCCGAGCGGCAGGGCGCCGCCGTCGCCCATGAAAATCGACGCCGGATGCAAATTGTAAATGAGGAAGCCAGCCAGCGCTCCTGCGATCACAAGAGCTTGGCAGGCCGCTACGTTGTCATGGTGCAGCAACGAGATCGCCGCCGCACTCGAAGCCGCGATTATTCCTACTCCGCCCGCCAACCCGTCGAGACCGTCAATCAGGTTGAACGCATTCACAGTCGAGAGCAGGAAGAATCCGGCAAGCCCTGCATTCAATAGCGGCCACGGCGCCAGGCGATAGGCCGGCCCCATCACCAGAGTCAGGAACACCACCATCAGCTGGAGCAGAAATTTCCGCAGCGGAGGGAGTACGATGGCGTCGTCGATCAATCCGATCGCGAACAGTCCGACGGTCCCCACCATCAGCCAGAGCGGGAGCATGCGGCTGACTCCGAGCGTAATTAGAATCGCCGCGATAATAGCCGCGCCGCCCATCAGCGGCGTCTGTCGCTGATGGCGCGACTCGGTGTAAGGGACGGAAACGATGCCGTAGCGCCGCGCAATCTGCTTCGCCAGCGGCATGAGGACAGCCGCCAGTAGGAGCGAGGCCAGTGGCAACCCGGCAGTCATCAAGAGCGGCATCAATGATTACTCAATCGCGAGATCAGCGGGCCCGTTATTTTTGTCCTGAATCAGCGCAATCATAACGCGTGAACTCGTATCGAGACATGGCGAGCGCAACAATGTTCGCCAACCCGTCTGCGCTTGCATGATAGTCGAGCCCCGTGACCGTGTCACCTGTTTCCTGTTGCTTCTACGCTAGTTGTGGAGTCTTTAATTCACCAAATCTCGGGCTGCGGCGTTAATCCGCACGAACCGGGTCTACAAGGCCGAATTCGAGGGCCCGCATGGCTAATCTGGTTGAGATAAGCGAAAGAAAGGTAGCGGGGAACGGAACGGCGTTCGATCTCTCAATTATGCGGAGAGGTTTCTCGAGCGGACGTGATCGAAGCGTTCGAGCTCGCAGTATCACCGATCGCCGGTGTGCCATGAAGCATCCTGGAGTAGGCGTTACAAACTTCGCGCGCTACCGTATCCCACGAGAACTCTGCGGTCATCCATTCGCGTCCACGAAGCCCCATCTCGTCCAGCGGCATCGTACACATCTCGACAATCGCCAGGACCAGGGATTCAGGTGAGTTATCCACCCACAGTCCGCACCCTTTCTCCGGCAGTCGCGACCATGGAGTGCCGCGGCTTGCGATGACCGGCACTGTGTACGCGAGCGCCTCCGCGACCGCGCTGGCGTAGCTTTCGCCATGCGATGGCACCACCAACACGTCGATCGACTCGAAGAACTCACGCTTGGCGCTGCCGTGGATCTCGCCCGCCATACGAACTTGGTCGCTCAGACCTGACTGCGAAATCTGGCGCTCGAGCGACAGGGTGTACCGTTT
>DASXFX010000124.1:0-10022 GCA_036489375.1 Binataceae bacterium (SeqCode) | reverse complement strand
CTATGCCCGTACCGCACCAGCGCAGGCAGGTCCCCATACAAACCTTCCTGCGCCAGGCCATGCGACCGCAGACCGCATGGCCGCCGGGGTGATCTCCCTCACCGGCGGACGGACAACACAGGGAACGCCTGACTCCCTCGGCACACGCGGCTCCCGGGCTGTAAATTACGCCCTCCAGACCTCAAAACCAAGCGGCGGCCGCCGCTAGCGGGCGCCGCTTGGTTTTGTTGCGCACCCTTCGCAGCGATAGGTCGCCCGCTGGCGCGGGCGACCTATCGCCTTCACATCATCTATGTCGCCGCCACGCTCCTCTGCAGATCCCTTCTTGATGACCGGCGGGAATCCCGCCGGGGAACGGCTCCGCCCTCAGATAATCTTGTTGAGCGGGAACTCGATAATGCCGACGGCGCCGGCTTCGATCAGCTTCGGGAAAAGTTCGCGTACCGTATGTTCGGTGATGACGGTCTCGACCGCCAGCCATTCCTTGCCCTTGAGATTCGGACTCGGATAGAGCTGCGAAACCGTCGGCGCCGTGATCGACGGCAACAACCCGATCACCGCCTCCAGATGTTCGCGCGCGACATTCATCTTGATTCCGACGCGGCTCTCAGCGTCGAGCGCGCCCTTCATCAGGACGCCGATCTGACGAATCTTCTCGCGCTTCCATCCGTCGGTCCAGGCCGCCTGATTCGCCACCAGCACCGGCGACGACGTCAGCAATTCCTCGACGATACGCAGACCGTTCGCACGCAACGACGATCCGGTCTCCGTTACTTCGACCACCGCATCCACCAGCCCGTCCGCGGCCTTGGCCTCGGTCACTCCCCACGAGAATTCGACGTCAACCTCGACTTTGCGCTCGGCGAAGATTCGCCGCGTAAACGCAACCATCTCGGTCGCCACCCGCTTGCCCTCCAGGTCCTCGAGCCGCTGCACCGGCGATTGATTCGGCACGCACAGCACCCAGCGGGTCGGCTGCAGCGAGACCTTGGAATAGATAAAGCTTTCGATTTCGACGAGATCGACGTCGTTCTCGACTATCCAGTCGCTGCCCGTAATACCTGCGTCGAGCGTGCCGTCCGCGATATAGCGTGGCATCTCCTGCGGCCGCAGCAGCCGGCAGCTTAGCGACGGATCGTCAGACCGCGGAATGTATGAGCGGTCGCCAACCGCGATCCGCCAGCCCGACTTGCGCATCAGCTCGAGCGTCTGCGCTTCGAGACTGCCCTTGGGAATGCCGAATTTGAGTACGTTATTGTTGGTCGCCATGAGTGGGACAATCCTAAATCAATCGAGAAGGAGCGCAAAGCCGCATCACAAAACCGTAATGTTAAGAAAACTAATCTATTTTGCAGTAAGTCGCAGGCTCGTTGCAGATTTTGACTTTATGCGCACCTCGCGGACTCGTTAGCTCAGCTCGCAAGCTCGGACTCAGATTCTCTGTTTCTGCGCACCTCGCGGACTCGTTAGCTCGGCTCGCAAGCTCGCCTGGTGGGGAGGTTTCAGACTTCCCATTGGGCAAGAGAGTTAAGCTCTATGCGTATTGTCTGTTGAACCCTTCGATATAGCGCGATCAGCTTTCCGCCAGGATCTACCCGGCGACCGAGCATCGCGAGCGTCCAACAGTGAAAAAAGCGCCAGTCGGCGAAAATCAGCCGCCGGGTTTGGCGGGACTCGCGTGATGGCCGTAGTTCGCGCCGTACTTCGCCGGATCGACCTTACGCTCATCGGTCACGCGCCATTTGCCGTCGTCCAGGACGCGGAAAAAGCACGATTCGTAACCCTCATGGCAAGCGGCATGATCGCCGTGCTGATCTACGCTCAGCAGGATCGTGTCGGTATCGCAATCGATCCGGATTTCGCGCACCGTCTGGAAATTGCCCGACTCCTCGCCCTTGCGCCACAGGCGATTGCGCGACCGCGAGAAATAGCAGGCGTGGCCAGTGGCTACCGTCTCTTCGAAGGCCTCGCGATTCATGTACGCGACCATCAGCAATTTGCCGCTGGAATGGTCCTGCGTGACCACCGGGATTACGCCGCCGCCCTTCTCGAAGTCGATTTCCGCTGCCGCCGTTGTCTCCATGATTACCGCCGCCGTCGTTTAGCGCTTTTGTCGCCGTTTGCAGCCCTTGCCGTCGTTTTACGTTTTTGGTCAAAGCTCTCAGAGCTTGTCCGAACGCATTCCGCCGAGGCTTTCCGTAAACCAGAACCAGACAGTATCGAGCAATTCACCCCCCGATTCAACGTTTCACTGTTGGACGCTTTTTTCACTGTTGGACGCTCGCGCTGCTCGATCGCCGGCTAAGTCCCGCGTGGCAGTCGAAAACCTCCATTTTATGAGGTCACCCGCGCCTCGTTTACCCTTTTCTTGCCGAACGGGAAGTCTGAAACCTCCACACCAGGCGAGCTCGCGAGCCGAGCTAACGAGTCTGCGAGGTGCGCAGAAACTAAGAATCTGAGTCCGAGCATGCGAGCCGAGCTAACGAGTCTGCCACACCAGGCGAGCCTGCGAGCCGAGCTAACGAGTCTGCGAGGTGCGCTGAAACAAAGAATCTGAGTCCGAGCTTGCGAGCCGAGCTAACGAGTCTGCGAGGTGCGCAAAAACCAAGAATCTGAGTCCGAGCTTGCGAGCCGAGCGAGTCTGCGAGGTGCGCAGAAGCGAAGAATCTGTGAGGTTTCAGAAAAGACACAAGTTCTTCGTTCCTCAACAACTCTCCCTCCATCCCTGTTGACCGATCAGTCCCTCGCTCGCATCGGCACCTTCATCCGCGCCCCCGATGGCGATAGTATCCAGGTTATGGCAACCAGCGATGGCAGGCGGCCGGGACGAGTGGCCGAAATGGTTTTGCGGGAGCTGTCGTTGCTCCTGCTCCACGACTTGCGCGATCCGCGCCTGCGCGGCGTCACTTTGACCTCGGTCAAGATGAGCGATGACTTGCGCCAGGGCCGGGTCTTCTTTTCGCACTTCGACGGCAAGTCGCACGCCGCTGACGCGGTGAAGGGCTTCCAGAGTGCGGAGGGTTTCATCCGTCGCAATATCGGCCGCGCGCTGGGCCTGCGGTTCACGCCTCAGTTCGACTTCGAGTTCGATCCCGGCCTCGAAAATGCGGCGCGCATCGACGCTCTCTTGCGCGAAACCCGTGTGCGCGAATAGCCATGCTCTCCGCTCGCTGATAGGCAACGCGTTCGACGGCTATCCGCCGTCAGATCTTTGCTGAATCTACCTCGGTTCGCCCATCTCTAACTTACCTGCTACCTGCCCGAGCATCGCGAGCGTCAAATTGATGGGAAGTCTGAAACCTCGTGAGGTTTCAGAAAAAACCATAGTTCTCAGTTCCTCAACAACTCCCCCTCCTCCCCACTTATTCCCCCTCCCGCAATCCGCTATCCTCTCCAGTTCACCTCATGGATGGAATCATTCTCATCGACAAGCCGGACGGCCCGACCTCGGCCGAAGTCGTGCGCCAGGTAAAGCATCGGGTTAAGCCCGCGCGCGTCGGCCATCTGGGCACACTCGACCCGTTCGCCACCGGCGTCCTGCCGATCCTGGTCGGCGAGGGGACAAAACTAGCCCCGTTTCTTCATGAGGGAGAAAAACATTACGAGGGCTTGATCGCGCTAGGAACCGAGACCGATACGCTCGATCGCACTGGCGAGGTCATTCGCACCGCCCCCGTTCCCGAGATTGGGCTTGAACAACTTGCAGCGATCGCGGTGCGCTTCACCGGTACAGTTACGCAGACGCCGCCGATATTTTCCGCGATCAAGCGCGGTGGCGTCCCGCTCTACAAACTCGCCCGCCGCGGCGATGACGTCGCGCCACCGCCGCCGCGCGACGTTCAAATTGAGCGCCTCGAATTGGCCGCCGAAGGCCCCGGCGCGATTCGCTTCAGCCTTGTGTGTTCGCCCGGAACCTACATTCGCTCGCTCGCGCGCGATATCGGGATAGCGCTCGAAAGCGCCGCCCATCTGTCCGCCCTACGTCGCACGCGTACCGGTCTCTTCGCGATTCAAAACGCCCGCCCATTCGCCGACGTGCTGGCCGCGCTCGAACAGGGCGACGCCGGTTGCCTGATCGGTTTACGCGAAGCTGTGCCTGATTTGCCCGAAGTCGAAGTCGATGCGCCGATCGAAAAGCGCCTCCGCAACGGCGACTCGCGTGCTCTCGACGGCAATGTGCCGCCGCAAGCCCGCAAGCTCTTCAAGGTAATTGCCGACGGCCGCCTGCTCGCGATCGCCGAAGCGACCTCGCGCGTGACTGCGGTGATCGCTCGGGTATTCGGCGAGACTTGAAGCTCCGGTGCTCCGCCCGCACCCCTCCGCTGCACGCTACATCCGGCGACGATTTCAAAGTGCCACCGCAAGTCCGCATGTTGTCCGAGGGCGCTTCTGATGACGCTGCCGCAGGCCCGTCTCGCACGAGCGGATGGCCTATTCGCCGAGCGCGATCTGCAAGCGCGCGTTTGACATCAAAATCGAGTCAATGGTAGCGGGCTACAGGAGGATTTTACGATGGTTTATGTTCAGGCGCAGATCAAACTGCATCCCGGCAAGCAGACGGAGTTCGTCTCGTTGCTCAATACGCTGATGCCGCTGCTCAACAAGCACGGATGGAAGCTGATCGGCAGTTTTTCCGCGATGGTCGGGCGCTTCAATACGGTGCTCGATCTGTGGGAATTGCCTAATCCTAACGCGGTCGAGTCGCTGCTCTCGGATCCGGCCTTCGCGAAGTACGCGCCGACGATTCACGACATCATCGAAGACGAAGTGCTGACAGTGATGAGCAAGCTGCCTATCGGTTGATTTTCCGCAGACGCCGCTACTCTTCCGGTAGCGCGTGATTGGCCGCAGGGTGCTCTCGCGAGACCCGCTTGGGTTCGCGGGAGCGCCCCCTGCACCCGCTCTCGCTCGATTACTCCACCCTTATCCCGTTTCGTTCCATGGCGCGGGCCATCGTGACGCGACCATTTGATTGTGCTATTATGCTTTTTGTAGGTGATCCTGCCGCGCGCCGGGGACGCCCAACGAGGCCGTTTGCTCAAATCTTTCGCCAGACAGACCCTGATCGAGACGCTCGCCCCGCGCGAATCAGACGGGTACTCTGGCGCGGCTGCTTCCGCCGATGAAGATTCGCCGCTCCGCCATGCTCGCCCTCGCCGTACTGACTGGATGCGCCCAGACCGGCCCGGGATGGCTCCTGATGCTCCCGCCACTAAATGCCAGCGGCTATGCCGACAAAGCCGCGCCTCTTTCGAAATGGCAAACTTTCGGGACCTACTCAGGACCGACCGACTGCAATTCCGCAATTGCGAGCAATCGGATGGCCGTAATCTCGCAAGTCAGCCGGATTTCACGCGCCGCGGTGCCTGCGGAAACCTTGCCCGTTCAAATGATGAGCTCGGAATGTGTTGCCGGGGACGACCCGCGACTCAAGGCAAATTAAGCGGCCGCTGTCTCAAATTCATGCTATCGCCACCACAGATGGACTTCGGTGGGCATGCGAAGGCAGCTTTACTAGCGGTGGGTCCTCTGATAATCTTGCCGGATAATAAAAGGAAAAAGGGAAAGAAAGTAAACCTGATGCCTCTCGAGGCCGCCCGCAAGCGGGAAATAATCGGCGCCAACGCGCGTACCCAGAACGACAGCGGTTCGTCCGAAGTTCAAGTCGCGATATTTACGGCGCGAATCGAACAACTTACCGGACACCTTAAATCGCACGCGAAAGATCATCATTCGCGCCGCGGATTGCTGCGCCTGGTCGGCAAGCGTCGCCGTTTGCTTGACTACCTGCATGCGCAGGACTTCGCGCGGTATAAAGGGCTGATCGAAAAGCTCGGAATTCGCCGATAGCGCGATTTCTCGCAGTTTACGCCGCCCCGCGCCCTCAAATGCGCGGGCAGCGATCAGTCAGTAGGGCGCGTCAGGACAAGAGGTTCCGCGGGGTCATCCGCTATATCAAAGGAACCTCCCCCTCTCCCTGAAGTGTGATCCGATGTACAGAAAGCTAGAGATTCAACTTGCCGGTCGGCCATTGTCGCTGGAGACGGGTCGCCTCGCGAAACAGTCGCATGGCGCCGTGTTGGCCCAGTATGGCGAGACGGTGGTGCTCGCCACCGTCGTGTCGGCGTACCAGAGCCGCGATAAAATCGACTTCCTGCCGCTGACTGTTGACTACCAGGAAAAGACTTACGCCGCCGGTAAAATCCCCGGTGGCTTTTTTAAGCGCGAAGGACGCCCGAGCGAAAAGGAAATCCTGACCTCGCGGCTGATCGATCGCGCGATGCGCCCACTCTTTCCCAAGGGCTACGACAAGGAAACCCAGATCATCGTCAATGTCCTCTCGATCGACAAGGAAAACGATTCCGACACGCTCGCGCTGATTGCGACTTCGGCTGCGCTCGAAGTGTCCGATATCCCGTATGAGGGCCCGGTCGCGGCCGTGCGGATGGGCCGGATCGATGGCAAGCTGGTGGTCAACCCGCTTATCAGCGAGCTCGAGCAGAGCGACATTTCGCTGGTCATCGCGGCCAAGCCGGATTCGATCGTGATGCTCGAGGGCGGCGCGCAAGTGGTTGACGAGGAAGCGATCCTCGAAGCCTTGTTCACCGCGCATGAAGAAATGCGCCCGGTGTTCGAGCTGCAACAGGAATTGCGCCGCCTTGCGGGCAAGACCAAGCGCGAATTCACCAAGAAGGAATACGACCTGAGCTTGCACTCCGCAGTGCACGAGCGGATGTCGTCCGATCTTGAGCGGGCGCTCAAAATCAGCGGCAAGAAAGAACGCAACACTGCCGTTTACGCGCTGCAAGACAAGGTCGCGGAAGAGCTCTCCAGCCGCTTTGCCGACCGCAAGCACGAAATCGAAGAAGCGTCGGAAAAGGTCCTGCGCGATCAGGTTCGGCGCGTGATCCTCGATGACGACAAGCGGATCGACGATCGTTCGTCCACCGAGATTCGTCCGTTGAGCGCCGAAATCCATGTGCTGCCGCGCACTCACGGCTCTGCCATCTTCACTCGCGGCGAGACCCAGGTGTTGGCGACGGTAACGCTCGGGACCTCGTCCGATGAGCAGCGCGTCGATGCGCTCCTGGGCGATCGCTACAAGAAGTTCATGCTCCACTACAATTTCCCGCCGTTCTCGACCGGCGAGGTGAAATTCCTGCGCGGACCGGGGCGCCGCGAAATCGGACACGGCGCGCTCGCCGAACGCGCGATCGCGGCGGTGTTGCCGCCGGAAGAAGACTTTCCTTACACCATCCGACTGGTCTCCGAGGTGCTCGAATCCAATGGCAGTTCCTCGATGGCGACCATCTGTGGCGGCGTCCTCGCCCTGATGGATGCCGGGGTGCCGATCAAGGCGCCGGTTGCCGGCATCGCGATGGGCCTGGTCAAGGAAGGCGACAAGGTCCGCGTCCTCACCGACATCCTCGGCGACGAGGACCACCTCGGCGACATGGACTTCAAAGTCGCGGGCACCGCGGAAGGCGTCACCGCCATCCAGATGGACAACAAGGTCGGCGGCGTTACTCGCGATGTCATGCGCCAGGCGCTCCATCAGGCACGCGACGCCCGGCTGTTTATCCTCAGTGTGATGGCGAAGGCGATCGACAAGCCGCGCACCGAGGTCTCCACCTTCGCTCCTCGAATCGTCACCCTGCATATCAAGCCCGACAAGATTCGTGACGTAATCGGACCGGGCGGCAAGGTAATTCGCGGCCTGGTCGAAGAAACGGGCTGCAAGATCGACATCGAGGACGACGGCACCGTGCTGATCGCATCGGCTGATAGCGTCGCGATGGATCTGGCGATTTCGCGAATCGAAGCCATTACCGCCGAACCCGAAGTAGGGCGTATCTACGACGGTATCGTGCGCAAGATTGTCGAGTTCGGCGCGTTCGTCGAGATCATGCCCGGGACCGACGGTCTGCTGCACATCTCGCAGCTTTCCAACGAGCGCGTCCGCCGCGTCGAAGACGTCCTGCACGAGGGCGACGAGATCAAGGTCAAGGTGCTCGACGTCGATCGCAGCGGCAAGATTCGGCTCTCCTTGCGCGAGGCGCAGGCCGACCTCGAACAGCAGAAGGGGAAATAGGCGCCTCGATGATTCGAAAGAGCGTCCTGCCTAATGGCGTACGGGTACTCACCGAGCCGATGCCCTCGATGGTCTCCTCGACTATCGGCATTTGGGTCGAGAACGGTTCCCGTTACGAGCACGAACATCGCCAGAACGGCGTCTCCCACTTCATCGAGCATCTGCTCTTCAAAGGCACCAAAAAGCGGACGGCCGCACAGATCGCCGAGGAATTCGACGCGGTCGGCGGTGTGCTCAATGCCTTCACCGGCAAGGAATACACCTGCTACTACGCCAAGGTGCTCGGCGCCGACCTCAAGATGGCGACCGAATCGCTGGCCGATCTCTTTCTCGAGTCGGTCTTCGATCCGGCCGAGATCGATCGCGAGCGCCAGGTCGTGTTGCAGGAAATCTCGCAGGCCGAAGACACTCCCGACGATTACATCCACGACCTCTTCAATCTGAACTTCTGGCAAGGCCATCCGCTGGCGTTGCCGATTTTTGGATCGGTCGAGACCGTCAACGCGATCGATCGCGAATTGTTGGTCTCGTTCATGGCCGACCGTTATCGCGCGGGCCGCGTCTTCATCGCGGCAGCCGGCGCCGTCAATCACGACGAACTGGTAGCAGATTGCGAGCGCTACTTCGGTGGCGTGGCCGGTGACGATCGCGGCGAATTGATTAGCCCGCCGACGGAAACGGCGATGGTGCTGAATCATCCCAAGGAACTCGAGCAGGCGCACATCTGTATTGGCGGCCCGGGCATCAGCAACGTCGATCCGTTGCGCTTCGCCGCGTACGTGATGAACACCGCGGTCGGCGGCGGCATGTCGTCGCGGCTGTTTCAGGAAGTGCGCGAAAAGCGCGGCCGCGTTTACACCATCGGCTCGTTCATTTCCTCGTTTCTCGATTGCGGCTACTTCGGCATCTACGCGGGGACCAACCCCGAATGGGTGGACGAGGTAATAGAAGTCACACTCAGCGAGATCGGCAAGGTCTCGCGCGAGGGACTCAAGCCCAACGAACTCGCGCGCGCCAAAAGCCAGCTCAAGGGCAACATGCTGCTCGGTATGGAATCCTCCGATAGCCGCATGAACCGCCTCGCGCGCAACGAGATTTACTTCCGGCGCGACATTCCGCTGGAAGAGGTCGCGAGTGCCATCGATAGCGTCACCAACGATCAGGTGGTCGAGCTCTCAACGCATTGCTTCAATCCCGACCGCATGGGACTGGTGCTGCTCGGAGATTTGAAGGGACGCAAGCTCGGTCCCGAAGTCTGGTCCGCGCTCGGGTAGCGCTGATTGAATACCGTCGAAATGCGAAGGGCGTGCGAGACCATCGGTGTCGCACGCCCTTCGGCTTTATGGTGACTACGGACAGAGACCGGTGCCGCAGACGTTATTGCCAAGATTGGTGCCGGCCCCGACGTTTCCCCCAGTGTTGCCCGAAATTATGTTGTCCTGGTACCCGCTACTGCCGTCGCCCAATGCGAGACCGGCGCCGGTATTGCCGGTTATGACGCTATTCGTGACCAGACAGGTCGAGATGCAATCCACACCATCTCCCTTGTTGCCAATCAATTGCATTCCACCCACCGTGCTGCTGGTACCAAGACTAATCGCGGTGCCGGTTTTGGTGATCGTGCCGTTAACGATAGTCACGCCGGAAATGCCACTGGTCGTACTGATCGCAGGAGCGGTGTTGCCAATCGCGGTGTCGCTGATTGTGAAGCCGTTGAGGTTAATCGTGACGTTGTTCGCGGATATACTGATTATCGAAGAGAAGGGCAAAGTGCTGATGTAGTTGGCCGCGAGGAAATAGCTGCCCGATTTCGTTATCTTGAGGGTCCCGCCGTTGGCCGGTTTCACTAGCTTGGTTTGCGCGTGCGCCGAACCCCAACTCATGCCAATCAACAGCGTCGCGAGACCCGCACAGATCACCAAATTGCCGA
>DASXFX010000059.1:0-17492 GCA_036489375.1 Binataceae bacterium (SeqCode) | reverse complement strand
GGCGGCATCATTAAGGAAGGCGTGCCGGTGGTAATTGGCGCGCGCGACCCCGAGGCACGCCTGGTGCTAACCTCGATCGCCAGCCAGCGTCATAGCGCCGCCTTCATGGTCGATCGTGAATACTCGTTTCGGTCGCATGCGCCGGCCCATCGGCTCGATTATCAGGGACTCGGGCTCCGGCTTGAGGACGTCGAAATCGCCCTGGCGGGGCCCTTCCAGCATGAGAATGCCGCAATCGCGCTCGCCGCGGCCGATGCGATGCGCGCGGAGGGCTGGAAGCTGCCCGAGGAAGCGATTCGCCGCGGTCTGCGCGAGGTCTCGTGGCCGGGCCGCTTCGACATCGTGATGCGCAAGCCGCTGGTCATTCTGGACTGCGCGCACAACGAGCTCGCTATCGAAGCGCTGCTCGAATCGATCACTGTGGAACTCGGCCCAGAGGTCAAACCGCGGCTCATCTTCGGCTGCCTTGAGGACAAGCAATGGGAGCGGATGGCTGCGATGATCGGGCCGCGGGTCAGGGATGTGACTATCACCCGGGCGGCCGCGAAGCGGCCACTTGATCCGACAAATCTACTACCGGTATTCTCCAGCTACGCGCGCTCACGCGTCATCAATGATCCACTCGCCGCGATCGCGGCTGTGATGGGGGAGAGCGCGGAAAATGACGTAGTTCTGGTCACAGGCTCGGTCTATCTGGTGGGGGAGGTATATCCGTGGTTTCTGTCGCGACAAGGCCGGCGAGGGTTGTTCCCTGAGGCCGCGCGCTAAATCACTAATTGGCGGCTTGATTGCCGCATCTGTACTGTTCGTGCTGGCGCCGATCGCTTCGCAGGCGCAGCAAAGTACCATCTCCACCTATATTAAGGCAGAACATCCTGGCGGCCCGGTCAATGTCACCGGCCAAAAATTCGTTTACGACTATAAAACCGATAGCTTCGTTGTCACCGGCAACGCCGTCATCACGCAAGCGAAGACCACGCTGACTGCCGACGAAGTTACGATGATGCGCCGCGACCGCAAGATGCACGCGGTCGGCAACGTCCATCTGGCCGACCCGGTCGGCAACATTATCGCCACCGATGCGGACGTCAACCTCAACGATGAAACCGGCGAATTGACCGACGCGACGGTCACGGATCATCAGGAGACGTACCGGCTCGAAGGCCACAAGATCTACAAGCTGCTCGGCCAGCGCTTTAGAGTGCTCGACGGCTTCTTCACCACCTGCGCGTGCGAACCCGGAACGCCCGACTGGTCAATTACCGCCGACAAGATGGACGTACACATAGGCGAGACCGGCCATGCGTACCAGGGGCACTTCAATGTGCTCGGTTATCCACTCATCCCGCTGCCATACGCCGTGTTTCCAGCCGATGCCGATCGCCATTCGGGACTTCTCGCCCCGCGTGTCGGCGAATCAGGTTTGCGCGGATTCCAGCTCGTCCAACCTTACTACTGGGCGATCAACAAGAGTTCCGACGCGACTCTCGCGATGGATATCGAAACCTCGAAGCGGGTCGGAGCGCTGGGCGAGTATCGCCTGATCTCGGGCATCGACGATTATTTCGTAGTCGATGGCGCGTATTACAACGAGGATCTGCGCACCGCCTACAGCCGAGTTCACGACGTCATCGACAACCAGGTCGCGGACCCGCACATTCCAATAGATCGTTACGATATTATCGGCATGTTCCGCCAGCACCTGGGCGATAACCTGATCGCTTATGGCGACGGGATCAGCGTCAGCGACAGTTTGTTCCTGCGCGAAATGAACGTGTGGACCCTCTCGCGCACTATCGGCGCCGGCATCATGTACCCCAACAGCTTTGGTACGATGCGTAATGCGGTGTCGCATTTCGGTTTGCTCGATGAGTTCACTGACGGTTTCGCCCGGCTGCAGGGTACCTGGAATCAGGACACCATCCAGGCGCAGGAATTCGCCATGCAGACGCTGCCCGATATGCTCGTCAGCGGGCGCAAAGACCTCTTCGGCGGACTTGCCTATACCGACTATGACGTCGATGGCACCAACTTCTGGCGCTATCACGGACAGAGCGGCCTAAGACTCGATCTCAATCCGCGTTTCACCGTGCCCTGGCGCCTAAGCAAGTATCTCTTTGGCTTCGGCACGCTCGGTTTGCGGGAAACTGTTTACGATACTTCAGGTCACTCGATCGGGGTGACGCCGGTAGGCGAAGACGGCCAGCAGTACAACAACCTTCTGACCCTCGGCCCGCTGGCCGAAGGCGGTCTCAAATCACGCGAGATGATCTACGGCACCGCCGGCATCGGGAGCGAGATCGAACGGGTTTACGACTTCAAATGGGGCGCGATCGAAAAACTCAAAAATACGATCGAGCCGTTCGCCACCTATACCTATGTGCCGCAGGTAGATCAGAGCGATCTGCCGCTCTATGACGAAACCGATCGGATGGAGGCGCGCAGCCTCGTCACCTACGGATTTACTTCGCGCCTCTTCGCGAAGGTCGCGTCGCCTGCTCCGTCTCAAGGTCCCGAAGGCGGCGACGGCGAAGAACAGCAGAGCACCACGATCAGTCCGTTGCGTGCGCGCACCATTGGCGCCAACGGCAGCGTCGAGGAGCTGTTTCGCCTGCAGGTGCTGCAAGCCTACGACATCACTCACGAGATTGCGCCCGGCGCTCCTCATATTTCGGCCCTCGATGCCACGGCGACGGTCTTTCCGACCAACATCTGGTCATTCGGATCGCAGCTGGGCGTTAATCCCAACGACGGTCAAATGCAGTATGCAAATGCATACCTGACCTTCCAGCCGTGGTGGACCAAGAACCAGCCCAAGGTCTACAGCGGCAAGGCCGAAGAAGGCTCGTTCAGTCAGCTAAGCTACAACTACATTGGTCCCGGACCGTCGAACACGCCCGGCGTTAATGCCAACTACAGTCAATTCCTGACGATGCGCTCCTACTACGAGCTGTTCGATCGGATGGGCGTGTACTTTGCGCCGTCCTACGACTTCGTCGCGCATCAATTGCTGTCGGCGGCCTATGGCGTTCGCTTGAAGTCACCTTGCGATTGCTGGTCCTTTGACGCCGGCATCACCAAAACCTACAACCCCAAAGAGACCGCCTTTGAGTTCCAGCTCACGCTCGGCGGTATCGGCTCCGTTGGAGAAAGTCCGTTCGGCCGCAATCCGTTCCAGCGGAGGACGGGCCTGTTGCCGATGCCCGAACAACCTAACGAGCCTGAGCAATAACTTCCCAAGTCTGCGCCTCCCCGACTCTCCTCTCGACCCGTGATACTCGCCGTCTCGAACGCAGATGGCTTCATCCGCGGCCGCTTCTGACGAGACATATTGGGGCCTATCGATCAATGCTTGCAGCCTCTTTGATCAAGGCGGTATAGCCTTATCCGGAGATCGGCGTGAAGTGAGGCCGTATCCGAGGCGGATCGCAATAGATGGTTGAAACAGGAAACGAAAAGACCGGTCCGTCAGTGACCATCGATACCGAAGGATTGCGCCGCTTTTTGCGCGATCGCAAACTTGGCGTGGCTGACGACCTGCGGGTCGAGAACATATCCTTCGGTCATTCCAACGAGGTCCATCTGGTCCACTTCGATGGTAATTCGTGGGCCCTGCGACGCCCCCCGCGCGGACCGCTGCTGCCGACCGCGCACGATGTGATGCGTGAGTTCCGCGTGCTCAAAGCGTTGCAGCATACTGCCGTGCCGGTGCCGCGCGTGTACGCCGACTGCGACGATACCGGTTACATCGGCGCGCCGTTTTTCCTGATGGAGTACATGCGCGGCAAAGTGATTCGATCGAGCCTGCTCGCGCCCTGCGAAGCGAGCTTCGCCGTTACTGAAGCCCAACGCCGCACCATCAGCGAACGCATCGTCGATCTGTTGATCACGCTCCAGGCGGTGGACTGGAGAGCGTGCGGACTCGAAGGCTTCGGCCGCCCCGACGGCTACATCGAGCGGCAGGTGCGCCGCTGGAGCGATCAGCTAGAACGGACGATCCCCAAGACCCGGCCGTTGCCGGTGATGCTGAAAATCCAGCAGTGGCTGTCAGCGCACATGCCGCAAACGCAGTCCTCGACAATCGTTCACGGCGACTACAAGCTCGACAACGTCATGTGGGACCCCAATGGGAGTGAGCCGCGGCCGATCGCACTGTTCGATTGGGAGATGTCCACCATTGGCGACCCGCTCGCTGACCTCGGCTGGATGGTCACGTACTGGAGCGATCCGAGCGACGACGAACGCCGCCGCACTGTGGTCTCGAGCATGGAGCCGGGCGGCGGTTATCTCGATCGCAAAGAGATGATCGAGTTATACGAGCGCAAGTCCGGGCGCGTGATGCGCGGCTTTGCGTTCTATGAGATTTTCTCGCTGTTCAAACTCGCGATCATCGCGGAGGGCAGCTATGCGCGTTACTTGAGCGGACAGGCCGATGACCCGGTTTTCGCAACCTACGATCTGCGAACTCCGGCGATGGCCGAGGTCGCCTGGGCACTCTGCGAGAAAGCCAGCTAGGCTGCTATCGCACCACGGCGCGACGCTCTTCGAGCGGCGCGCTTCACTTGCAACAGCCCTTCACGCAGGCATCGCGCGAGCGCCAGGATCGCGAGGCTTTCGCTCCTCGCGATCGAATCAGTAGCTAAGCCGCGACCTGAGTAGTGCCCTTGAAAGCGTCCTTGTCGGGATCGCTGACGTAGCGGATCTGCGACAGCGTGGCATCGGCGATCGTATAGCTCGCCGAGATCGGCCAGGTCGGCACGAGTTTGTCGCCTCCGTTCCACGCCTTCGCGTCGAACTTTACCAGCTGCGGGCGGCCGCGCTCCGCCTTGGTAAAGGTCCATTCGGGATCCAGTTGCACCACCACCAGCTTGCCATCCTCCCGATTGCGGCACAGATGCATGCTCGACACGTACTGGATGTCGTTGCCGCCAATGAAATCGCGATCGAGCATCTCGACTTCGAGGATAGTGCGGCCGTCAGCTTTGACGCGACCCACCACGCGATCGTGGAAGGCTCGCATCGAGACGTCCGCGACGCTCGCCGGATAACCCCAACGCCGCGTAAGTTCCTGCGCCGCCGCCGCGGTGCTGACGTAGCTCTTGAGCGTAAAGCCGCGCGGCCGCACCCCCGCCCGGCAGCCGACGCGGACGTCCGCGATCGTAAACGGGCCGGCCGGACTTTCCGGATAATGCGTGACGTTCAGGATCGCATAGGCCGGTATCACAGGATGGAAAGTGACAGGCATCAGGCCCGGAAATGGTTCGTTGCTGACCTCGTAAAGGACGTTCAGAATCTGCGCGCCCTTGAGTTTCCATTCCTCGGTCTTGTAGCCGTGGATTTCCCCAACGTTGGGCGCGAACGCCTCTACGTCCATGGTTCCCGAGGAAGGCATCAGCGACCACCTCCCGCCGCCGCGGCCTGCGTCGAACTGTCCTGAAAATGGGGCATCACGTGCTTGGCAAAAGTGCGCAGGCTGTTGAGCACATCTTCCTGCGGCACGGTCTCGAGCGCGTTCAGTAGAAAGTTGATGCGATCGACGCCGACCGCCTCCCATCGCTTGCACGCGCGCAAGACGCGCTCGGGATCGCCAATCGCGATACCTTCCGGCACGCCCGCCTGGTCCGCCGGTCCTGAGGCCTCGCGCCGCAGCGTCGGCAGCAATCCCAACGATGGATACGACTTGGTGGGATAGGCCTCGCGCGCGGCCAGCAGTTGCGCCGCCAGAAAGTTGAACGTGCCAAGCATCCGCCGGCCAATCTTGTTACCGCGTTCGGTATCCTCATGGCAGAACAGGAAGTTAACCGTGCTGACCTTGTCGTTGACGAATTCGCCGACCGGTTCGCAGGTCGAGATGATGCGCCGGTAGTTCTTGATCTTCTCCTCCTGTTCCTTGACCGATCCGAAGGTAAGTCCAAGCGATCCCAGGCCGCGCTCGGCAGCGTCGATTTCGGTGCCAGGACTGGTCACCGCTACCCACATCGGCGGATGCGGTTTCTGATACGGCTTCGGAATGATCGCGCGCTCCGGCATTGACCAGGAGCGGCCCTGGTAGCTGAAGCGCTCCTGCGTCCACATCTTCGGCAAGCAGCGAACAAATTCGTCCCAGGTCTTTTTGGTCTCGTCGGGATTGGCGCGAAAACCACCGAGTTCGTTCCACGTCGCCGAACGCCCGGTGCCGACTTCCAACCGGCCACCCGAGATGATGTCGAGCGTGGCGGTGCGCTCCGCAATCTTGATTGGATGATTGAATTCGGGGACGCACACCACGATCCCATGGCCGACGCGCATCTTCTTGGTGCGCATCGCACACGCCGTCAGGAAGATCTCGGGTGCCGAGCAATGCGAATACTCTTCGAGGAAGTGATGTTCGACCGCCCACACCGTGTCGAAGCCCAGTTCGTCGGCCAGCGCGACCTGTTCGAGGCAATTATCGAAGACCCGCTTCTCGGCTTCGCGATCCCACGGACGCGGCACCGAAATCTCGTAGAAGATTCCAAATTTCATCGCTCAACCTCCTGCATCTCCCGTCGCGGTTTACGTTTACCTTGTTCTCCTACGGCCGCAGAAAATTCGCAAGGATCATAGATACAAGGCAAGTCCGCCGGCGGCCTCACGTCGCGTGCAGGTCGGTGCCCTTGCGCTCGCTGCCAAGCGCGATCACCAGAGCGTCGCCGCACAGGACCGTAGTGGCGACCAGCGCCAGCGCAGTCGCATATCCCAGATGTTGCGCGATCAACGCTTCGACGAACGCGGCGTTGGCCGCCAGCAACACGCCAAATTGGTACGCGAGGCCGGAAAAAAGCCCGCGGACCTGCGGCGGCGATAGCTCGACCAGGTGGGCGGGAATCGCGCCCCAGGCGCCTTGCACCATGAACTGCATCAGAAAGGCGCCGACCGTCAGCCATACCAGCGAATGCGGATAAATCCAGAAAGGCACGATCAGCACGCCGCAAAGCACCGCCGCGATCATCGAGCGCCGCCGGCCGAAACTGTCCGAGAGGTAGCCGAAAGCCAGCCCGCCCATCAGCGCGCCCAGATTGTAAATGATCGCGATCGTCGCCACCGTGCGCGGATCGAGCCCGCGCTCGATTTTGAGAAAGGTCGGATACATATCCTGCGTGCCGTGCGAGACCAGGTTCATCATCGTCATCAACGCGACCAGGTACAGGAACAGCCGGAAGTTCCGGCGTAGCGATCCCCAGATGGCCGCGGCGGGCGGACGGTTCAGTTCCCACGATTTCGATTCCGGCACCTTCGCGCGGATATAAAGCGTCAATAGCGCCGGGATGCCGCCGAGGAAGAACATCGGACGCCATCCAAAATGCGGATAAATCAGGAAGTAAGCCGCCGCTGCCAGCAGATAGCCGACCGCATAGCCCTCTTGCAGCACGCCCGAGAGCAACCCGCGCCAGCGCGCCGGCACCGCTTCCATCGCAATCGACGCACCGACGCCCCATTCACCGCCCATGCCGATTCCGTAAAGGGCGCGAAAGAACAAAAACCAATGGTAGTTCGGGGCGAGACCGCTAAGCACCTCGACGATCGAGTAGAAGATAACATCGACCATCAGCGGCAGCCGACGGCCGTAACGATCGGCGAACCAGCCGAAGATCAATGCGCCGACCGGCCGCATTGCGAGCGTCGCCGTTATCGTGAACGCAATGTCCGGGATCGAACGATGGAAGTCCTTTGCCACCGTCGGCAGCACGAAGATCAGGATGAAGAAATCGAAGGCGTCGAGCGTCCAGCCGAGGAAGCTCGCCAGCAGCGTGTGGGCCGCATCGGAGGTGGACGACGATTTGCGCGCGTCCGGCGCGCCTGCGGATGTCGGTTCGGCAGCCATCGGTCGCTTTGTAATAGTCGATGCGCTCGCGCGGCGAAACAGTTAGGCGCCTCTAGAGTGCAATCCGCAAAAGCAGCCGCGCACGAGCCCCGCGACGCCGCGATCCGCTTGAGCTTGGCGCGGAGCGGAGTGATAAATGAAATGCGTTGGGCGCATCAGCCGTTCGCGCGGTTTACTCGGTTTAAATTGGCGCCTGCGGGTTCGCGGTTAAGGCTCCAGGAGGGACGTTCATGTTCAACGGCAACAAAGTAATCGACACCGACGGCCATGTGATGGAGCCGAACGACCTCTATGACCGCTATCTGGAAGAGAAGTTCAAGCCCGATCTCGAAGACCTCAAACGGGAGGCCGCCGGACGCCCCTCGAAATTCTTCTTCGGCATTTTCCATCAACTCAATACCGGACGGCCGCTGGGCGTGCCGCATCCCGATAAGCCGTTGGTCCGCACCGGACGCAATCCGCGCGGCGACAAGCCCGACATGCGCGGCGGCTGGGATCCTCACATCCGCATTAAGGACATGGATCGCGAGGGCATCGACATCGCGGTCTTGTTCGCGACCGTGGTTTCGAGTTTCTGCTCGCTCAAGACCATCGATTTCGAGATTGCAATGATCCGCGCGTACCATCGATGGCTCGGCGATTATTGCGCCGCCTATCCGAGCCGCCTCAAGGGTGTTGCCGTGGTTCCAATGCGCGCGCCGGATCGTGCGGCGGAGCTGATTCGCCTCGTCGCCAATGAGCCCTGGGTCGCCGGTATCTATCTTTCCGGGCATATCGAGGATCGACTGCTCGACCATCCTGCCCTTCATCCGATTTGGCAGGCTTGCCAGGACACCGATCTGCCCGCCTGCTTCCATGGCGGTACCGCGCGCCCGCCATACGGGCTGGGCACCTTCGACATGACCAACAACCTGTTCCTGCAGCACTCCGCCACCAACCCCTTCGAGTGCATGCGCGCGCTCGCCGCGTTGATTGGGGGCGGCGTGTTCGATCTCTTTCCGCGGCTGCGCGCTGCGATCCTCGAGGCCGGCGTGGGCTGGCTGCCGTACTGGATGGAACGCCTGGACGAGCATTACGAATTGATGCCCGAATACGTCCCGTTCCTGCGCCGCAAGCCCTCCGAGGTCATCCGTTCGGAGAATTTCTTCATCTCCTGCGACCCCGACGAAGAAACGCTGCCGTTCGTCGCCAATTTCGTCGGCCCCGAACACATCATCTATGCGTCCGATTATCCGCACTTCGACGGCCGCTTTCCCGATACCGTAAAGCTGACGGCGCGCCCCGAGGTCTTCCCGCTCGAGGTCCAGCGCATGATCCTGTGGGACAACGCTCGACGCCTTTACCCGCGAATCTCGTAACGCCGAGGCCAACACGGTGGGCTTCAATTCAAACATAGGGTTTCCAGGGCGAAGCCCCCATTTTACCAACGGGAAGTCTGAAACCTGGTTGAGGTTTCAGAAAAAGCATAAGTTCTTCGTTCTTCGACCAATCTCCCGCTCTTCTCCCTGCGGGAAGCGCGAACTTGACTAAATTTTAAGGCAGCACCTATAGTGACCAGACGTGGTCCGTTAATCGTTTCAGCCTTCGCGGGCGCGAAAATCCCGATACGCCGGCGGCATCAACCAGTACGATAAGTCAGAGGTAGCGACATGACCCAACTTGAAGCTGCGCGCAAAGGCGTCATCACCCAGCAGATGATCGAAGTGGCCGAGGACGAGGGGCTGAGCCCCGAAGAGATCCGCGGCCTGGTCGCGACCGGCGAAGTCGTAATCCCGCACAATCAGCATCATGATTTCCGCGCGATCGGCATCGGCAAGCGCCTGCGGACCAAGGTCAACGCGAACATCGGCGCTTCCAATTTCCATCAGTTGATCGAAGAGGAAGTCGAAAAGCTGTACACCGCCGTGCGGTACGGCGCCGACTCCGTGATGGATCTCTCGACCGGCACCGACCTCGACAAAATTCGCGGCGAGATTCTATCGCGCTGCCAGGTCATCCTCGGCACCGTGCCGATTTACCAGGTCGCCTCCGAGCGCTCGATCATGGATCTCGGCGTCGAGGGCTTCCTCGAAGTAATCGAACGGCAGGCGCGCCAGGGCGTCGATTACATGACGCTGCATTGCGGCGTCACACGCGAGAGCGTGCGCAAGCTGCGCGGCCATCAGCGCATCGAGGGCATCGTCTCGCGCGGCGGCGCGCTGCTCGCCGGATGGATCGAGCGCACCGGCAACGAAAATCCCCTCTACGAGCATTTCGACCAGGTCTGCGCGATTCTGCGCGAACACGACGTCACTATCTCGCTCGGCGACGGCTTGCGCCCGGGCGCCACCGGCGACGCCACCGATCGCGGACAACTCGCGGAATTGCTGGTCCTCGGCGAATTGACCGAGCGCGCGCGCACCCTCGGCGTGCAGGTGATGATCGAAGGGCCCGGCCATGTCCCGCTCGATCAGATCGAAGCCAACGTGAAGCTCGAAAAGCGCATCTGCGGCGGCGCCCCGTTTTATGTCCTTGGACCTCTCACCTGCGACGTCGCCCCGGGCTATGACCACATCACCGGCGCGATCGGCGGCGCCATCGCCTCTGCCGCCGGCACCGATTTTCTCTGTTACGTGACTCCTGCCGAGCATCTGCGCCTGCCCGATATCGACGACGTTCGCGAGGGGGTTATCGCCACGCGCATCGCCGCCCATTCGGGCGATCTCGTCAAAGGCGTGCGCGCCGCGAAAGTCTGGAACGACCAGATGTCGCGCTATCGCAAGTCGCTCAACTGGGAAGGCATGTACGCGATGGCGATGGATCCCGATAAGGCCCGCCGTTACAAGGAAGAAAGCGAAGCCTCCGGCTCCAACGTCTGCAGCATGTGCGGCTCGCTCTGCTCGATAAATATCGACAACGCCGCGATCAAGTTCACCCGCAAGCGCGCCGTCGAACAGGTGGAAGCCAATGTCGCCGCAGGTTGAGCAGCTGCGCGGCGCCGATCGCTCGGCCTTCCTCGGCATCGAGATCCCCGACCAGTTCGGACGACGGCGCCGGCTGTCCGATTACCATGGGCAGATCGTCGTGGTCTATTTTTACCCCAAAGACGACACCCCCGGATGCACCCTCGAGGGCAAGGAATTTCGCGACCTGCACGAGAAATTCCGCGCGCTGGACTGCGTCGTCGTCGGCGTCAGCACCGATTCGTCGGCCGCGCATCGCGCCTTTGCCGACAAGCACGGATTCCCCTTCACCCTGCTCGCCGATGAGCGCGGCGAACTCGCCCGCGCCTTTGGCGTGCTGCACGACGATCGCGCCGAGCGAGCGACCTTCGTGCTCGATCGCAACGGGCGGGTGGCGAAGGACTTCCTTGACGTCACGCCGCGCGGTCACGCGCAGCGCGTCCTCAAGTTCGCGCAGGCGCTGGTCGAATCCCACCTGATGATCGGCGGCTGAAGGGCGCCAGCGCACTGCTCGCTCTCCCCTGATGCGCCCGACTGGCCCAATGGTTATAGTTTCACGATAGGACTGATTACGTTACGATTCACACTTCATGCGGGGCTGATACCCCACGAGGCGAACGGAACGGTACAAATAGATGTCTAAGACTTCGAAGAACATTCTCGACGAAGCGCGCGCGTCGATTAAGCAAATCGATATCGACCAGGCGCGCAAACTGATTGATCAACCCGGCACCGTGCTGATCGATGTCCGCGAGAGCGACGAATGGCGCCAGGGACATATCCCCCAGGCCATCGCGATACCGCGCGGCTTCCTCGAACTGCGGGTTGAAGAAAAGGTCCCCGACCACAAAACCCCGGTGATTCTCCAATGCGCCTCGGGCACCCGTTCGCTGCTGGCCGCACGCACGCTGCGGGAGCTCGGCTACGAAAACGTTTACAACATGACCGGCGGCTTTAACTCGTGGAAGGATCGCGGATTGCCCTGGGTCGCAGATCGGGCCTTTACCCAGGACGAGATCACCCGGTATTCGCGCCACTTCGTAATTCCCGAGGTCGGCGAGAAAGGCCAAGCCCGCCTGCTCGATTCCAAGGTCTTGATCCTTGGCACCGGCGCGCTCGGATCGCCCACCGCGCTCTACCTCGCGGCCGCCGGCGTCGGCACCATCGGGTTGGTCGATTTCGATGTCGTCGATCTTTCCAACTTGCAACGCCAGATCATCCACACCACCGATCGGGTCGGGATGCTCAAGACCGAGTCGGCGCAAAAGCAGATCAACGCGCTCAACCCGGCGATCAAGGTCATCCGTCACGACGTCCGCCTCAGTTCCGAGAACGTGATGGAGATTATCAAGGATTACGACGTCGTGATTAATTGCGGCGATAATTTCCCCACCCGCTACCTAATCAACGACGCTTGCGTGTTCGCCAAAAAGCCCCTGGTTGACGGTGCGATTTTCCGCTTCGAGGGCAACGCGACGGTCTTCCAACCTGCCGCCGGCGGTCCGTGCTATCGATGCCTCTATCCGGAGCCGGCGCCGCCCGATATGGCGCCGTCGTGCGCCGAGGCCGGAGTGCTCGGTGCGCTGCCCGGCGTGATCGGCTCGATGGAGGCGCTCGAAGCAATCAAGCTGCTGCTCGGCGCCGGCAAGCCGCTGGTCGGCAAGATGGTGTACTTCGACACGCTCTCGGCGGATTATGTGCGAGTGCTCAAGATTCGCCGCAATCCAGATTGCCCGGTATGCAGCGAGCATCCGACTCAGACCACGCTTATCGACTACGAGGCGTTCTGTGGGCTCGCTCCGGCGGCGCACACTGTGGATGAGAACGCTAACGGGCACGTCTCAGCTGCGGCTGGACGCTGACCGCAAGCGCGGAACGCGAATCTGAAAGACGGCGGGCGCATCGCAAGGGCGCTCGCCGTTTTGTTTGAAATGCTAATTATCCGGGGACCACAATGGCGTTGGGGCCTTTTTACGTGGCGCAAAAACTGAAGCAAACCAACGGGCCGCACGGTACCGCGATCCTGATGCGGCACGGCGAAACCGAATGGAACAAGCAGGGCCGCGTGATGGGCCGCAATCCGGTCGAGCTAACCGAACATGGCCGTGCTCAAGTCGCCGCCACCGCGCACTTCGCCAAGAGCATCAAACCCGATCTGATTGTCACCAGTCCGCTCGTGCGCGCCCGACAATCTGCTGAAATCCTCGCGGCCGCGCTCGGCGGTATCGAAATTATTGAGGAGCCTGCCATCGCCGAAGTGCTCTACGGCCGCTGGGAGGGGATGCACTACCACGAGCTCATTGACGACCCGCACTACGTCACTTATCGGAAATCGCCGATCCAGCATCCCACCCCCGGTGGCGAAACAATTCCAGAAGTGCAGGCCCGCGGCGTCGAGGGCGTGATGCGTACCATCGAGGCCCGCCCCGGCCAGCGCGTCGTCTTCGTCTCGCATGGCGATATCGTCCGCACGGTGCTGTGCCACTTTCTGAAGGTCGAGCTGGAGCACTTCCATCGCATCCGCGTGGATAATGCCGCGCTGTCCGCGATTCAAATTTCCGGGGAATTCGCCGAGGTCAAGTTTCTCAACCTGATGCCCGATCCGCAGCAGGCTTTCCTTGCGCCGTTCTCCACCGCGCGCAGCGAGACCAAACCGGTCGAACCAAAGTAGCGCAGGCGCTACCCCGCGCAGGCGCCGAAGGTCGTTGCGAGCGATGGCGCTCCGCAAGGCGCCGTTCAGAATAACGACCTGTTTTGAGCGGAAGCTCCCCCGTTATTCACTGTGGGAAGTGTGAAACCTTTCAAAGGTTTCATGACTTTTGCTCTCCCCCCTCCTACGGCGACGCGTCGGCTGATTCCCTGCCGCCGACATTCACGCCTTTCCGCACCCGCAGCGTGTCCTCCGGATGCGTCGGGACGTCAACGTGGATCGATCGGTAACCGCCGCGCTCGGCGTCGGGAGCGACGAAACCAACCGTGTACTGTTCGCGCAGCTCGCGGCTGATTGTCGCGCAGGCGTCGCGCAACGCCGCACCGTCGCCAACCTCGCGGACGATGTAAGTCTTGGCGCCGGTCTCGCTCGAAAGCAGCGTCAGCGTGCGTGCATCCACCTGATCGACATTGCCGCCGAAGATGAGCGGGCCGATCGCTATTCCGGGGAGGTTGCCGGCGTTCGGGTCGCCGATTCCGATCGAGTACACCAGCACGCCCATGCGGCGCGCCTGCGCTACCACCTGTTCGACAGTGGATTGGCTAGTGTTGTCCATACCGTCGGTCACCACCAGCAACGCCTTCTTGTCGTAGCGGCCATGCTGAACCATCAGCAGGCCGTCGAGGATCGTGTCGAAGAGCGAAGTCTGGCCGAACGCGTGCAGCAATTCGAGACGGCTCAGCACCAGGTAATGATTGGTGGTGAAGGGCTGCAGCAAAAACGGCCGACTGGAGAACGCGAACATGAACACGTCGTCGCGTTCGTTCAAGTCCCGGATAAACTCTGAAATAGCAGCCTGGGCCTGCGGAATCTTCGGTTGCATGCTGCCCGATGTGTCAACCAGGATACCGACTGAAACCGGCGTATTGAGGTCCTGACGAAAGAACTCGATCGGGCGATCCTGACCGTCAATCTGCAGCTTGAAATCGCTCTTCTGCAAGCCGGTAACATAGCGCCCCTGCTGGTCGGTAACCGTCACCGTCACCTGCTCATAGCCCTGCTGGCTCTTAAGCTGATGGGGTGGAACCGTGAGCTCCTGGCCCGGCTGCGGTGCCAGCGGTGGGATCGTCGCCGACGGACCGCCGCCGCCCTGATGTCCCGGAATGGTGGGCAATTCCAGAACGCCACCGCCCTGACCTTGAGTGCTCGGTTGCGGCGGTAATGGCTGAAACTGGCCTTGTTGAGCAAACGCAAGCGTGCTCGTCGCAATCATCGCCAATAATGCAACGATAGCCGCAAGCATCGGTCTCGAACGGTCCCGATGTGGGATCTTTTTGATCGTCATTGAAGTCAATTTTGTACTGTGCGGACGACATTCTCCGCTTTGATCTTCCTATTTGGCTTTGGCGGGAGCAAGCGTCAAATTTTGATCGGCCGCGGGCCGTCTTGATCGTCCACGGCCCCCGCGCTCCACTCCCATCATTTACTAGACGTACACCGCATCGATCCGGTTCAAGTAAAAGGACCGAGCCCGCCTCAATCCGGTTCAGTGAACGTCCGGCCCGCCGTCTCGATTGCGAATGCGCGCAACTTCCAGCCGCGCCCCGATGGCATATTCGTTCGTTGCGGCCGCCGCGCCGTAACGACCTCCCACCTCGTTTTTGCCGTGCAATTGCAACGCTTTCTTGCTAATTGACCAGAAATGTCCCGCAACCTCCCTCGCCACGCCAAACTCCGTCTGCAGATCTCGCGGTGTGCCTTCGATGGCGGTCGATAGTCACGCAGTCGAGCGCTTCCTCTTCCATGAGGCGCGGCTGATGGATGCCCATCGGCTCGACGAATGGTTAGCGCTGTGGGACGATGATGCTACCTACTGGGTGCCGTGTAACGACGACGACATCGATCCCGCGCGCAGCGTCTCGGTGATCTATGACCGTCGCGGGCAACTGCGCAATCGCATCCAGCGCATCAAGGAGACCCTGTGGCTGAAGGAGCAGGCGCCGCGGCTGCGACGGATCGTCGGCAATATCGAAATCGAGGCGGCTGACGGCGACGAGATCGTGGTCGGATCCAATTTCATCCTGACCGAGCTGCATCGGCATCGCCAGACGCTGTGGGCCGGCAACTCGATTCACAAACTGATGCCGCACGGCGATCAATTCCGCATCAAGTATAAGAAAGTGGTGCTGATCAACAACGACGAGCCCCTGCCGAATATGCTCTTCCTGATATGAGCGGAACCCATTCAATATGAGCAGAACCCATTCGATATGGGCGGAAGTTCTCCAAAGACAACGCCCAGAGGCCAATTTTGCGCTTGATTAGTGAATTCGCGGCAGTCGAAATCGAGCGCGACGATAGCGGCAATGGCCCGCGCCTGTTGATCCGCGACGTCCGCAGCGGGCGCTGTATCCTGCTCGATCCGCTCGAATTGTCCGCTCTGGCGTGGGCGCGCCACGACGACTTGCTGCCGCTGATCGATCCGTCGCGCTTCGATCGCCCTTCACGAAACGGCGCGTGACCGCGCCTCGGAGGTGTAACGCCAATGGATACCTCTATCGACTCGCGCCCGGACTACGATCAGTTGATTCTGGCCGACCGCGTCAACGGCAGAATCTACTATGATCCTGCGGTGTTTCGTGACGAACTCGACAAAATCTGGCATCGCGAATGGGTTTACGTCGCCCACGAGAGCGAAGTCCCGCAGCCCGGCGACTACGTCACGCGGCAAATCGGGATGCAGCCGGTTATCGTCTCGCGCGACGACGCCGGCCAGGTGCATCTGCTGCTGAACCGCTGCACTCATCGCGGCAATACCATCTGCCAGAGCGAGCGCGGCAACTCGCACGCGTTCCGCTGCGCCTATCATGGATGGACCTTCAACAGCCGCGGCGACCTCGTCGGCGTGCCCTACGCCGCCGGCTACGGTGCTACCTTTCGCAAGGATGAGTTCCCGCTGGCTAAGGTTCCGCGCGTCGGTTCTTACCGCGGCCTGATTTTCGCCAGCCTGAGCGCCGACGGTCCTTCGCTCGAAGATCGCCTGGGACCGGCGCGGGCCCTGCTCGATCAATTCGTTGATCTTTCGCCTGACGGCGAAGTTATCGTGCGCTCTGGCGTGCTTAAGCATTCGTACCGTGGCAACTGGAAGATGGCGCTCGAGAATTCGGTGGACGGCTACCATCCCAACATCCTCCATCATGCGGCGATGGTGATGATGACGCGCGGCAAGGCCGACATGGAGGCTATCTTCGGCGAGCGCAGCGACGCGCGCGCCCGCGACCTCGGCAACGGCGCCGCCCAACTGGACCTAAATCCGATTCAGGCGCGCAGCGGCGGCCGCGTCGTCCCTCCCGGATGGAGCAAGGCGGCGCATGAGGAATATCGCACGGCGATGGTCGCGCGGCACGGCGCCGAACAGGCCGACGAGATTATCGCGCGTGGCGGGCCCCATTTCTGTATCTTCCCCAACCTCATCCTGATTTTGAACCAGTTCCGCGTGATTCAGCCTATCAGCGCTGACGAAACCGTCGTTTACTACTACCCCACGATGCTCAAAGGCGCGCCCGACGAAATCAATCAGCGCCGCCTGAGCGAGACCTACCTCGTCCACGGACCGGCCGGACGCGTCGCGCCCGACGACTTCGAAGCCTACGAGCGGAATCAGGCCGGCTTCCAGGCGCGAGTCAACGAATGGCTCCTGCTGCGCCGCGGACTCCATCGCGAGGAGCACGAAGCGGGCGGTTCAGTGGCAGGTCATGAGACCGACGAGACCACCCAGCGGGCGATCTGGCAGTACTATCGCGAGCTGATGACGCACTGACCGCGCCGTCGCGCGCGATCGCCCCGGGCAAAGAAGAAATCGGGCCGAAAAAGCCGTCATCAAATTAGATGGGCTACTGTCGTGAAATATTTCACCCTCGTTAGTGGTGATGCTATGTGATGATTTAGACGGTTTAGGCGGCCTAATCTAGTCACAGTCAAAATGAGGTGAAATATTTCAATAGGCGCGGTGGCGACTTGCGCGCGTGCGACCGAGGCGGTACGAAGACGACGCGGA
>DASXFX010000057.1:0-4456 GCA_036489375.1 Binataceae bacterium (SeqCode) | reverse complement strand
GAGATAATGCCGGGCGAGACCGTGGGCCTCGTTGGTGAATCCGGCTCCGGCAAATCGACCTTGGGCCGTCTAATTCTCAAACTCATCGAGCCGACCGCCGGCCAGGTCTTCTATGATGGCCGCGACCTCGCGACGCTAACCCGAACCGAATTGCGCCACCTTCGGCGCCAGATGCAAATCGTCTTTCAAGATCCGTACTCATCGCTGAACCCGCGGATGCGCGTGCGGGCGATCGACGGCGAAGGTATCGAGATTCATCGGCTGGCCCGTGGTCGCGTAAAGGAAGAGCGCGTCACCAAGCTGCTCGCCCGTGTCGGGATGGGTCCGGAGGCGCTCGATCGCTACCCCCATGAGTTCTCCGGCGGCCAACGACAACGTATCGGCATCGCGCGCGCGCTCGCCGTCGAGCCGCGCTTCCTGGTGCTCGACGAACCGGTCTCGGCCCTCGATGTCTCGATCCAGGCGCAGATCATCAACCTCCTGCAAGACCTGCAGGATGATCTCCATCTGACGTACCTTTTCATTGCGCACGATCTGCGGGTGGTTGAACACATCAGCCAGCGCGTGGCGATTATGTATCTAGGCAGGATCGTCGAAATCGCCGGTCGCGACGAAATCTTCGCGGCGCCGCGCCACCCTTATACGCGCGCGCTGCTTTCCGCCATCCCGATGATCGACGCCGGCGCGCGCACCGAACGGATCAAGCTGCCCGGCGAAGTCCCGAGCCCGCTCAATCCACCGTCGGGGTGCAGCTTCCATCCGCGATGCCCTTATGCGAAAGATATCTGCACAACGACCGATCCGGCGCTCGTCAAGGGACGCGGCGGCCACGCGGTAGCCTGCCACGTTTTTCCCGCCCCCTGAGCGCGCATCATCGAGTAATTTCAGTGACCGAACGACCCCAAAACCCATCGCCCAAGGGCGTTACCTCTGCCAATTCACCTGAATCGGATTCCTTCCGTGTGCCGGTTTCGGCGCTGCCGTTGGCGCCCGGTCAGGCCTGGATCGAGGAGCGCACGCGCGTAGCGGTCAGCCGCAACATCAATGTGTCAGGCAAGCTCGTGTTTCAGGAACCGATACGAGTGGAAGGTCATCTGCGGGGCGAAGTCAGCTCCAGCGACCTCGTCGTGATCAGCGAAGGAGGCGTGGTTGACGGTCGCGTCAAAACCCCGCGCCTGCTCATTTTGGGGACACTTCAGGGCGACATTATCGGGTCGAAGTCGGTGGTCCTGGGACCGCGCTCGCGGGTGAAGGGACGGGTAGAAGTCGAGAGCCTGACGGTATGCGAAGGCGCGCGCCTCGAGGGCGACGTCATCGTCGGCCGCGTCCCCAAAGCCGAATAAGCGACTTTGGTGACAGCTTCGCGGGCTGACCGCGCGAATCGCGACCAGCGGCACATCACCGTCGATGGGATCGATGAGACGGCCGCGGCCGAGTCTACGAGTCCTTAGCTGATAGTCTGGATGCGGGCGGCTTTGCCCGAGAGTTCGCGCAGGTAATAGAGCTTCGCGCGACGAACCTTGCCGCGGCTCAACACCTGGATCTTCTCGATTCGCGGCGAATGAAACGGGAAGATGCGCTCGACACCGATACCGTAGGAAATCTTGCGCACGGTAAAGTTCGCTCGATTCCCGCCGCGACTGATCTTGATGACAAGGCCTTCGAAAGGCTGAATCCGTTCCTTTTCGCCCTCGACCACCTTGACCTGCAAACGCACTGTATCGCCCACGCGAAACGCCGGGAGGTCATTGCGCAAGGCGCGATCTTCGATCTTCTGAATAACGCTGTTCATGGGAGCAACACCCCGGAAGTAGAGCCGTGTAGCCTAGCCAATTTGGCTCGCAGACTCAACCCCTCCCGCGGAACGGGTACTGTTCTAATTCGGGCCTGAGTGTCTGAATTTGAACTATCGAGTGGTTTTATTTTGCTAAGCGCGGATCGTCAGAAGAAACACATTTGGCCGCATCCCAAAAATCGACGAAAGCAGGCCAAGTCCACCCATTTTCCATTGGATATTTAGCTTGAACTTCAGGGTCCCGAACCTTGGCCCTCACGCCGCTTATGTAATTCTGACAATCGGCCTCCGTGCCCCAACCCCTATATTTGTGCCACGTCGACAATGGAGCGTTGAGGTTCGATGCATTGGGCGGAGCCATCAAAGGAGATGGGATCATCAGATACCAGACTACAAGGGCGAGCGCGGCGGCGTGGCGAGGATTCATGTGGTGCCCTACTCCAAGCTCGGATACATCACGCGCTCGGCCTTGAGCGGCTGTCCGCACTGCATGCATTTGCCTGTGAACAGATGCCTCAAGCGCGGGGAGTTATCGGTTGAAAAGAAGCGGCCGCCGCAATGCGGGCAGCGGCTGAAAATCACGCGAGAGAGGGTGCCGAGGAGGGCGGCGATCCAGATGAACGTGACCGGGCCGTCGGCCTGATGCGAATGAGTCGCGCCCCTGACGATCAAAACTACCGGCAGGTAGGAAAGCACCCAGAACCAGATCCAGATGCGCTCGCGCCGGATTTTGCGCAGCCCCACGGTTTCCCTTAGCGTCATCGTTCCTTCAACGTCTCCCTCGATTTCTCCTTTTCGCTACGAGTCTGGCAATCACGTGCGAGCGTAACCGATCAGCATCAAGCCCTGTCTCTTCAGCAAGCCCGCTTGCGATCCATCAGCGGCGCTTGTCGGTCTTCGCGCGTCCACCGTCGTCGTTCTCCAGCGCCTGTTCGCGTGCGCGTTGCGCGATTCCACGATGGTTCAAAATGCCCGCGGTAAAGAGCGACACTCCGATCACCGACAGCAGTACTCCGAGCAATCCGCCAAGACTGGCGAGATCCTGTCCCGCGGTTTCGATCACGAGATCGGTACCCGCGGTCAGCAGGATCGCGCCTATGAATACCATCAGATCGGCAAGTACCTTCATCGTTGGTCCATCGTCATTGTCGCACCGCGAGCGTCGGCGCGCAGCCCTCGCGTATTATCGCACTGCGTCCCGGTTTGGAATATCACCGCGCACGGGCGCGCGAGAATGTCGCCTCGGTTTGACGAAATCAAGATGCAAGAGAAATGGTTCAAGAACGCGGAACTTGAAGTTTTTCAGAAAACTGAAACCTCGTGGAGGTTTCAGACTTCCCATTGGGTAAAGATGGGGTCTGAGCCATGAGTGAACTATCGTTCCGAAACATCCTCAGTGGCCGCGTAGCCGGTCGAGAATGATCCCGGCCGCGGCGCGCACCGAAAGATGATTGTACGCGCCGGGACCGAATACCGGTGGCAACGCGAGGTCGGCGCGCTCCAACATCGCAGGCGCCATCCCGAAGCCGGTGCCGAAGAGCAGTAATACCGGCGGCCCGTCGTTACGCTCTAGGCGTGCACGCAGATCCTCATAACCGAGACGCGCCGTATGCGAAGCAGTACGGCCGGGCTCCTGACTCGATTCGGCAGGCGTCTCCGCGCCCACTTCGATGCTCGCCGCGGATCGCGTCGAGAGTTGATTCGAGGGCGGCGCTGCCGAAGCGTCAATTGCGCCATCCGGCAACAGTGTTGGCGGATGATGGTGGTGCGGCGATGCTGCGGCGGTCACGAGCGCAGTCGGCGCTTCACGAGGTCTTTCAGTCTCGGCGAGCGCGCGGGCCGACGTGTACACGATGGTCGGTCGCGTGCCTTCCATCCGTTCGATCTCCACGATCGCCTCGTCGAGGTCAGTCACCACCCGGATGAGGTCGAGCGCCTCACGGCGGCGCGAGTCGAACTGGCGTCCGTATCTGGTCTGCCAATGGTCGATCACGCTCGCCGCGAAGGTCCGCTGATCGGGAATCGGATGAACGACGAAGAACGCCTTGACGCCATAGGTGCGCGACGAACGCGCGATGTCGTGCAGGTCGAGGCTGGTGATCGCCGAGGTTACGATACGACCGTTGCGGTCGGTGACCGGGAAATGGACCAGGGCGACAAAGAGCGCGGCCACGTCAGGACTTGCGCTTGTTCACGACGAGCTCCGGGCGCCGCCGCGTAGTGCGCCGCAACGCTTCGGCTTCGCGCCACGCCCGAATCTTGCCGTGATCGCCGCTGAGCAGGATCTCCGGCACGCGCATTCCGCGGAACTCTTCGGGCCGCGTGTACTGCGGATACTCGAGCAAATTGCCGATGCCGAAAGATTCCTCCGCGAGCGATTCGGGGTTACCGACCACGCCGGGCACCAGCCGTGCGACCGCCTCGATCACAACCATCGCGGCCATTTCACCGCCGCTGAGGACGTAGTCACCGATGGAAACCTCGCGATCGACCAATTCGTGAATCCGATCGTCCACGCCCTCGTAGCGGCCCGCGATAAACAGTAGCCCCGCGCGATGCTGCACGAATTCGCGCGCCATCGGTTGATCGAAGCGCTCGCCTTGCGGCGTCATCAGAATCTTCAGCAGTCCGGGCCGGTCTGCCGTAACCGCATCGATAGCC
>DASXFX010000054.1:0-128282 GCA_036489375.1 Binataceae bacterium (SeqCode) | reverse complement strand
CCGTCTTCGAACGGGTTGACCACAGCGATGAATCGCGTCGTCCAGAAATCAGCCGGAAATGCCGGAACCACGACCGCTTGCTCGTTCCCGCGCTTATAAGAGGTCTGCGCGTTCTCAAAGGCTATCGACAACGCCATGATCGCGAGCACGCCTCCGGGCGGGCGCTGCCCCGGATGGAGCTGTTTATAAATTGCCTCAGCCTGCGCGTAGATCGCCGGCTGGGGGGCGTTATCCGCCCGGTAATTCTGTGCATCGCGGACCGCGAATGAAACCGGCACCGCGAACGGCAGTTGGTTGGCCGCGCTCACCCCGCGCTGCTGCTCCAGGCTCAAGACCGACTGAATAATGAACGCGACTTTCTCCGGTCCGGCCTGCTCGAAATCGAACTCGTTCATTATGTCCCAGACCTTGGCGCCGCGATGCGGAGTCGTGCCGCCGTTGGGATAGATTTCATTGAAGATGGCCTTGACGTTGTTAAAAGCCGGATTGAAACCTGCCTTATTTGGCGAGATCCCGCAGCAGGAGGCGTCGGTCAGCGAGGCCGTGTAATTGGAAATCGGAATCATTACCTTGATTCCGTCGTCGTCGGCCGTATTCAGGAAGCCGTCGTGGTTGCGCGCACACGACCTCCTTCATGACCATTATGCAGCGGGCAGAGTTTCTCGAAGGCCGGGTAGAGAATGCCAAGGCAAAGAGCAATTCATGGGGAGCGCAACAGGGAGTCCGCGCTAGGCAGTTATATCTTTCGTTTGGATGCGCGAGATGGCAACTGTGGTTCGGCAGCGACATTACATCTGGCCGTGCTATGCTCCGGGTATTTCGTGGGAGGGCACATTTATGGCCGAGTTACTGACAGGCGGATGCGCTTGTGGCGCAATTCGCTACGAATGTTCGGGGGAACCTGTCTTCAGGGGAAACTGCTACTGCCGCGACTGCCAGCGTTCGAGCGGCACGGCGATGGCCTCGATTCTGGGAATGCCGAAGGCGAGCGTCAAGATTCTCAAAGGCGAAGCCCGATACTTTGAGGTGACTGCAGACAGCGGCGAAAAGATTAGCCGTGGTTTCTGCCCGGGCTGCGGCTCGCCCCTGTTTTCTTTGCTTGCGGCCATGCCCGACGTTATGGGTATAAAGCCGTCCAGCCTGGACGATCCGAGCCGATTCACTCCGAGTATCAGCGTTTATACTTCGAGTGCGCCCTCGTGGGCGTTGATAGCGGAGAATATACCGAAATTTCCAAAGATGCCCGGGTGAACCGATTGTCAGCATACCTAGGCTGATGCGAACCGATCGGAGGCGCCGGTTGATGCGCATGGAGAGACCGCGAGTGGCCACTGGTTAGACATTGCGGGGGTCATATCTACAGGAGAAGACTCTAGTTCCGACAGCCTGCGAAGTGTTCGGGTCTTGGTGATTCGACTGTGCGATTGCGTTACGATCGGACGGTCGTGCCTGACCAATGTTTGAAGCCGAACGGATCACCGGGCCTGATTTCAATCCTGATCGACTGATCGAGTGTCTGCGGCCGCCATTTCGTAAATTCGAATTCTCGACGCCCATGAGCATCGCGCATGCCTCTCGCGTGCTACAGGAGATCGTTGAGCCGCCGCGAAAATGGGGATGGCGCACTTCCGCCAAGCGCGGATATTTTGAGGGCCGGGTTGCAGGCGGCCGCTTCAAAATTCTTCGAATCGTCCGCTATCAGAATTCCTTTTTGCCGGTTATAGAGGGGAACTTCCGGGGCGATGGCCCGGGTAGCCAGGTGAGTCTCAAGATGCGGTTGGTGTGGCCGGTAGTACCCTTCTGGCTAAGCGTAATACTCTTCCTGGCATGGGGTTCCGTGGCCGTCGATTCGAGCCTGGCCGGGCCGTTTGGCGCCCGAATGCTACTGCTCGTGATGAGCTTATTCATCTATCTTCTCGCGACCATACCCTTCGCGATCGAAGTGCGAATCGCGATGAAGCGCCTTTTGGAAATCCTGCGCTCCGGAGACACCGGTACTCCTCGCCGGGCTTGAACAGTAACAGATCGAATCGACCAGTCCTCTAACAGTTTTAAGTAAGAGGCAAGCTACCTGCTTTCTGCGACACCAAGGTGCGGCTGGCTTAGTCCTTCGAACGAGCTTGCAGCCGGCCATTGCTCAATAGCATCAGTGGTTAGTGAGTTCTACCCATGTAGGTGCGTGATCGCTGGCCTTTTCCCATCCGCGGACTACACGATCCACTCCCGCACTTACAAGGCGTTTGGCGACCGGCGGGCTGAGTAGCAGGTGGTCGATTCGCAGTCCCGCATCGCGTTCGTAGGCGTTTCGGAAGTAATCCCAAAAGGTGTTGATGCGCTCGCCCGGATGCAGTTCACGTACGGCGTCGGTCCAGCCGCTCGCAACGAGATTAGCAAAGGCCTCGCGTACTTCGGGCCGAAATAGTGCATCTTTGACCCACCGTTCCGGCTTATAGACGTCAAGCTCTGTGGGTATGACATTGTAGTCGCCTGCGAGAACGACCGGCGCCGCGGTGGCGAGTAGCGACTCGGCATGTTTCACCAGGCGCTCCAGCCAGCGCAGTTTGTATTCATACTTGGGGCCGGGCGCTGGGTTGCCATTGGGAAGATAAAGGCAACCCACCAGCACGTCATCGATCGAAGCTTCGATGTAGCGGCTATGCGTATCGTCGGGATCGCCGGGCAACCCTCGACGACTCTCGATCGGTTCCCGGCCGCGCGCGAGAATCGCGACGCCGTTCCAACTCTTCTGGCCGTGCCAGATCACGCCGTAACCGGCCTCGCGAATCGCGGCTTCCGGAAAGTTCTCCTGGGGAGCCTTCAACTCCTGAAGACATGCGACATCCGGCTTAAATTCGGCAAGCCAGCGCAGAAGGCCCGGCAGGCGACCATTGACGCCGTTGACGTTGAAGGTTGCTATCTTCAATTGATTACCTCGCTAAACCCACGTTCACCCTCCCTGATTTTCAGAGTATAACGTGCTGTGGGACGGTTCGACGAGAATGCGGTTTATATCATTGTGTACGGCTAATCTGAATCGCGGTCTTGCGGCCAATCTATATTTGCGTCGACTTCGGCCCAATGGTTCTATCGGATGAGGCTTTAGGAGGAATCATGAAGCGCTTGCGGCCTACTTATTTCCTGTTCGCCACTGCTTTGGTTTTCGCGGTGCTGCAGCAAAGCGGAAATGTTGCTGCGGCCGGTCCAGTGCCGGCGCTGTGGCTGCTCAGCGGAAGCTACGCCAGCCTCTTTTCCGGCACGACGACTGGTGGATCACCTGTGCCATTTGCGGGAACCGGCATTTTCGTTTCAGATGGTCATGGCAAACTGAGCGGTCATGAGACCATCAATTTGAATGGGTCAGTCTGTAGCTTCAAGTTAAATGGCACCTACACTCTCGCCGCAGATGGCTCTGGTACCAATGCGATCAATTTCTTCGACGGCGGCCCCGGATGTGCCGCGGGGTCGTACAGTCAAAGTCTCGCGGTGGCGGACGGAGGCGACCTGATAGTGCTCAGCAATACTAACCCGGGCGACGTCGCGAGCGAGCAGTGGCATCGTACGCGATCCTTCTCTCCGTGAGGGAAATTGGTTCTCGGTGCCGCAAGCGAAATCATTTGACTGCAGATCGTGTAGCTTGGATCTCGATGATCGTACGCGTCCGGTAAGCGTCGTGACCAGAAGTACGGCTCGCCGCGAAAATCAATCAAAGGTAAGAGCGACATGGCAATTGACTTTAGCTTGAGTGAATCGCAGGTAAGGTTGCAAGCCGATACGCGCGACTTTGCGCAGCGCGTACTAACTGGCGTCAAGGCCGCAATTGCAAACATAGCGCGGCCGGAAGATCGCTTTTACGCGATTCGACCGTTCTACGAAAAAATGGTCGAGGCCGGCTTTACCAGGGCTTTGATACCGGAAGAGTTCGGCGGCACAGGCCTGTCGGCAATCGATTTTGCGATCGCCGCCGAGGAATTCGCGACGGTTGACATCAACGCCCCCAGTGCCCTGCTGGCCACTGGTCTCGGGCTCGAACCGATAATCCGTTATGGCAGCGCCGAGCAAAAACGCGAGTTCCTCACTCCTTACCTGGCCACGAATGGAGCGCGTCTGGCAGCGCTGGCTTTCACCGAGGTTACCGGTGGCGCCAATTTCGACACACCCGATCCGCGCTTCGGAGTGCGAACATTCGCGCGCCGGGACGGCGACCATTGGGTGATAAGTGGGCAAAAGCACTACACCACCAATGGCACGGGATGGGATGGCAAGGGAGCGGACCTGTTCACGGTGGTTTGCCGCACGGACCCGGACAAGCCGCCCCAGGAGTCGCTGGCAATTATCGTGGTGCCCGGTGACAGCCCAGGAATCGAGATTGCGGGAATAATCGATACGGTCGGGCATCGAGCGGTGGTCTCGCCGAGAATCCATTTCAATGAGGTGCGCGTGCCGGCTGCGAATCTACTCGGGCGGCCGGGAGATGGAGTAGCGATGACCGCGAAGGTCTTCGCCTGGACGGCGGCGTTGATCGGAGCGGCCTGCACCGGAGTGATGCGCGCGGCCTTCGATTGCGCGTTCGATTTCGCCAAGAACGATTATCGATCGGGGCCGGTGCCCGTGATCGAATATCAGAATGCAGGCTATATGCTCGCCGACCTCAAGATGAGAATCGAAGCGTCGCGTTATCTAGCGTGGAAGGCATGCCACTATCTAGACACAACCAGTGGCGAGGGTCTGGAAATGGCGGTCATCGCCAAGGTCTATTGCTCCGAGCTGGCGGTGCAGGTGGTGTACGACGCGATGCGATTGGTTGGAGTCGATAGTTATACGGATATGACGCCGCTCGCCGGTCTGATGCAGGATGCCCTGTGCTTTCCACTATACGACGGCGGCAATATGGGTGTGCGGCGGCGTCAATTGCACAATCTCTTTCGCACCCCCGGCTACGATCCGATGGCCGCGGCGGAGGGTCGTCTAAGTCCGCGCACTTGAGGCGGCTTTGTAAGTGCCCACGGGCCGCATTTGAGCGTGATGCGCGGGCTCAGCGCCGGCACCTTGAGCGCGCCCGGTGCAGCCAACAGGTTCGATCGATGCTGCCGGCGCAATCTCGGCTAGTTCCTGCGAACCTTTCGGAATGGACCGGTGTCGAAGCGTGGCTCCTTCGGCAACTCGAGTACGCGCTCGGCGATGATATTGCGCTGAATCTCATCCGTGCCGCCCGCAATCGACGTCGCGGGCACCGACACGAGTATCTCTGCGATGATTCCGTCACGCGGGCTCCCGCCTCCCGTTAACATCGCTTCCGCGCCTGTAATCAACGTGTGCGCGTGAGCGGCTGCACGAGCGACGTTGCTCGCTGCCAGCTTTCCAAGCGAGCCTTCCGGACCCTGAGGCCGTCCTTGTCGTTGAGCGGCGCGCGCACGCCGCGCGGTCCACTCGGCCGACTTCGCCATGATCATCAGCTTCGCGATTTCCTGGCGCACGTGAGGATCTTTGTCCGTCCCGGTCTCCTTCGCGCGTTCGATGACGAGGTCGACGCGGCCTGCGCGCTGCGGATACCATCGATAAGGCTGCAATGCCGTCTCGACCTCCGCCCGCTCTTCAAGGTAGATGCGTCCCGTGCGCGATCCGCGCTTCGATGGTGCAGTCGTTCCATCGGCGCCGCGTCGCTCGTGCGCTAGCGTCGTCATCGCGACCTTCCAGCCATCGCCGACCGCGGATACCAGGTTCTCCTGCGGAACCTTCGCGTCGGTGAAGAACACCTGGTTGAATGACGCGTGGCCGTTCATCTGCTTGAGCGGCTGCACGTCAACTCCCGGCTGCTTGACCTCGATCACAAAATACGAAAGCCCCTCATGCTTGGGCGCGTCCCAGTCGGTGCGCGCGAGCAACATGCCGTAGTTGGCGTGATGCGCACTGGTCGTCCACACCTTCTGCCCGTTGATGATCCAGTAGTCTCCATTCAGATCCGCCCGCGTTGTTGCACCGGCTAGGTCCGAGCCGCTGCCCGGCTCGCTGAATAGCTGGCACCAGGTATCTTCCCCGGTGAGAATCCGGCGCAGGAACTTCTTCTTATGCAGATCCGTTCCGTGCTCGAGCAGTGTAGCCGCCGCCAGCAGCCGTACTCCCGACTTCGCGACACCTACTGCTCCCACATTGGCGAATTCCTCCTCGACCACGCGCGCCAATCCCACCGGCAACCCGCGCCCATACCATTCCTCAGGCCATTGCGGCATGCCCCAACCCGAATCCGCGAGCATGTTGCGCCACGCCACCAGTGACAATTCCGGATCCCAATGTTCTGCGAGCCAAGTTCGTACCTCGGCTCTCACCTGGCTTTCACTAACCTTGCTCATCACTCAAACTCCCCAACGCTGCATCAAGAGTTCGCGATGGTAGTTAGGCTGCCCGAGAAATACCTCGGAACTTTTGGCCCGCTTGAACCATAGATGCGTGTCGTTATCCCAGGTGAAGCCGATGCCGCCGTGAAGCTGAATACATTCGGCCGCCATCCGCATGTAAGTCTCCGACGCCGCGGCTTTGGCGAGACATGCCATCGCGGGCCATTCAGGATCCTCCACCGCCGCTGCTTGAGCCGCATAGTAAGCCGCTGACTTGGCCAGTTCCAAATCGAGTAGCATGTCAGCACACTTGTGTTTGATCGCCTGAAACGAGCCGATCGTTCGCCCAAATTGAACTCGCAGCTTCGCGTAATCCACCGCCGAGTCGAACAACGCCTGCGCCCCGCCCACCATCTCATTGGCGAGCGCGATCGCGGCCTGGTCCAATGTGCGCAAGAGCGGCTTTGCACCGTCTTCCAAGGTGCCGAGTAAGTCCGCATGCGCGCCGCGAAAATCGATGCGCGCCAGCTTGCGCGTCGCATCCATCGATTCCAGCCGCCGTCGCTCGACGCCGCCCGAATCTGCGCGCAGCGTGAATAGCGCGAGGCCCTCAGCACCGGTCGTCGCGGGTAAGCGCGCCGCTACCACAATCAACTCCGCGACATGACCGTCAACGACGTAGCTTTTCGTCCCATTGAGGAGATAGCCGTCCGCTGCCGGGGTAGCGACGAGTCCGATCGCTTGCGGATCCCGTGGGTCCCACAGACCGTTAAGTTCCGTCACTGCGAGCGTCGCAAGTCGCGCTCCGCTCGCCAGGTCGGGCAACAAGCTCGCCTTCTGTTCCTCGGTGCCCGCGTTCAATATCGCATTGGCCGCCAGCACCGCAGTTGAGAAGTAGGGCGCGCACAACAATGCACGCCCGAGTTCCTCTGCAACGATGCCAAGCTCCACCATGCCGAAACCCGCGCCGCCATATTGCTCCGGTATATGCACGCCGGGCAGCGCCAGCTCCTCGCTGAGCTGACGCCACACCTTCGGATCGTAACCGTCATCCGAAGCCATCAGGCGCCGAACCTCGGTCGTCGGCGATTTATCGCTCAGAAACCGCCGTATCGCCGATCGGAACTGCTCCTGCTCGTCCGTGAACGCGAACTGGATGCGGTGGGCCGGCTTTATTTTCGCTTCGTCTGATGCGCTCATCGCTCTTGAATCGTGCTCCGCCGCAAGCTCTGGGAATGATCGTGTGATGCCATTATCGTCGCAACGCTACCGCTTCAGGATCGCAGAACGTGCCCGGGCAGCGCTCCACTATGCGCGCCACCCTCGTACAGCACCTGGCCGTTGACGATGGTGTACTCGATTCCTTGCGAACGCACCACGAATCTGCGTCCGCCGCCGGGCAGATCGTCAACCGATTCGCGCGGGCTGCACGCAATCCGGTTGTAGTCGAAAATCGCGATGTCGGCCGCGAAGCCTGGCGTCAACCGTCCGCGATCGCGAATCCCGAAAAAGTCCGCCGGCTCCGAGGTCGTCCGCTTGATTGCCTGCTCCAGGGACAGAACTTGCCGCTCGCGCACCCACTTGCCGATCAGGTCGCTGGTGTATCCCGCCGTGCAGAAATCCGCGACATGCGCGCCGCCATCGGATTCTCCGATCAGCACTCTCGAGTCGGTGAGCAACTCAGTCGGAACTTCGGTCATCGCGCTGCAGTACCGCGTCTCGAGATTGTCCTCTAATGGCAAATCGAAAAATGTGTCGAGCGGATCCCGACCGCGCTCGCGTGCGACTTGCTCCACGGTCTTGCCTTCGAGCGCCCGGATTGCCGGATTCTTCGCGAAATTAACCGTCACCCGATTCCAGATGTTCGTGAACAGGCCCGGTCGCCTGGTCGCCTCCTCGCGGAACGCCGCGCGAAATGCCGGATCGCTGTAGAGCGCCGTCTGTTCCTCCAGCGTCGCATTGAAAGCGGGCTTCCACGACGGATACAGCGCCAGCGCCAGCGATGGTTGGCGGAAGCTGAATTCGCCGATCAGTTCCATCGTCGCGAGTTGCGGATGCGCCCCGCGCTTGATCACCTGATCCGCCACTCGCAGCATCTCCTGGTAGGCCTGCGGCGCGTGCACAAACTTCCGCAGCACCAGCCACGTTATCTGCCGTCCGCTCGCGGTCAGCAGCATATCGAGCAGGTCGCATTCCTCCGGCGTGATCGCATCGACGCGCCGATTGATGATGATCTCGATCGTGCCCTTGCCTAGCTCCTTCAGCGTACTGGCATAAGCCTTGAGCTCGGCTTGGTCGGCTAGCCGGCAGGCCAGTGGCCGGCTCTTATAGCCGATATGCTGCGGCGCATTCGTCGTGCTGAAGCCCAGCGCGCCCGCCGCGACCGCCTCTTTGATCAAGGCTCTGATCTGGCCGGTCTCCTCCGCGGTCGCCGCCCGCTCCATCGATTCCTCGCCCATCACGTAATGTCGGAACGGGGTCAGCGGTGCGAGAAAGCCAAGATTGATTCCCGATCCGCGCCGCGCCGCCGCGTCCATGAATTGCGGAAAGCTCTCCCAATCCCAGGTCAATCCCTGGTTGAGCACTTCGAATGGGATCGCCTCGACATTAACCAGATCCCACGTGGCGATTTCTCTGAATTCAGGCCTGCAGGGCGCCAGTCCTACTCCGCAGTTACCCATCACTACCGAGGTCACACCATGCCACGAAGATGCCGTCACCAGCGGGTCCCAACAGATTTGCCCGTCGTAATGAGTATGCGGGTCGATAAAGCCGGGACTGACAATCAGATCGGAGGCATCTATCGTTTTCGCCGCACCGTCTTTGACCTTGCCGATCTCGACGATTTTTCCCTGGCTTATTGCGAGGTCGGCCCGATAACCAGCACGGCCGGTACCGTCAACAATCGTCCCGTTTTTGATCACGATGTCGTACGACATAAATCGATCCCTCCAAGTTCACAACTTCCGGCCGTGAGAACTGCAAGCCTGAAATCGAACTCTGGTCCCGCCGTCGAGTAACTATCAGCGCCGCGTCGGTGCTTGGCAGTTCCGGCCGGCGCGACCTTCCAGAACTGTCTCAGCTTCAATCCGCCATATACACCAAACCGCCTCACCTTGCACGGCGCGCCGATTTCGTTCTGCCTCACGCAAATTCTTCTGCGATCGCTTTCCTCACGCTCGGCCGCTCCGACATCCGCCGCCGATGATCCTTCACTTTCGGAAACCGCGCGGGATCGACGCTATCGCCTTCTAACATCTGCGCAAACGTAAACAGATACGGATCGCAGATCGTGTAAGTCTCGCCCATCACCCACGGCCCTTTCAGCATTTCATTCTCGATCAGCTCGAAACACGCGCCGACGGATTGCGGTACCTTGCGCCGCATCTCGGCGATTGCCGCCGGATCATCCGCCCATCTCGGCCCACGCGTCTTGTGCGCGTGTGCGACATGGACCGTGGCGCACATGTAGCTGTTGAAGGACTGCACCTGGGCAAACGCGAACGGATCGGACAGCGGCGCGAGCTTCGCCTGCGGGAAACTCTGTGCGATAAACGCCAGGATAGCTGGCGTCTCGGTCAGGATGCCTCTATCTGTAACTAATGCGGGCACGCGCCCCTTTGGATTTACCGCCAGGTAATCAGGTTTGCGCTGCTGCTCGCCCTCGAAGCTGATTCTTACCGCCTTGTACTCGGCGCCCGCTTCCTGCAGCGCAATATGTGACGCCAGCGAGCACGTATTGACCTCATAATAAAATGTGAACACGAATCCTCCTTCGCCCAGCGCTGCGCCTTTCAGATCCCAACTAGAGTCCTCGGCTTATCTGCTCCGGCTCGAATCACATCTACTACCATAGCCGGCGCCAACCCACCTATTGTATGGAAATCTGAAGGATTACGCCGCGAGATGAACCGGCGCGTGCTGAGTCGCTGTTCCATCTATGAGCCAGCGCGGCTAGCAGCCTATTTCGCAGTGCTATTGTTTTGAGCGGCTGACTTCCGCATTCTTATAGGATTGTTGGCGGCGCCAAACCGCCGCATCAAAGGAGTGAACCTTGGACGCAAATAGTATTCTGGAAGAATTGAAGCAGCAAAGGGCGCGATTGGATCGCGCAATCGCGGCCCTTGATGAGTCGCCCACGCGGCGGGTGTCGGTCCCGCGTAAGGTTGTTGCCAGGAAGGCAGTCGCCGCCGCTGCTCCAGCAACGGCTGCAGCCAAGGGCAAGAAGCGCGGCGGAATGACTCCCGAGGGCAGAAAACGCCTGTCGCTCGCGATGAAAAAGCGTTGGGCGGAGCGTAGAAAGAAGACTCAGTAAAGTCTGCCGCGCCCGGACGATGCATCGATCTGTCTTCTTCTGCTCCCTCCTCCTGATGGTTTGTGCGACGGTGGCCTCGCCGTCAACTTCGTTCGGCGCAGCGGACCCGATCATCGAGCCGCCCCCGGATAACGGTCGCCCGATCGTCGTCAAGGTGGGGGTTTATATCTTGAACCTGGTGGCGCTCGACGAGGCTTCGCAGACCTTCACCTGCACTGGCTATCTGACTGAAACCTGGCAAGATCCTCGCCTGGCGTTCGTTCCCGGCGTGGGTCAGCCACTCTCGCGTCATTATCGCAAACAGGACATCTGGTTCCCGCTCCTTCAGTTCGATAACTCCGCGCTTCCGCGCACCTTGAGCTCCTATCAGATGGTCGGACGAGCCGACGGCACCGTTCGTTATATCGAGAAGTTCGCAGACCGCCTCTCGGCCGACTTGAAGCTGCGCTCCTTTCCTTTCGACTCCCAACAGCTCGGAATCTACGTCCACCCTTTCACCGGTCAGGTGAAACGAATCGTCTTGACGGTCGATCCCGATAGTACCGGCATCTCCACTGCGCCCTACACCCCTTTGCCGCTCTGGAGCACGGGCCCTGTCACCAGCCGCTCGGTCCCTGCGTCGGCAGCGATCGATCGCAACGGGCCCGAGGCCAGCTCTCACGTGGTTTTCGCGATCAAGGTGGTCAGAAATTCGGAGTATTATACTTTCCGGATTTTTGTGCCGCTCGCCCTGATGGTCGCAGTTTCGTGGGCCGTCCTGTGGATTCCTCCGGATGATCTCAATAGCCAGCTCTTGATTGCAGTGACTACCGTTCTGACTCTGGTCGCCTTCTCCGTCGCACTTTCAAACCTCCTGCCGCCGGTGGCTTATCTCACCTTCTACGATGCGTTCTTTCTGGTCTGTTTCTTTTTTATTCTGTCAACCGTCGGCGAAGCTCTCGTCGTGCACACCAGCCATCGCAAATTCGGTCACGCCGGCGCTGTCAGAATTCGCCATATGACTCGCCGCATACTGCCGCTCTCATTTTTCGCGATCACTTTGATCCTGATTTTCAGCTTCATTGTTCTTTGATCGTGCGACCGGTCGTCTGGCTTAATCCTGGCAAATTTAGAATCGTCACAGGTGTTTACACTGTACCGCGATCGCTTTCTCGCCCGATCCGGACTAGCCGTGTACGACGGCACCGTTCGACATAAGCCGTCGCGCACGCTATTTCACGATCAAGAATTGACCCCGCTAACGCCTTAGAGGTTCCCGATGAAATACGGACTATCGTTCTTTCCCACCGACTTCACCGTCCGGTTGGACGATCTGGCGCGGGCCGCCGAAGCTAACGGCTTCGATTCCTTGCTCGTCGCCGAACACACGCACATTCCCACTTCACGGCTGACCGTGCCCGCGACCGGCATGCGCGATCTGCCGCCCCAGTACTCGCACACGCTCGATCCTTTCGTCGCGCTGGCCACCGCTGCGGCCGTCACCAAAACCCTCAAGCTCGGAACCGGCGTCTGTCTCGTGATCGAGCGCGACCCGATCGTCACGGCTAAGGAAGTCGCCAGCCTCGACCTGCTCTCGAATGGGCGCTTCGTCTTCGGAGTCGGCGCCGGCTGGAACGTGGAAGAGATGGCGAATCACGGCACCGAATTCAAAAGCCGCCGCCGCCTGATGCGCGAGCGCATCGAGGCGATGAAGGCGATTTGGACTCAGGAAGAGCCCGCCTATCACGGCCATTTCGTCAACTTCGATTCAATCTGGTCCTATCCCAAGCCCGTGCAGAAACCCTATCCGCCAATCATCATGGGTGGTCAGGCGCCCGCCGCGATGCGTGCCGCCATCGCCTATTGCGACGGCTGGATGCCGACGGTGCGCGGCGACGCCTTTTTCGCCAAACTCGCCGAATTCCGCGAAGTACTCTCACAGTCCGCCCGCGAACCTCGCACTCTCACGATCGGCGCCTACTATGAGCCAACCGGTAAGCTCGATCAGGATCGCCGGGCACTCGCACGTTTTGTCGAAGCCGGCGTCGATTATGTTTCAAGCTGGGTTCCGCCGGAGACCCGCGACAAAGTGATGGCGAACGTCGATCAATGGGCGAAGCTGATCGATCGTTAGCTCGAACCGCCCGATCGTGACCACCATGGTCGAAGGCGATCGATCCCTTGCTCGAGGCTGCCAATCGCAACTGCGGGCAGCTCAGCCGGTCGATCCCTTGCTCGAACCGCCTGGTCGTGACCACCAATGGTCGAAGACGATCGATCCCTTGCTTGAATCGCCTTGGTCGTGATTACAGGTCGCACCAGTCAGTGAAACTGATCGATGCTGACTCGAACCTCCCGATAGGTCGCGCGTCACCCCGACCCAAAAAGAAGCTCCCGATCGTGACCACAAGTCGCCGCGATCGGCCGCGCGTCACCCGAACCGGTGGCGTGCCCTCGGCGCAAATCGGATCGCCACTCGCGTCACTTCAAAGCGCGGCTCGTTGATCGATCGGGAGCCTGCGCCTCCCGATCGTGACCGCCCATCGCATCACTCCAAAGCGCGGCTCGTCGACGCGGTTGTCGTGCACGTGGTTGTTCTGGTACCACGAGTTATGCTATCATGCTTTCTGTAGTATCCGCGCCGAGATTACGCATCAGGTTGGCGCGGAAAATGCGAAACGAACCCGCCTAGAAAGCCTCCAGCCGGCAAATAGCGCAAACTGATCTCGCGCTACCCGCCCCGGCTATCGACCAGACGGCCGCAGCCCACTCCAATGGCCTACGCTCAGGAATTGCACCGCGCTAAGCTGCATGAGTGCTAATCTCACCACCGATTCCGCCGGAATCCTCCATCGGGCGGTCAGCACGCACGAGGCTTCTACTTGCCGACTCATTATCGACGGTTGCACGACCAATGACGGAAATTGCACGCATTACTCACCACTTGGAGGCCGCTAACCTGCAAATCACGCCGAAAACAGAGCCGATAGTTGTTCAATGATGGTGTTAAAGGTGCTCGTTTCAGTCCATTCGGTACGGATTACCGCACTCGAGACCACCTCGGGTGCGGCATGAACGCATCCCTCAACGGCATTACCAACGCCTTTCTGCTGGTTTACGCCGGCCTATTCCCGATCATCAACCCGATCGGCGGCGCACCAATCTTTCTCGGCCTGACCCGCCACTGCACCGAGGACGAACGCTCCGGATTGGCGCTGCGAGTTGCGCTGAATAGCTTCTTCCTGCTGATTGGCTCGATGTTCGTTGGCTCTTATGTGCTCGAGTTCTTCGGCATCACCTTGCCCATCGTGCGCATCGCCGGCGGACTCGTCGTTACTGCAACCGGATGGAACCTGCTTCAGGCGGGAGATCAGGCAGACGAAGAGCGCGCTGCCCATCGCCCGCCGCCACCGACTGATGCGTTCTATCCGCTCACGATGCCCATAACGGTCGGCCCAGGCACGATGGCGGTCGCGATAACGCTCGGCAGCCAACGCCCGCGCGGTACCTTGGCCGAGATTCCCTTGCTCGCCGCCGCGGCCGTCGCTGGCCTCGTTGCGATCGCTGCAACCATCTTCGTTTGCTACCGGTTCGCCGAGAGAAGCGCCAGCGTCCTTGGAGAGAATGGCACTAATGTAATGGTACGGCTGTCGGCCTTCATCCTGCTCTGCATCGGTATCGAAATCCTGTGGTATGGCTACTGCACTCTCGAGCGTGTTGTTGGCTAATTGCACCACTCGTCGCGGCTTTCTCTCGATGCGAGCATTGCTTCGTTCGCTAGCCGCGGTCAGCTTTGGAGTATCGTCGGAGGAATCAGATGTCACTACACAAGAAGAATGACCTCGGCCGGAAGGCGTTGGATATTATGGATCCGGCCAGCGATGTTCCGAAGTACAAGATTCCGCGCGAGGAGCGTTCGCCGCGAGATGCTTACGCGCTTGTGCACGACGAGCTGTTGCTCGATGGCAACGCACGCCAGAATCTCGCGACCTTCTGCACCACCTTGATGGACCCCGAGACGCAGGCCCTCATGACGGAATGCAGCGACAAGAATATGTGCGACAAGGATGAGTATCCGCAGACCGCCGAAATAGAGAGTCGCTGCGTGCATATTCTCGCCGATCTGTGGAATTCTCCCGCCGCCGCCAACACCATCGGATGTTCGACGACCGGCTCCAGCGAGGCCGCGATGCTGGGCGGTCTGGCGGCGAAATGGCGCTGGCGCGCGCGCAGGCGCGCGCAGGGTAAGTCCACCGACCGGCCAAATCTGGTGTGCGGAGCAGTCCAGGTCTGCTGGCACAAATTCGGCCGCTATTTCGACGTTGAGGTCAGGGAAGTCCCCGTCGAACGCGACCGATTTTTGATGGGGCCCGAACAGGCCCTCGCTCTTTGCGACGAAAATACCATCATGGTGGTCCCCACGCTCGGCGTGACGACCTGCTGTCTGTATGAGCCGGTCCAAGCAATCGCCGCGGCGTTGGACGAGCTCGAGAAGAATACGGGTCTCGACATCCCAATCCACGTCGACGCTGCGAGCGGAGGTTTCCTCGCGCCATTTTGCGATCCCGGCCTCACCTGGGATTTTCGCTTACCGAGAGTCAAGTCAATCAACACGTCCGGCCACAAATTCGGCTTAGCCCCATTGGGTGTGGGTTGGATTGTCTGGCGCGACCACGCGGACCTACCGGAAGATCTGATCTTCCACGTCAACTATCTGGGCGGAGATATGCCGACCTTCGCGCTCAACTTTTCGCGTCCCGCCGGTCAGATCGTCTGCCAGTACTACAACTTCCTTCGACTCGGCTTCGAAGGCTACCGCAAGATCCAGGACTCGTGTTACCACACCGCCCAATACCTGGCGGCCGAGATTGGCAAGATGGGGCCGTTCCGCATCGTCCATGACGGACACGGTGGGCTTCCCGCAGTCTGTTGGGTGCTGCAGGAAGGGATCGATCCGCGTTTCACACTCTACGATCTTTCAGATCGCTTACGTGCGCGCGGATGGCAGGTTCCGGCCTACTCGATGCCGCCGAATCGAAAGGATCTCGTGATCCAGCGAATACTGGTTCGCCATGGAGTAAGCCGTGACCTCGGCGACCTTCTACTGGACGACATTCGGCGTTCGCTGGTACTTTTCGAAAAGCATCCGGTCTCGCAGCCGCTCACCGAGACCGAGGCCGGTGGCTACAATCACAACTGATGCTGATAGGAGTCTGCTGCAATCGCATTCATATCTTTATCGAGGTAGGAAGTCAGCTTTGCCCGATGCGAGAGTGAGTATGCGGCGACTGATGTTGCGAGGAGCATGAACCTATGGACTTTCGATTCAGCCAGGAGGACGAGGCGTTTCGCGTCGATTTCAGGAAATGGCTGAAAGTGAATCTGCAGCCGGACACACGTCGCGCGGATTTCTCGGTGGAGTTCTTCGCTGGTGAGGACAGCGAGGAATTCGAGCGCCGCCGCGAGTGGCATAAGCTCTTATATAAGGGCGGATGGATCGCGATCCAATGGCCTGAAGAGTATGGCGGGCGCGGTGCGAGCCTGACGCAGCAGATCATCTACGAAGAGGAACTGGCGCGCGCGGGTGCGCCGCGCATCGTCAACGGGCAGGGACTCGGTCTGGTGGGGCCGACGTTGATGCATTGGGGAACCGAGGATCAGCGCCGGCGTTACTTGCAACCAATGATGAGTGCGCAGGAGATCTGGTGCCAGGGCTATTCGGAACCGGCTTCGGGATCCGACCTTGCCTCGTTGCAGACGCGGGCGGTGGATGACGGTGATTACTTCGTCGTCAATGGACAAAAGCTCTGGACCTCGAACGCCCATCAGGCAGACCTGTGCTTTCTGCTCGTGCGAACCGATCCGGACGCGCCCAAGCACAAGGGGATCACCTACTTACTGGTCGATATGCATTCTCCGGGAATCGGTGTGCGGCCGCTGACGCAGATGACCGGCGATACCGGCTTCAACGAAGTATTCTTCGAGGACGTCCGAGTACCAAAGAAGAATATCGTTGGAGAGCGGAACAACGGGTGGCTGGTCGCGCTGACTTCGTTGATGTATGAGCGGCGCGCGCCGGATATGACAAGCGTGGTCGATCAACTGGTGCGCACCGCGGCACAAACGAACGCCGGGGACAAAAGCGCATGGGATGATTCGAGCGTGCGGCAGAAGCTGGTGAAGTTCCGATCCGAGGCGGAGGCGATCCGGCTCGCGGCACTGCGGCAGTTGACCCAACGACTAAAGGGTCGTCCGCCCGGCCCGGAGGGATCAATTCTCAAGCTGGCGTCCACCGAACTGAACGTGCGATTAAACAGCTTCGCGATGGAACTGCTAGGCGCCTATGGGCAGATCGAATATCAGGCACCGCATGCAATGGACGACGGCAGATGGGCGTACCGGATGCTGGCGGCGCGAGGACTGACGATCGCGGCGGGCACCAGCGAAATTCAGAGGAATATAATCGGAGAGCGAATTCTGGGATTGCCCAGAGGATGACTCAGTGCCAACGGGTTCGCCCTTCCCACCAGGGCCCCATCTGGGGTGTATCCCGATCGTGATGACAGAACCGGGCCTCGACCTGGAGACCGGCCCGAAGCGTTTCGCCTAATCCTGCCAACGCAGCAGGTCCTAGCGCATAACGTCACCAAGGCCACCGGGCGTCGTGTAGCGCTCGACGTCGAGATAGGACGCCGGCACGTTGTCATTCAGCAGGACGTTATAACCGTGGCCATCTCGGGGTCCCTGGAAGGTGGCATGATGACTTTGCAGATCCCACCAATGGGAATACCACGCGCCACTCGAGTTCTGCAGCCCGATGCGTGGGATGTCGGTGACGATCGGCTGTAGCAATGCAACTTTCCATAACTGCATCTTGGGGTCGTACAGATCGAGCCACAGAGGGCCGAAAAACTGCTGATCGACGTAGAGAATCCGTTTGCCGTAACAATAGCCGGACGCCTTCGCAGGCAGCTTACGGATGTCCAGAATATACGAATCTCGCAGCTCCCATTGACCCCATGACGGTGTGGGCCAACCCAACGGCATGTCGTAATTGTCGGGAAAATTCGCGCCGGCGGATTTGATGTCCATCTCGGTCAGAATCTTGCGCGTGCCAACCAAGTCGGCGCTGAAGTCGGGAATGGTGCCGTCGAAACCGAAGCGGCCGTCGTCAGGTGTCATCTCGGTGCCCGAGCTCGAGCAGCGCGCGGCCGCGGACAGGCGTTGCGTCCGACGCATCGATGGCACAAAGACAAAAACGTCCTCGGGCTTGGTCAGATCCGTGTACTCCATAGTGAGTGTCGTGGAGTAACGCAGTTGTTCGGGTTCCTCGACCATAAACCATGTTGTGTAGTACTTGCCTTCGGCGCCCGGAAACGAGGACGGCGTCCCCGGATCGGTGTTGTAGGAGAGCTGGCGCGCGACCCACAACCCCTTGACGCAACTGACATTGCCGAAACCATCGAGGGTGCAGTTAAAGCCCGGGTTTTCAGGCGCGTTGACGACGATATGAGGTATGTAGCGATACCAGAAGTCAGCAAGGAGTTTCCATCCGCGATGGGGTTCCGTGGGATTCGGAAACGGTATGCCACCTTGATACCCACTTATCGTGAGTCCACCTCCGGGCAACTCCACCAGCTGGGTGTTCGGGCTGTATTTTTCTGTGGCGGCCATGTAGCCCGCCGGCAGTGGATGGATGACGGTGGGACCGACGGTCATCGATAGATCGCTCGGCATCTTCCACGCCGATCGGCCTTCGAAGAGACTGACCATCCCGTCCGGCATGAATTGCTGATACTGCTGCCAATTCGCGGGAGTTATCACCGTTCCGAGCGGGATCGCTGGAGCCGTTGCTGCCGCCTGCGGTGGGTTCGCGTCGGTTGATGCAGCGCCCGTGGTAGTCGCCGGGCTGGCCGGAGCCGCAGGTTCGGTGCTTTCAGCGGCGAAGGCCGACTGTCCGATAAGGACTCCGAAGACAATCAGAACAAACGATACGAAAAACGAACGAATAAATGATCTCATTACAACCTTTCGAGATTACTGACTCAACTTTTCCTGTCGATCGGGGGTTCATCGATTCACAGAGCCGCACATTCTTAACACGTCGTGAGGCAAACGTGGTTCTTTGTTGCGGAGGCCTATCGTTGGGCCGCGAAAGTTATTGTTAGCGAAGTTTCCGCTTCTTGAACTTCCTTCCGATCTGCCACTTGCTCCAACGCGGGATCAGATCGAGCGAACCGCATTTTTCATCCTAGCTCCGCAGCTGCCGTGCGGCATCCAATCCCATCAGCATTGGCCGTTTATCAATCCAGCCAGTTTAGTCACACGGTTTTTGAAAGAAAACCCTTGAGGACAGAAAGTTGCCCGGCGGAGACCATCCCAACGTCGCAGCACTGTTATGATCTTCGATCACGTTGGGCAGTTGACGTCGCACCGACGCGGGTCGCGATCATTTCTATGGTGCGATGTGCCGCAAGCACGGCGCCTTCCTGCCAGCTTGGTAATTGGCTTAGATGCGCGCCGCTGAAATAGATACGTCCGTCAGGTTGATTCAGCAGTCGATAAGCGTCGGTGTCGGAGGCAGAGTTCGTCCAGTGAATCCAGGGGCCGAGATTATATGGAATTCTGTTCCAATCCACGGCTACGCCCGCAGTCAATTCGGCTCCGTGACCCGGATGCAGTTTGTCGATCGCATTACGCGCCATATCGATCTGCCTGGAGACCGGCAATGCCTCGAATGCTACCGCTGGCTTACCCGAGACATAGGCGCCAAGAATAATGCCGCGAGCCGATTGGTAGCCGGTGCTGGGATACCAGACCGCGCCGGTGTCGGCGCCTCCGAAAGATAGTCCGCCGTATATCTGTTCAGCTTCCCAGAAGCGGGGCGATTCGAACGCGACCTTCGCAGAATGATCGTACTTCGCACCAGCGATGGCTTGCTTAACTTGAGGACTGAAGTCCGCCTCTATGTTCGCAAGGACGGGTAACGGAATTGTGCAGACGACGTAGTCCGCAGTGAGCTTACCGGATTTGCCGCTGCTTCGTTCGAGGTAGGCGATCTCAGTCCTTTCCTCATTTTGATAGATACCTCTAACTTCTGCACCAAGCAGAATTGGGCTTCTTATCGATTTGTGAAATGCGGCTGGAATCCGATCCATTCCTCCTACTGGCTCGAACATTGGCGCCTGCATGACGATGATCTCATCGAACATCATGCCGTCCAGTGCGTCATCCTTAAGTAAATCGTGCAAGCTCAACGGATCGCGGTTAACACCAATCTGGTCGTACGCTCCGGGCAAGACTTTGTAACCTGCGCGGTCGGTGCCCTCGTAGAGGCCATCTTTCGACAGATCTCCGTAGGTTCGCAGGAAGGCGACGAGGCGCTCTTTGTCTTCGGCGGTCAATTCCCGATCGAGCGCGCCGCGATTTGTGGCCTTGGTCAACAATTCCGCTACTCGACCGCGGAAATCGTTGATCGCCTGCCGTTCCTGAATCGGCCTACCGTTAAAGGAGCCGTCCGATTGCAACAAGGCGCTGTCACTGAAGTTGACTTCAATTTCAAGGGGTACTTCGAGCAGCTTGCAGTAACCGAGGATGCCTTGGTGGAGGCTGGGAATTCGCGCCGGCCCGGCGTTGAAATACTTACCCTTGGAAAAGCCCACCGTCTGCTGATCTTCATCTATCATCTCGACCTTGTCGCCGCGACGGAGCGTCCAGTTTCTGCCTCCGGTGCGCCGTCGCGCTTCTAACAGGGTCACCGAAAATCCGGCTCGCTCCATGCGATAGGTCATGACAAGTCCAGCTATGCCCGCGCCGAGGATGACGATGCGGGTGCCGTGGCCAATTTTGGGAGGCAATACCGGCGCAGGTGTGGCAAAGGCCGTCGAGGCCAGCCCCAACGCCTGCATCGAAGAAAAAGCTGCTCCGATTCCGCCTATGGCAGCGACCTTGGTGAGGAACTGGCGACGACTAAGAGCCATCTTCTATCCCGGTACTTCGAGGGCATCATATTCTCGTTTCACTAAACGATGCGACCTCGCCGGGAGATCTTTTCGTCATGCACTTCAGCGAACCTCGTCTTCCGATTGATCGGGGATTAGCAATTGCTACACGGTCTTTCAAAATTGAACCGGCTTGAAGCCGTGATCTCGTAAGAGACACCGGGCGGTCACAAGAGATCGATATGAACGATGTGAGCAGCGAGGCGAGAGCCGCTCCTTTGAGCGAGCGTGCCGCGCCCGTCGAGCTGACGAACCGTGGCTTCGGCGTCGAGGTCCTTAATTCGCCGCGGCCGTAGATTTAGCGCCGAACTCACTGATGATTTCGGACGCGTTCGTGGCGGGATCGACCTTTGGATAAACCTTGAGGATTTTTCCATCACCGCCGATCACGTAGGTAACGCGCCCATCGAGACCGTATTTGGCGATGCCATTGGCGACGCCATATTCCGTTGCGATCTTCTTGTCGGGGTCGAGCAACAGCGGGAATGGCAGGCCGTACTTCTTGATGAACGCACGATGGGCGTCCGCCGTATCGACGCTACATCCGAGCAGCACGATGCCGGATTTCTTGATCTTCGCGTAGCTGTCGCGAAAGGTGCACGCCTCGGTAGTGCATCCCGGAGTGAAGTCCTTGGGGTAGAAGTAGAGCGCGACGACCTGGCCGCGATAGTCACTCAACTTTACCGGCGTGGTCTGATCGCCATAGATGGCCTGGGTCGAGAATTGGGGCGCGGGGTCTCCGGCCTTGAGCAATTCGGCAAGGGCGTCGCCGGGCGCGACCATCGCGACGGTCGCGCAACAAATCAGGGCGCACGCTATCGCCGTAATGTTCCGCATTGGTCTGGTGCTAGGCATTGGAAGGTCCTCCGCAATGAGCTTGTCATATAAACGGAGGTTGTGGCGTCGGAGTTCCACGCTTTCCAAGCCCTCGAACAATGGATGACGAATCCAGAAGCACCCCAGAGTCGAAGCCTTGTCGGTCAGACGGGCCAGGTCGATCAGACGTCAACGGCGCTCATGTCGGGATAGCGATCGCCGGCGGCGAAGCCCTTGGGCGCTACCTCTTCGATGCGGCTTAGATCGCTCGCACTCAATTTGATGTTGACGGCGGCTGCGTTTTCCTCGAGATATTTGCGCCGCTTGGTTCCGGGAATCGGCACGATATCCTCTCCGCGCGCAAACACCCAGGCGAGCGCGAGCTGGCTCGGGGTGACGCCTTTCTCCGCGGCGATTCGATTTACGCGCTCGACCACCGCGAGATTGCGGTTGAAATTCTCGCCCTGGAATCTCGGGTTGAGGCGGCGGAAGTCGCCTTGCGGGAAATCGTCGAGCGACTTGTACTCGCCGCTCAGAAACCCGCGTCCGAGCGGACTGTATGCGACCAGGCCGATGCCCAACTCGCGCAGCGTCGGGAGCACTTCGTTCTCGATATCGCGGCTCCACAGCGAATATTCCGATTGGACCGCGCTGATCGGATGGGTCGCATGCGCGCGCCGGATGGTTTTCGCCGACGCCTCCGAAAGACCGAGATAGCGAACCTTGCCGGCCTTGATAAGGTCCGCCATGGCGCCGACGGTCTCCTCGATCGGCACGGTCCGATCCACCCGATGCTGGTAATAGAGATCGATCTGTTCGATACCGAGGCGCTTGAGCGAGGCGTCGCAAGCAGACCGCACGTATTCCGGGCGTCCGTTGATCTGACGAGTACCATCGGGATGGCGGACGATGCCGAATTTGGTCGCGATGATCACACTCTTACGCACGGGCCCGAACTTGCGCCCGACCAGTTCCTCGTTGTGATACGGCCCATACATGTCCGAGGTGTCGAAAAAATCGATTCCGAGTTCGAGCGCGCGATGGAGCGTCGCAACCGATTCGGTATCGTCGCGCGGTCCGTAGAACTCCGACATGCCCATGCATCCGAGGCCCAGTTCGGAAACGACCAGGCCCTGGGTGCCGAGCTTACGCTGTTGCATTTTCGATTCGCTCATAAATGATCACCTGAAGAAAAATCTACTACCGCAGGTCTGTTCCGTCACGAGCCTAACCGAATGTCGCCGACGGATCGCCTGGACCGCGCCTGTGAGCGCTGCAGTTCTCAGTCCGCAGCGGCCGCCTGCGCTTCGACGGTTTGGTGTTTGTCGATCATCGCTTTCAGCAATCGCGGCGGCGATATCGGAAGCGTCGTCATCCGCACTCCGACGGCGCGATAAATCGCATTTGCTGCCGCGGCCGGTGGTGGCACGATCGAGACCTCGCCGACCCCGCGGATTCCCAACGGATGGCCGGGATTCGGTACCTCGACGATAGCGGTCTCTATCATAGGCAAATCGAGGCAAGTCGGCATCCGATAATCCAGCAGGCCAAAATTGCGCAAGTTGCCCTTCGAATCGTAAACGTATTCCTCGTTCAGCGCCCAACCCAGACCTTGCGCGGTGCCGCCCTGCATCTGGCCTTCGACGTAACTCGGATGAATCGCCTTGCCGGCGTCCTGCGCAATGGTGCAACGCAAAACCTGGCTTTTGCCGGTATCCGGATCGACTTCGATATCGACCAGCGTAACCGCAAAGCCCGGCCCGACTCCACGCTGATTGATGGTTGCGCGTCCGACCACAGGCCCCCCGGTGCGGGCCAGCCGGGGTGCGAGTTGCTTCACCGTCATGGGCGAAATGCCCTCGCCAACCGCGCTGAAGGCCCGCCCATCGAAGGTGATCTCTTCGGGCTTTTTCTCCCACAGCTTGGCGGCGCGTTCTTTTAGCTGGCGGACAACGTCCTGGGCGGCCTCGTAAACCGCCTGACCAGTAGCCAGAGTCGTTCTGCTGCCGCCGGTGACATCGGTGTGCCCGATCGAATCAGTGTCGGCGACCAGCGGCCGGACCTCGTTGATTTCGAGGCCGAGGACCTCGGCTGTGATCATCGCCATCGAGGCGCGCGAGCCGCCGATATCGACTGAACCGGTGACCACGCTCGCGGTGCCATCGTTGTGGATGTTGACGACGGCGGAGGACTGAAGTCCCGCGTTGAACCAGAATCCCGCGGCGACGCCGCGGCCACGATTAGGCCCTTCGAGTTTCGACTGGTAGTGCGGGCTGTCCTTGATGGCCTGACAGGTTTCGATAAAGCCGATGCGTTTGAACGGAGGCCCTGCGGTTTGCGCGCTGCCTTCGCTTACCCCGTTCATAATTCGGAAATCGATCGGATCGATGCCGCATCGCTCGGCCAGTTCGTCAATAAGCGTTTCCGATGCGAACGCGGCATTGCTGGCGCCCGGCGCGCGATAGGCTGCGGTCTTGGGCCGATTGACGATTACGTCGTACGCGTCGATACGAAGGTGCGGGATGTTGTACGAGGCGATGATCGTCATCGCGCCTGCGGCGACCGGCGAACCCGGAAAGGCGCCGGCTTCATAGGCCATCCAGACTTCGGCGGCGACGATTTTGCCATCCTTGGTTGCGCCAAGCTTGCAGCGAATCTTCGAGCCGGAAGTTGGCCCCGTCGCGCGCAGGACTTCGGCCCGGGTCATGACCATTTTTACTGGGCGTCCGCTTTTCTTAGACAGCATGATCGCGAGCGGCTCCAGGTATGCGGTCAGCTTGCCGCCGAAGCCGCCGCCGATCTCGGCCGGGACGACCTTGATATTGCCCTCAGGCATTTTGAGCACTTGCGCGGTGAGCGATCTGATCGCAAAGGGCCCCTGGCTGGAGCAGTAGATGGTCGCATGGCCGTCACTGCTGTAAACACCCAGGGCGTTGTGCGGTTCGATGTAGCCCTGATGGACCATCGCGGTGTCGAACTCACGCTCAACTATGTAGTCGGCCGCCTTGAAGCCCTCGTCGAGATCGCCGCGCTTGAATTGAAGATGATTGGCGACGTTGGTTTGCTGATCCGGTCCGCTTTCCTTGCTGCGCAGGTCCTCGAGAATGATCGGCGCATCGTCGCGCATCGCCTCTTCGACCTTCATCACCGGCGGCAGCACTTCGTATTCGACCTCGATCAGGCGAAGCGCTTCCTCCGCGGTATGGCGGTCGCTCGCGGCGACTGCGGCGATGGCGTGACCATCATACAGCGCCTTGTCGCGCGCCAGGATGTTCATCGAGAGGTAGCGCGGATTGACTGCCCCTTCGCCGACCATCTCGTTCTTGCTGGCGACTTCGGGAAAATCCGCGCCGGTGACTATCGCAAATACGCCCGGCAGCTTGAGCGCCGCGGAAAAATCGATTTTCTTAATCCGGGCGTGCGCGTGCGGGCTGCGCAGGATTTTGCCATGCAGCATTCCGGGCAGCGAGTAGTCTGCTCCGTACTTGGCGCGGCCGGTAACCTTGTCTGCGCCATCATGGCGAATCGGCCGCGTTCCAATCACCCGGAATTTCGGAGTTGCCCCGTTATGACCGTTCGTTTCTGACATTGTGCCCTCTGTTGGACGCGCGCCCATCGATCCGCGAGACTTTATCCCTGCGCCGGACCTGCGGTGGATGACGTTTGGCCGAGTCCGTTGATGAATTCCTCGGTCAGATTCGCAACTAATGCGATGCTCCGATGAGGCGGTCTGACGTTTTCAACGGCGTATGCGGTTTATGCCATCATAAAGGCTAATTGACAAGTATTAAGGCGAAAAACACCCCGTCCTTCTATGGTCTCAGCGTCGCCCGTTTTGCCGAGGACCTCCGCAACCTCACGCGACTCGAGCAATCGTGGCGCCCATCTGTGAAGTATCGTAAGCGCAGAACTGACTGACCTCGCGCGCAAAACGCCGCGAGTTAAGCGCCTCGAGCATCGCTTTGACCGGAGTCGAATCGAGATCGCGATCGAGTATCACCAGGTCGTAGCGCTCCTCGCGAATCGGCACGAAAGGCAGCCGGTAAGTGTCGGCCGCGAGGCGGATCGTGACGCCGACATTGGCGTGGCCGGAAGCGATCGCGGCGGCGACCTCCAGGTGACCGCCGACATCGAAGTCGTAGCCGTCGATGCGCTTGGCATCGATCCCCGATTCCGCGAGCGCCTCGTCGAGGAAGGCGCGAGCTCCGGCGCCTACCTCACGATTAACCAGGCGAACGCCACCGCGCGTCAGATCGGCCACGCGGCGGATTCCTAATCGATTGCCGGTAGCCGTCGCCAGTCCGAGCTCCCAGCGGGCAAAGCCGATGACCGTCGCGGGATGGCGGCCGAGGGCAGTTCGTGCGGGCGCAAGGTTGTATTCGTCGCTGTCGCGATCTTTCAGATGAACACCGGCGGCATGGGTGCGGCCCGCCAGCAACATCGAAAGCGCGCGGTTGCTCGAACAAGGAAGCGCGATCGCCGAGACTGGCGCTCGATGGCGCGCGAGCCAATCGGTAAGGATGGTGACGGCGGGATCGCATCCGGCGATGAGCAGAGTCGAATCGATCTCTTCCGGTGAGCGGAAGGTCTCAACCTCCGCGCGGCTACGTTGAGTGCGCTCGAGCATTCCGGCCGCAGCCGGCAACATTAGTTGCGCGGTTGGTTGGCGAACCGCGACCATTTGACCGCCGACGCGCGCCAGCGCGACGCGACACGGGAAAGCGGTGCGGCCGCCGGCTTCATCACCGGTCCAATCCACCTCGATTCGGTTCGAGGTTGCCTGACCCCCATCGCCGAACAGCGTTTCCACGCTTTGACCAAGCTCCCGCGACAGGCTGAGCGCCACGGAGACGCTCGGCATATAGAGTCCGGATTCGATAGCGCCGAGCGCTTGCCGGGAAATGCCGGCGCGGCGGGCAAGCTCTAGCTGCGTAAAGCCGCGGGCGTCACGGGCACTGCGCAGGGTTTTGGTGTTCGTTGCCATGGTCCTTGTCAATTGTTTCCCATAATGTCATAACCTCGCCGCAGTGAAAACCGCCATTGTCGAGGCCGATTAGCGGCTTGTTGCGGTTATCCACGCGCCGGCAGGCTAATTCAACGGCTGGCGGCCGCCGCAGGCCGGGCATCCAGGGCCCCGACCAAAGGATCTATTCGCGACATCCGACCTAGGGCTCGCGAATTGGCCCTCGGCTACCATGATGAGAAGTCAAGCATCCCAGGCTCTGGTTGGGAAGGAGTTGATCATGTCAGACTGTCGGCAGTTCCGAAAATCCACAAACATCTCCACCTGGTCCAGGCTGATAGCGGTGCTCCTCGCGCTGTTGGTCCTGGGTTCGGCTGGCCGCGTCGCCGCCGAAGAGATAACTGTCGCTGCTGCCGCCGATCTCACATTCGCGTTCCAGGACGTTGCCGCGAAATATCAGAAAGATACCGGCAATTCCGTGAAATTCTCCTATGGTTCGTCGGGAAATTTTTTCTCTCAGATCAAAAACGGCGCGCCGTTCGACATGTACTTTTCGGCCGATATCGCTTACCCAAAGATGCTCGAAGCAGCCGGCCTGACCGAACCCGGTACGCTCTACGAGTATGCGGTCGGGAAGATCGTAATCTGGGTTCCGAATGCGTCCACGCTCGATCTGAAATCGGGATTGGAGGTTCTGACCGATCCACATATAAACAAGATAGCCATCGCAAATCCCCAGCACGCACCCTACGGAAAGGCCGCAGTGGCAGCGATGAAGCATGAGGGCGTGTACAACAAGGTGAGTAGCAAGCTCGTGATGGGAGAGAATATTGCTCAAACTGCTCAGTTTGTTCAGTCGGGCAATGCGGACATAGGAATACTCGCGCTGTCGCTGGCGGTCGCGCCGAATCTCAAAGACAAGGGCCGGTACGTGGTGATCGCGACCTCCGACTATCCGCCGATCGAGCAGGCTGCGATTATTCTAAAGTCATCGCAAAAGAAGGAAGCGGCGCAGCATTTCATGGATTTCCTGAAGACTCCCGCGATTGTCACTCTCATGCGCTCCTATGGATTTACGGTTCCGGACAGTTCTGCAACTGCGAATTGAATCCGCCAGACCGGGATGAACTGGTCCGCGATTGCACTCACCTTGCGCCTTGCCCTGGTGGTTTGCACGATTCTGTTAGCGGCCGGAATGCCTTTAGCCTATTGGCTGACTTTCACGCGGTGGCGATGGAAGTTCCTGGCCGAATCCGTCGTCGCATTGCCGTTGGTCTTGCCACCGACAGTGCTGGGCTTTTACGTGCTGGTGGCCATGGGACCGCAGAGTCCGGTGGGGCGCTTGTACCAGTCGTGGATGGGGCACGGACTACCATTTACGTTTGAAGGACTGGTTGCAGGTTCGGTCATTTACAGTCTGCCGTTTACGGTCCAACCGATGGCCGCGGCCTTTGCGCTGGTGGATCCCACGCTGATCAACGCTTCGGCGATTCTCGGTGCGTCGCGGGTGCGGACCTTCTTTCGAATAATTCTGCCGCTCTCGATCGGTGGAGTAATCACCGGCATCGTCCTAAGCTTCGCCCATACCTTGGGAGAATTTGGCGTGGTCCTGATGGTTGGCGGAAACATCCCGGGGATTTCGCAGACGATTTCGATCGCGATCTACGACAATGTGCAGGCGCTCGATTACACCACCGCGAATCATATGGCGCTGCTGTTGCTGCTGTTTTCATTCGCGGTGCTCTCGATTCTATATTCGCTTAATCGCAGAATCTGGGCGGTATGGCCTCTCCATCGTTGACGAAGCATCTTCGAGGGCGAGCCGCCAGCGTGTGACATGAGAGACGGGGGGCGTCCGTTGGCTGGCGCGATCGGTCTGTCAGTTCGCATCGGCAAGACCCTGGGGAAGGATTTTTCGCTCGCGGCCGAATTCGAGGCGGGCGCCGGCATTACAATACTGTTTGGACCGTCCGGGTCTGGGAAAAGCACGCTGCTGAACTGTATTGCGGGGCTGATCGCGCCGGAGTCTGGCCATATCGCATTGGGCGCGCGCGTACTGTTCGATATGGCGGCCGGAGTCAACGTTCCGGCGCGATTGCGGTCGGTAGGATATCTTTTCCAGAATCTCGCGCTGTTTCCGCATCTTACGGTCGAACAAAACGTGAAATACGGGCTGGCAAAGATGCCGACGACGATGCGTGAGGAAAGGACTGCCACCATACTGGAGTCCTTTCGAATCGCTCAACTGCGGGGACGCAAGCCCAACGAGCTTTCGGGCGGAGAACGCCAACGCGTCGCCCTCGCGCGATCGCTGGTCACCGACCCGATGGTGCTGCTGCTGGACGAACCGCTGACCGCATTGGACGCGTTGACCAAGTCCGAGATCATCGAGGACTTGCGCGGGTGGAACGCGAGTCACGAAATTCCGATCGTCTACGTTACCCATGCGGTGAGTGAAGCCTTTGCGCTGGGCGAACGCGTGGTGGTCCTGGACGGCGGCCGGATCCTGGCGCAGGGCACTCCGCAGGAGGTTCTCAATGCGCCGCGGCATGAGATCGTCGCGAGCCTGGTGGGATTCGAGAACGTCTTCGAAGCGACGGTCCAATCCGTGAGTGAGTCGCAAGGCACGATGAATTGCGGTGTGGGCGGCAGCGAGGTCATCCTGGAGGTTCCACTGGCGGCGGTGCAGCCGGGCGAAGGGGTGCGGGTGGCGATAAGAGCTGGAGACATCATGATCGCGAACAGCAAGCCAGTGGGTCTGAGCGCCCGCAACACGCTTAAGGGGCGCGTGATGTCGCTGCGGCGCGAAGGCGTTACCGTCATCGTCACGGTGCAGGCGGGGGTGAGTTTCGAAGTCCATATGACGCCGGGCGCGTGCCAGGAACTCATGCTTGAGGCGGGAGAGGAGGTGTGGCTGGTAATCAAGACCTATTCCTGTCACCTGGTAACTCGAAAATCGGACGAGCAAGGACTGGAGTGAGGGGCGAAGAGGGCAGAGGGTCGGGAAATTGGGTTCGTTTGTGCAAATTTCTCTGTTGCTGGGAATGCGAATCCCGAAACGACACGCACCTGAGCCGAAGTTGGTATCTGACGCCCGTGGACCCGACCATTACCGCGGTTTACATTCTGTGGGTCAAAACCGAAGCAACTACCAGAAGCAGTATAACATATCTAATGGTTCCTATGGGTAGGACTTATCCACAACAATCGTGGTTCAGGGCGAAGACATAGCGATGACGATGCGCACAAAGGACTCGAGGCCTTTGGATTCGTTGCGCCGGTCGTAGGCGATCGCCATCTCGGTCCGTGCGCTGCCGGGCGAGAGTGCGCGGTAGAGCACGTGTTCACGGTGAAGGTTACGAATCGACTCGGGGACGATCGCGACGCCGAGTCCGGCTGAGACCAGGCTGACGATGGTCTGCATCTGCACGGCTTCCTGGGCGACGCTCGGTTCGAATCCGGCGCGGCGGCAGAGCGCATTTATTTGATCATAGAGACCCGGGGCCGCGTGGCGCGGGAAAAGAATGAACGGTTCGCTGGCGAGGGAGCGCACGGCGACGGCCGGGGTGAAGCGCAAGCGGTGATCGTGCGGCAACGCGACCATCAGAGGTTCGCGCAGAATAGTCTTGATGACGAGGGCGTGGGGCGCGTTTTCCACCGGACGGCGGACGAAGCCGATATCGATAGCGCCGGCCGCGAGGAGATCGATCTGCTCTTCGGTACTGCGCTCGTGCAGGTTAAGAACGATGTGCGGAAACTGCGCACGAAAGCCACGCAAGATAGCGGGCAGCGAGGTGTAGGGGGCTGAACTGGAGAAGCCCACGCCGAGGTAGCCAGCGGTGCCCTCGGCGGCGCGATGCGCCGCGCTGATGACGCGGTTGGATTGGGCGAGGGTGCGTCGCGCTTCTTCGAGCACCACGCGGCCGGCGTCGGTGATTTCGACGCGGCGCTTGGTGCGCCGAAACAATTCAACGCCTAGTTCGTTTTCGAGTTGCCGAATCTGTTGGCTGAGCGCCGGTTGTGCGACGTGCAGGTGCGCCGCCGCACGGCTGAAATGCAATTCCTCCGCGACGGCCACGAAATAGCGCAGATGACGAAGCTCCATATATAAGCAATTTAGCTTAATCGATTCTTTTTTAATATTGGACAGATATGGATTGCCGACCTAGGCTAGCGCCTGGACAGAGAAAGAGTCGGAAGCTTCGCGCACGATCAAAGGAGGCAGCAGGCGATGAAAGAAATTGAAGACGACGGCGGGAATCAATCGACCAAGGTTCACGATCGGGTTCAAGCGCAGTTCGGCGCGGCCGCGCCGGCGTACACCACCAGCGTCGGCCATGGCGACCAAACTATGCTGCAACACGTGGTCGATCTGGCGCGTCCCGAGCGCGGCGACCACGTACTCGATGTTGCGACCGGCGCCGGCCATACGGCGTTGGCCTTGGCACCCCACGTCGCGGAGGTAATCGCCTACGACATTACCCAGCAGATGCTCGACGAGACCGCGCGCAACGCCGCGGCGCGCGGACTGGATAACGTCCGCGCCAGGCAGGGTATCGCAGAGGCGCTGCCCTTCGCCGACGCGAGCTTTGAAATCGTAACCGTCCGCCAGGCGCCGCATCATTTTGCCGATGTCCAGGCCGCGATCCGCGAGATGGCGCGGGTGGTAAAGCCACGAGGACGCGTATTGGTGGTGGACAGCCACGTGCCGGAAGAGGACGCGCTCGCCGACGCGCTTAACCACATCGAGAAGCTGCGCGATTCTTCGCACGTCCGTTCCTATCGGCCGAGCGAATGGCGAGTGATGATGAGAGCGGCAGGGCTGCGAATCGTTGCGGAAGAGCTGGACTACTATACCGAGAACGGCGGGCCGATGGATTTCGATAAGTGGACGAGCCGAATAAAGACGCCGCCTGATGCTGTCGTCGAGCTGCGAAGATTGCTGCGCAACGCATCGCCGGAATTGGCGGCGGCGATCAAACTTGAGATTGCGAGCGACCGAATCGGATTCTGCGTGCCGCAGATCACGATCGTCGCGACTAAGGACTAGCCACGGAGGGAGAAGAACCGTGAAGGCCGCGGAGGGGGGAGAGAGTTGTGAAACCTCAGAATTTTTGTTTTTCAGCGCACCTCGCAGACTCGTTAGCTCGGCTCGCGAGCTCGCCTGGTGTGAAGGTTTAACGCTTCCATAGTGAATAGTGATGGTCCAGGTCGCGCCGCGACGCGCGGTGGCTGCGCTCCCGTATCGGACTTCGCATCATAAGTGGGTCTTGCCGTGTAAATCGCGAGGTTGCGCAAAAATTGAGGGCGAGACATCGTGAACCAATATATGAATCGCTTAATCGAGGGCCGGCTTGAAGGCATCAAGCACTTCGGAAGTCTTCAGTTGATTTGAGCTACGGGCCCGACCCATTCTTATTCGCCTTTTCGCTCCTTGCTTGCCCAAACGCCGGATACAGAACGCAATCGCATCTCTTCATGCTCTCCGGTCCAAACCCAACCCCATCTTTTTTCTCGGCGAAAGATTGTCGCAGCAGACCAGCGTGTATTTCACGTGTATGGAAACTCGGTTGAATAGTTGCGGCGGGCGAGCGTAGAAGGGGGAATGCAGCTCTCACTACGAAGCCGTCAAGTCAGCGTCAGATGCGTAGCCGGAGCAGGGGCCGCGTGAGTGGACATTGACGATGCCGGCCTGCACGGATGGCAGGCCGCTGCACGATGCCAGTCGGATTCACGATGATAGCCGGATTTACGATGTTAGCCGGATTTTCGATGTCAGCCGGATGTGAGAGTGAGATGGGAACCAGTCTGAGAGGGAGGTGCGAACCAGATGGAAGCCAGCGCGCCGATACAGATGCTGGATGGTTACAAGGTAATCGACTTTACCCAAGCGGTTGCAGGTCCGACCGCCACCTTGATGCTCGCCGAGATGGGAGCAGAGGTAATCAAGGTCGAGTTGATGCCCAACGGCGACCTGACTCGCGCGATCCCGCTAATCAAGCAGGGGCGAAGCGGTTACTTCGTGCAGCACAATCGCGGCAAGAAGAGCATCTGCGTCGATGTGAAGAACCCCGAGGGTCTGGCGTTAATCAAGGGGCTGATTCCGCAGATGGATGTGCTGATGGAGAATTTCGCGCCCGGCGTGATCGGCCGGCTGGGGCTCGATTACGCGACGGTAAAGGCCTTGAATCCGCGAATAGTAATGTGTTCGCTGTCGGCTTTTGGGCAGACGGGCCCGCTTGCGAATGAGCCGGGGTTCGACACGCTCGGGGCGGCATATGCGGGGATAACCTCGATGGGCGGCGAGGCCGAGGGATCGCCCTACGTGCCGCAGGCGGCGATCGGAGATGTCAGCACGGGGGCGCACGCGGCGTTGGCGATTTGTGCGGCGTTGCTTTATCGCGGACGCACCGGGCGCGGCCAGTTCCTGGACGTTTCGCTGCTGGACACCTATTTTCATTACCACGAGGTCAGCGTGCAGATGCATAGCCTGAGCGGGGGCGAAATCAAGCCGTTCCGATCGGGCCGGCATTCGTTCTACCTGGCGCCGGTCGGAATCTTCCGCGGCAAGGAGAAGTACATCGTGATCATGTGCGCAGTGGACCATCAGTGGGTGGCGCTGTGCGAGGTGATGGGCCAACCGGAGCTGGTCAAGGATCAGCGCTTCGCAACGCGGGAAGATCGGATCCGGAATCTGCCGGCGCTAGTCGAGGCGATCGAGGGTTGGCTGCGATCGATGCCAAGCGATGAAGCGGCGATGGACGCGATGCGCGCCCGGCGCATCCCGATGGCGCCGGTACTAACTGTGGCCGAAGCGATGAAGCATCCGCATTTGCGCCAGCGCGGGACCATCCGGAAGGTTCATGATCGGGCGTTGGGCGATTTCGAACTGCCGGGCTTCGCGCTGCGGTTTTCGGATTTCCCGCGGCCGCTCGAGTTGGAAGCGCCGTTTCTGGGCGAGCATAACGAGGAAATTTTTACGCGGTATCTCGGCTGCGATGTTGGGCAGGTAAAAGAGCTCGAACGCAGAGGAATCGTGCGCAAGGAGTGAATCGCCATTCGCAGGTAAACGCGGGATTGCCGGAGGCGGGACGGCAAAGGACATCGAACTTAGGAGCTTTCAGTTCTCTACATAACCGAAGGCGATAGTCGAAGCGGAGTCGATCGAATACTCATTGATAGGTGAGGGGCAATAAGCGCGCCAGCAGCGCGGCCCATTTTTGCTGACCCGCTTCGTGGGCGATCAGGTCCTGGCGGATTTCGATTGCGACATGAGGCAGATCGCGCTGCTCGCCGTGAACCGGAATCGTGTAGTCGGACTCATCGGTTACTTTGTAGGGTTCATTATCGCCGACGACGAGACCTGGTTCGCGTCGTAGAAGGCCGATCAATTTAGCGGCGAGACGCGAATCGCGGTTATAGAGTACGCCCACATGCCATGGCCGTGCGGCATCCTTGAAGACGGGCGTGAAGCTATGCACGGCAATCAGCGCGGTGGGGCGGCCGACCTGTGACCGCTGATCCAATTCGCGCGCAATCCGATCATGGTAGGGGCGGAAAATCTCTCGAACGCGAGCGCCGATTACGTCGTCGCGGAGTCCGATATTTCCGGGAACTGTGGTGAGTTCACTCAATTCGACGATCGAGGTTTCCGATCCGGGCGTGCGATTGCAATCGATGACGAGGCGCGAATAATTCTGTCGTATAACGATCGCATCGAGGGCGTCCCCGAGCATCGTAGAGACCGCACCGGCGCCGATATCCCAGGCAATATGACGATCGCATTCGGCTTGATTGAGGCCGAGCATCTGTAAACCCCGCGGCAGATATTTCCCGGCGTGATCAGAGACGATCACGAACGGCGAACGCCCGTCGTAGTTGGTGACGGTGACGGGTTGCGGCTCATCGGGTGCGATAAGGGTGGTGGGTGCTTCATCCATAAGGTTAGTAAACTTACGGGTGCCCTGGATTTGAGCAGGGGCATTTCGGTCGCTGATGCAAAGGTTATATCGTCATTGGCGTGTGGTTAAAGATCGGTTAGAGGCAGCGATGTCCACGCTCACCATCAAGCATATCACGACTTACAGGTATAAGAATCCGGTGGCATTCGGAGAGCATCGGATGATGCTGCGCCCGCTTAGCAGCGACGATCAGAGTGTGATAGCGGCCGAGCTTAAGATTACTCCGACCCCGACAAGCATTCGCGAAATCCAGGATGCGTTCGGCAACCATGTAAATATTGCGCGATTCGCCGGCCGCGCCAAGGAGCTTCGATTCGAGAGCGCCGTCCGCGTCAAGCATACGCAAGCGGATATTCGCGACTTTCAAATCGAAGAATTCGCTCGGACATATCCCTTCAACTACCGGGCGCAGGAGTTGTTGGCTCTGGCGCGCTACATGCAACGAAATCCGATGGATGTGGATCGTCAAGTTGACGAATGGGCGCGAACAGTGGTGAGCAAGGAATCCGCGACCGATACGCGCGAGCTGCTGATTAACCTTACGCACAGGATCAATGGAGGCTTCAAGCACGTACGGCGGGATGAGAAAGGCATCCAGACGCCAGGGCGGACGCTCGAACTAAGAAGCGGCAGTTGTCGCGATCTTGCGATGCTGATGATCGACGTAGTGCGGAGTCTCGGGATAGCCGCGCGGTTTGTCTCGGGATATCTGCACATTCCGAGCGGGGACGACGAAAGCTATGCAGGCGGCGGCAATACGCATGCGTGGGCTCAAGTGCATTTGCCCGGACCTGGCTGGGTCGATTTCGATCCTTCAAATGGAATTATCGGCAACCGCGATCTCGTGCGGGTGGCAGCGGTGCCTGATCCACGCGATGCGATACCACTTCATGGCACCTGGATGGGGCTCGCGACCGACTACCTGGGAATGAAGGTTGAAGTCGCGGTCAGCTCAGCAGCCTAAAGAGGAAGGGCAAGCATCGATACAGCACCGGGATGAAAGGCGGAGATGATTCCGCAAACGGCATCCGGATTGCAGCATTGGCGTTGACGTCGAAGGAGATCTCAGTTGGAAATCAAAGTTGGCTACGAATTAATTTATAACTGCCCGCAGCCGACGCCGATGATGCTGGTACTAAACATTCACTATTCGCGGGCATCCGACATCGTCATACCCGATCACTTAACGACGAATCCTTCGATACCGGTTGCGGCCTATCGTGATTGGTTCGGTAACTGGTGTACGCGTCTCGTCGCTCCCGCGGGTGAACTCAGAATAGCCAGTTCGGCGCTGGTCAAGGACACTGGCGAGCCCGACGCAATAGCAACTTCAGCGCGACAGCATCCAATCGAAGAACTACCGGAGGAGGCGTTGGTCTTTCTACTGGGTAGCCGATACTGCGATACGGAGAAGCTCACTGACGTGGCCTGGAACCTGTTTGGCCAGACGGCGATGGGTTGGAACAGAGTACAGGCAATCTGCGATTTCGTGCACAACCATATCTCATTTGGCTATGAACATGCCCGGGCTACCAGAACCGCATCGGAGGCATTCAATGAGAGGAGGGGCGTCTGCCGGGATTACGCACATCTGGCTGTTGCGTTTTGTCGCTGCATGAATATACCGGCGCGCTACTGCACTGGGTATCTCGGCGACATCGGAATTCCGCCGCCTTACGGTCCGATGGATTTTGCCGCATGGTTCGAGGTGTATCTAGGCGGGCGGTGGCATACTTTCGATGCGCGCAACAATGTGCCGCGAATCGGGCGGGTATTGATGGCGCGAGGCCGCGACGCGATCGACGTCGCAATCGCTACCACGTTCGGTCCCAACACGCTGGTGAGCTTCAAGGTGTGGACCGACGAGGTCTTGAACAACTGATACTCGTCGCTATCGCGGTATCACCGGGAGCGACAGGTAGGACGCCATATCGCTTTGATGAAATACCGTCTGACGTGCAGCGATTCCCTTGGTTCCTTCGCCGAATGGCTCTCCGGTGTTGAGATTACGATCGAAGCGCGGGAAGTTACTCGAGCTGATTTCAAGCCTGATGCGATGACCCGGCAGGAAGACATTGCTGGTTGCCCAAAGATCAATTGTGAACAGATATGGCTTACCAGCCTCCATTAACTTTGGTGCGCTCGCGGACTCACGATAGCGCGCGCGAAGGATGCCATCGACAAGATTCTGGGCATAGCCGCTCGGGTGCACATCCACCAGCTTCGCGGTGAAGTCGGTATCCACTGCAGATGAGGCCGCCCATAAGCTGACGGTCACAGGTCCCGTAACTTCAAGCGCCTGATCCAGCGGATCAGATGTATAGACCAGTACGTCCTTTCGCTCTTCGACCGATCGTTGATCCTGAACGCCCATATCAATCGCGAGGTTGTTGCCACCTAGCGACGGCGCGGGATCATCAGGATCATAAACATAGGTGTCGGCGTGCTCGGCATCTGGCGGCGCCGTCGAGAGTGAGCCGTCACCGGCTAGAGTATTGGCACTCTCACGGCTATGAAGAAAATAGCGGACCTGCCGCATATTCGGCGGCGGCCAATCGGAGAGATTTTGCCAACGGTTCTCCCCCAGGGTGTAGATGGAGACGGCAGGCTCATCGACGATTCCGTTGTTAACGTCCTTAAGCCAGTAGTCAAACCACCGCAACAGAGTTTCGTTAAGGTCGATCAGCGCTGCGGGTCCGAAGTCGATGTCGCCGGTTCCACGCGAACTCGGCACACTATAAGGGAGGAGATGCCCCCAAGGTCCTATGATAAGTCGTTGCCCATTTCGCGCCTTTTCAAATTTGCTGTGATGTTTGATGCTGCTATAGGCGTTCTGGCCGCCTTCGCCAAAAATGTCGTACCAGGAAGTGACATGTAGCATCGGCACGCTGACGCTCGCGGCATGCCGGTTTACGTTGGCGCGATACCAGTACTCACCGTCGTCGGCATGTGCGATATGATCGGCTAGATACGGCGCGGTCTCCTTCAGCAGCTCGACCCAGTCTTTGATGGGGAGGTGGCGATACCATTTGTCGGTTAGCGGTGTGAAGGCATTCAGGCCGAAGCGCGTTTGCCGGATGATGGGAAACTCACCGCCTTCGACGTACTCCTTCATTTTTTCAAACAAATCGTTGCGTTTCGCTCGCTTGAGAGTGTTGAGCCCTTTGAAGATTGCGTAGGGAATGATCCAGCCCCACAGTGAGACGCCACCGGTATGATAGATCCAGCTCGCATGATAGTCCGACGACGCCGAGACAGGAGCCATCGCTTGTAAAGAGGGCGGCATGGGATCATTGCAGGCGATCATATACTGCGTCAGTCCGAGATAAGACTGACCAGTGGTACCAACCCGGCCATTGGACCAAGGTAATCGTGCAGCCCACTCGACCGCGTCGTAACCATCCGGGATCTCTTGAAAGATCGTGTCGTACTCACCTTCCGATTCGAACCGGCCGCGACAGTCCTGCGTGACTGAAATATAGCCGTAACGGGCGAAAAGGTAACTAGGACCATTCGGGTCGTCTGTTCCCTTCTTACTATAGGGTGTGCGACTGAGCAGTACCGGAAAACGTCCAGGCGCATCGGGACGTACCACGTCTGCGTAAAGCGTGATTCCGTCCCGCGTCTTCATAGGAACACTTTTTTCGGTAGTAACTTTATAGGTCTTACGCGCCTGAACGATCATATGTGCCTCTTTAGGTTGTGAAGAAAACATCCTCGCGTGATCAACTGTGTAGCCAACACTAGATCGCGCGATAGTTCGCAAACGAAACGGTCGAGGATCGCGCATGCGGATCAGTGATCACGTTGACTACCGCCGGTTTGCCGGATGCGACCGCGCGCTTCATCGCCGGCCGGATATCCTCGGGGCGCTCCACCAGTTCGCCATAGGCTCCGAAAACTTCCGCCATTTTGTCATAGCGGCTGAAGCCCAGGTCACGGCCTGCGTCCATCGTACCCTTGCCCGCCCATCCGCCATTGTTACTGATAACAATCAGCGCCGGGATGTTGTGGCGCACCATCGTATCGATCTCCATTCCGTTCATGCCGAAGGAACCGTCGCCGCTGAGCACGATTACCTGCTTGTCAGGTTTGGCGACCTTTGCACCCAGGCCGAATGGCACCGCGACGCCCATGCATCCGTTGGGTCCGGCATTAACCGAGTGGCCCGGCGCGAAGAGCGGAATCGACTGACGCGCGAAATTCAAAATCTCATGGCCGTCAACGACGATGATCGCGTCGCGGTCCATAAAATCGCGGACTTCCTTGCACAGGCGCAGCGGATGAATCGGCGTAGCGTCGGAATCGAGCAGCGCCTGGGATTTTTCCTGCGATCGCCGATCGTAGCCGCGCAGGGTCTCTACCCAGGCCGATTCGCCGCGCTTGTGAAAGCTATCGGCCGCTTCGTCGATAAGCTGACGCAGAACAGTTTTGGCGTCGCCCACGATGCCGATATCGACCGGACGGTTGCGGCCGATTTCCTCATCCGAGATATCCACCTGCACGATCTTGACGCTCGGTGCCCAGCGCGGCGGCAGGCCAAAGCCAACTATAAAGTTGAGGCGCGTACCGACAATCAGCACCGCATCGGCTTCCTTCCAAGCCTGGTTGCGCGCGCCGAGAAAGCTCAGCGAATGATCTTCCGGGATCACGCCGCGTCCCTGCGGTGTGGTGTAGAAGGGGATCTGCGTGAGATCGACGAACTGCTTCAGTTCATCCGTCGCGCCGGACCAGAAAACGCCGGTCCCGGTGAGGATGATGGGGCGTTGCGCCTGCTTGAGAATCGCGACGGCCTGCCGGATCAAGGCGGGGTCGCCGGCGACTCGCGGCACCGAGTGCGGTTTGCCGGGAAACATCACTTCGCCCTCCTCGACCCGGTTGTAGAGCACGTCTCCGGGCAAATCGACGTAAACAGGGCCGGGCTGTCCGCTGGTCGCCACACGGAAGGCCTTGTTGATGATCTCGGGGATGCGGCGAACATCGATAACTCGTTCGGCATACTTGGTGATCGGTTTGAACATTCCGACCTGATCCATTTCCTGAAAGGCACCCATACCGGTTTGCGAGACTGCGCTCGCACCGCCGAGCGCAACAACTGGAACCGCGTCAAGAAAGGCGTTGCCAACGCCGGTGATAAGGTTGGTCACACCGGGACCGGAAGCGGCGAAGCATACGCCGGGCTTGCCGATCACGCGGCTGTAGGCGTGCGCCGCCATCGCCGCGGCTTGCTCGTGGCGGACGTCAACCGAGTGAAAGCGCTCGATACAACGCGAAGCAACGTCAACCATCGGACCACCGGTCAGATAGAAGACGGTGTCAACTCCCTCATCTTGCAGTGCCTTCGCGACGAGATCGTTGCCGCTGACCTTGGCCATTATCCAAATCCTCCCGATCGAACGATTGAGATCGGTTAACACATAATGGCCAACGGGCGGTAGCGCGCAACACTGCTATTCCATTTCCCATTTCGATCGGAAAGCGTAAGTATCTGTTCATTCGATAGTTAGTTAGTTGGAGGTCTACCGATGGCACGCGAACCACGTCGAATTATTACTGGCCATGATGCCGAGGGAAAATCTGTCGTTGTAATCGACGCACCGCCCACACCGTTTGGCGCCTACTGGATGACCGATTCCACTCCCGTGGACAACAGCGGTTCGGCCGACGCGGGTCTGCAGGTGCGCAAGCTCGAGCCTCCGCCGGGCGGCAGTATCTTTCGCTTCGCGGCTATTCCGCCTGAAGATCCCAGCGTGTCGCGCGAGGAGCGCGAACGTCAGACGGCAAAGATGTTCGCCCAGATGGACGCCGCTCATTGTCGTGCGGACACTACTCGTCATCCCGGCATGCACAAGACCCGCACCATCGATTACATCGTGCTGCTCTCCGGCGAAGTCACCTTGCTCCTCGATAAAGGAGAGGTTGATCTCAAGCCATTCGATGTCGTGGTCCAGCGCGGAACGAATCACGCCTGGGTTAACAAGGGTAAGGAGCCGGCGCTTCTCGCTGCCGTACTGATCGATGCCAAGGAGTAGCTAGACGTCATAGGCGCCGGGCTGCATCATGGCTGTTGATGCGAGTAGTCCTAACCGCCTGCGAGCAAGTGTGTAAGCAGTAGAGGTTGCGCTGATAGTATTAGCAATCAACTGAGCTAAGTCCGCGACACGGACTACAACCTGATCACGAGGGCAATCGCTATGGGCGCCACGCAGAGCAATGGTCACAACAGCGGCAACCCGAATACCGTTCCCGTCAGGCTGCATCATGCGGCCTACGTATGCCGCGACCTCGAGCAAACACGGAAGTTCTACGAGGATCTGCTAGGTTGGCCGATGGTGGCGGCCTGGCGAGAATGCGACAAGGTGTTCGGCGAAGATGAGTTGTACTATTGTCACCTGTTTTTTCAAATTGCCGATGGCGGCGCGCTGGCTTTTTTTCACTTCGCCAATCCTCGACAGCACGAGAAGTTTGCTCACTACGGACCGCATTCACCGTTCGTTCACCTGGCGTTGAAGGTAGCCGATGCGCCAGGTCAGGATGAGATCCGGCGCAAGCTCGAAGCGGCTGGCTTCGAGACGGCGGTAATCGACCATGGCTACTGCGTCTCTCTATACGTCACCGATCCCAATGGCCTGAATCTAGAGTTCACGGTCGATCATCCCGACGCCGACAAGATTACCGCCACGCGCTCTGCCAGCGCGCACGAGGATTTGCGCAAGTGGCTCGCCGGCGATCGCGGTACCAACAACGACTGGCGCGTTCAGGCCAAGGCGGTGGTATCGTGATCCTGACGACAACCTGAAATAAACGAACTGACTATTTGATTTTTCAGATGGCGGTGCGGCGCCGCCGGCTGTACTTTGAGGATTTCCGTCTTAGCGGGCTTCGATCCAACTCGGAACTCTCGCGCTTTCGGCTACAAATTCGCGCTTCGCCAGGTCTTCTTCTCGAGCGGCCTTGAGGCCGAAAATACGGCTGCGCTCGAAGGTCTCTCTTTGCCGCCGCAGGTGGAGTCTTCGATCAGCACTTCGGCGTGGCGGCGCAGCAGGCGTCCCGCAGTTTTGGCGTCGCCGTGCACGATCGCGTCAACGATTTGCCGATGTTCCCTGGCGACCGCAACCATGTCGCCGGAAGCGCGCGAGGCCTTTACCCGAGCCCCCACTGTGAAACTCAGCGACTCCCATGTGTTTCGCAATACGGTATTGTCGGCGGCCTCCACGATTGCTTGATGGAAGCGGACGTTGTGATGGAGATAGCGCACCACTTCGCCGCGCTTCGCCGCAGCCAGCGTCGCGTCGGCTTCGGTACGCAACTCGCGCGATTGCTCGCGTAACTGGGCGCCACCCAGTTGCGCGGCGAGTTCCTCGAGCACCGCTCGCACTTGGTAAGCCTCGCGGCACTCCCGATCGCTCACCTGGCGCACGCGCGTGCCGCGATACGGTTCAGTTTCGACCAGGCGCGCGGCTTCCAGCACGCGGAAGGCTTCACGCACCGGGGCCTGGCTGATTTTGAGTTCGCGCGCGATCTGCATCTCAACCAGGCGCGTACCCGGCGGATAAGTACCATCGATAATCCGCTCCATCAGTACCTGGCGGACGCGGTCGGCGAGCGACTCGCGGACGATATCGGCCGGCTTGAATTTCACTATATTGACTCCATAGAATCGATTATCGATAATCGATTGTTCTGTCAAACTATCGATAATCGTCGCATTTGGCCAAATGAGTAATTTTTCGGGCCACCGATCTCAGCGATGCTCAGTCGGATTGCCGGCACAAATGATGCATCCAAAGATGCATGCCCGCTGCCAAAAATGACCTCGTTAGCCCGTTTTGACTGAGTTCGTGGAGTAATCGATTATGATGTGGCTGGTTCGTCTGGCGCTCCGCCGCCCGCTCTCGGTGGCCGTGATGGCCCTGTTGATGCTGGTACTTGGCGTACTTTCTTTTGCCTTGATGAACGTCGACATCTTTCCTGCAATCAACATTCCGGTCGTGATGGTGGTTTGGAACTACCCGGGTCTTTCCGCCATCGACATGGAACGCCGCATGGTGATCATCAGCGAGCGGGCCTACTCGACCACGGTTGACGGGATCGAACACATCGAGTCGGAATCGATCACGGGCATTGGGCTGCTTAAGATCTATTTCCAGCCCGGCTCAGATATTGGCAGCGCAATCGCGCAGATTAATGCGGTGTCCGAAACGATCCTGCGCCAGGCGCCGCAGGGAACGACTCCACCCCAAATTATCTCCTATAACGCGGCCAATGTTCCGGTCGCGCAATTGAACATCTTCAGCGATACGTTGTCCGGCCAGCAGCTCTTCGATTACGGCCTGAATTTCGTGCGCCTGCAGCTCTTTACGATTCCCGGTTTTTCCTCGCCCGCCCCGCTCGGCGGCGTGCAGCGCGCGGTAGTCGTTAATCTCGATCCCAAGGCGATGTACGCCGACAATCTTTCGCCGGTCGATATCGGCAACGCGCTCGCAACTACCAACGTCGTGATCCCGTCAGGCACCGCGCGGATGGGCAATTACGAGTACAACGTCGATCTCAACATGAGTCCGTCGAAGGTCTCCGAGTTCAACCGGTTGCCGATTCGGTTCGTCAACGGAGTACCAATCTTTCTGGGCGATGTCGCGCCGGTTAGCGACACGCATCAGCCGCAAACCAACGTGGTGCGCGTTGACGGGCGCCCCGGCACCTTTCTGCTAGTGATCAAGCACGCGGCTGCCTCGACTCTGGCCGTGGTCGACGCCGTCCGCGCGCGTCTGCCGGATATCATGGCGGTCGCCCCGCACGGAATGAAGATATCGCTGACCTTCGATCAGTCGGCGTTCGTTCGCTCCGCGCTGTGGGAAGTTGTGCGCGAAGCGGTGACGGCCGCGGCTTTGGTCGCGCTAATGGTGCTGGTCTTTGTCGGCTCGCCGCGCAGCATGTTCATCGTGATCACGTCGATCCCGCTGTCAATTCTGACTGCGATTGTCGCGCTCAAGCTGTCGGGCCAAACTATCAATACGATGACGCTGGGCGGGATCGCGCTCGCCGTCGGCATGCTGGTGGACGACGCCACCGTCGAAATCGAGAACATCCACCGCAACCACGCGATGCATAAGCCGCTGCTGGCTGCGATCCTCGACGGCGCCGCTCAGATCGCGACGCCAACCCTGGTTGGCACGTTGTCGATTTGCATCGTGTTCTTTCCCGTGGTGCTGCTGACCGGCGTTGCTCGCTTCCTGTTCACGCCGCTCGCATTGGCGGTGGTGTTTGCGATGCTCACGTCGTACTTGCTCTCGCGTACGCTGGTGCCGACGATGGCTTCGTATCTGCTCCCCGAGGATCACGTTGAAGATCCGGGTAATGGCCTTTGGGGACGATTTTTGCGCCGCTTCGAGGCCGGCTTCGAACGCGTGCGCCACGGCTACGCGACGGCACTCGCAAGTTTCATCGAGCACCGGACGATCTCGCTGGTCGCGGTGTCGTTGCTGATCGTTGGAACGCTGCCGCTGCTCCTGATCGTGGGCGAGGATTTCTTTCCCACCGTTGACGCGGGCTTGATGAAGTTGCACGTGCGTGCACCGACCGGGACCCGCATCGAACATACAGAGTTGCTGGTTGATGACGTCGAACACTCCATCCGAAAGATTATCCCGCCCGATGAACTGGAGGGGATGAGCGACAACATCGACGTGCCCATCTCCTATGACCTCGCGTTTTATCCAACCGACAATATCGGGCCGCAGGACGCCGAAATCCTAATTCAGCTCAAGCCGGGCCATCGGCCTACGGACCTGTACGAGCGTCGTATCCGCCAGATGATGCTGACTGACTATCCGAACATCACCGGTTATTTTCAGGCGGCCGACATCGTCAACCAGGTGCTCAACTTCGGACTGCCCGCAGCGATTGATGTGCAGATCTCGGGCAATGATCTGAACTCCGACTACCGCATTGCGTCGCGTCTGCAAGCGATGATGTTGAACATCCCGGGCGTCGTTGATTCGCGTATTGCCGAGCCGCTCGACTATCCGGCCTTCAAGATCGGCGTCGATCGCAACAAGGCGCTTGAACTCGGCATCACGATGCAACAAGTCGCTTCCGGCCTGCTCTCGTCGTTGAGTGGCAACAGTCTGATCTCGCCGAATTACTGGCTCGACCCGGTCAACGGCGTCAACTACAACGTGGTCACGCAGGCCCCCATCGCGACCACTCAGTCGGTCGCCCAGATCGCGAATATCTCCCTCACCAACGGCACTACGGCATCGCCTGGCGTGGCCGCCTCGAATGGTTCTACGCCGCAGTCGGCCCAGTTTCTTGGCAATGTTGCAACTATAAAGCATGCCAACGATCCTGCCGTCATCGCCCACTACACGGTGCAGCGTGTGATGGACGTTGACTGTGGTGTGGAAGGACGCGACCTCGGCGGCACTACGACTGCGGTGCAAGCAGCGGTCAATAAGCTCGGTAAGTTGCCGCCCGGGACCAAGGTCATCATCCGCGGACAGAGCGCTGCGATGCGTGAATCGTTTGTCACCATGGGATTGGGCCTCGTCCTCGCCATAGTGCTGGTGTACCTGCTGATGGTCGCGAATTTTCAATCGTGGCTCGAGCCCTTCATCATCATGATGGCGATCCCGGGCGCACTGGCCGGCGTGCTCTGGATATTGGTGTTGACCGGCACAACCATCAACGTCGAGTCTTTGATGGGCGCGATCATGGCGGTCGGCGTCGGCGTCGCTAACGGCAATTTACTCATCACTTTTGCCAACGAAATGCGCGAAGAAGGCATGGGTCCATCGGAGGCCGCGATCGAGGCCGGCTCGATCCGCTTTCGTCCCATCATTATGACTGCGCTGGCGATGATTCTGGGTATGCTGCCGATGGCTCTCGCGATTGGCTCCGGCTCGGAACAAAACGCGCCGCTCGGCCGCGCGGTTATCGGTGGACTGATCGCGGCGACCCTGATGACGCTGTTCACCGTGCCGGCGGTATATTCGATTTTCAGCCGCAAGCTCATTGGCAAGCATCAGCGCGACGAACGCATCAACGCCATCTCCATGCCGGGTGCGTGATTCAAGGAGTTTCGATCGTGGATTCGCAAGACCAACAGAACCCTAAGCCGAGCCGCCTCTTTTGGTTCGGATGGATTATCGCGATCGTCGTTATCTTTTGCGCTTCGGCCGGGTTCGTGTTCGCCCGCCAGGCACGACTCGCGCATCAGACGGGCGACCTGGTAGCAGCCTCCGGCAAGGGTCCGCGGGTGTTGGTAGTGCCGATCTCGGGTGCCAGCACGGCGCGCACTATTCAGCTGCCGGCCAGCGTGCACGGTTACATCGAGACCTCGGTTTACGCCAAGGTCGCCGGCTACCTGAAAACCATCCTGATCGACAAGGGCGACCACGTGCGCAAAGGCCAGATAATCGCGATCATCGAATCGCCAGAGACTGATCAGCAAGTCGCCGATGCGCTGGCAAACTACCGCCTGCAACTGGTGACCGATCGGCGCGATCGGTATCTGCTCGTGAACGAAGTTATCCCGCAGCAAGCGGCGGATACTCAGACTGCGGCGATGCTCCAGGCGAAGGCCACCTACGAACAGGAGTTGGCATTGCAGCGTTACGAGGTCGTCACGGCGCCGTTCGATGGCATCATCAGCGCGCGCTTCGTCGATCCTGGCGCTCTCATTCCTCAATCCACCACGCCTACAACCGGCCTGCCGATCGTGGCGATGGCGACGCTGGCGCCGGTGCGGATTTACGCCTACGTACCTCAAAGTGTCGCGCCCTACGTCAACGATGGTGATACGGCAACTGTGACGGTAACCGAATTTCCCGGGCGCAAATTTGCCGGCACCGTCACGCGCCATCCCGAAGCCCTCGACCAGAACACGCGCACGATGCTGGTTGAAGTTGACCTGCCAAATCCAGACCGAAGTCTGCTGCCCGGGATGTATGCCGACGTAAACATCAGTACGCGCGCGGCGGCGGGCGGCATTCTGGTGCCCGACGATGCGTTGGTATTCCGCAACAACAAAATCTACCTTCCGCTGGTTCGCGGCGAGCGGGTGCATCTGGCCGAAGTGGCGCTGGGCCGCGACGACGGCTACCAGGTCGAAGTGACCGGTGATGTACAGCCGGGCGACCTCGTTGCGATGAACCTGAGTCAGGCGGCGCGCGACAACGAATTGGTCCAGCCGGTGCAAATTCCGGGCGCCTGATATCGAGTGGCATCCTAGGCGCACAGCGCTCGATCGTCGGCCATTGCCTGTCCTAAGGGCATGAGTCATAAGTACGTTCGCACTGAAAAGCGGCGTCCTTATGGGTTCATCCGGCAACACAGGTTCTCCAGACGCCACCCTCCAGATTCCCGGGGTGTCCTCTTCGTGGGAGGCCGTCGAAGGCTACGTTTCCACCGTCGATTTGCGCGACGAGAAGGAAGGTTGGGAGAGTCGCCATGCGGCGGGGAAGGCGCTGCGCAAGCGCACACCGCGCGAGGATCACGCCATCTGGATAGCCCCGCTGGATCGGCCGGACCCGGTCGCGACCGTCATCGCGAGCAACCGCGACCGTCAATCCGAATTCGTGCCTCTGAGGATGTCGCGCATGGCCGAGTCGCCGTTCGCGTTTCTGCGTGGAGCGGCGGCCGTGATGGCGTGGGACCTGGCTCGCACGCCGGTCAGTGGAATCAACGTGGTGATCGATGGCGACGCGCATCTGTCCAACTTCGGCTTCTACGGAACCGCGCAACGCAGCGTGGTCTTCGACCTCAACGACTTCGACGAGACCACCTTTGGACCGTGGGAGTTCGATCTGAAGCGCCTGGTGATCAGCGTCAACGTGGTAGCCCGTCATAACGGAGCGAATTACAAGGCTCGGCGCCAGGCGGTGCTGCGATGCGCCGGCGCATACCGCGAGAACACGATTCGATTTCAGAGCATGGGTCATCTCGACCTGTGGCATCTGCACGCGTATCCAGGTTTGCGTCATCCAATGCTCCATCCGAGCGACAAGTCGGTGGCGGCGGCGCGCAAGGCCCTCGAGCATGCAGCCTTGCAGACCAATCAGCACTTGCTCGAACGGATGGCGCAGCGCCGAGCCGACGGCACTTGGGAGTTTCGCGACGATCCGCCAGTGCTGAAGCGGCTCGATCGCGCGACCGCCGACAAGGTGATCGACGGCTTGAACGCGTACGTCAATACGATCGCTCCGGAGCGTCGCGCTCTGCTGCGCTGCTATCGAGTGGTGGACGTCGCTCATCGGGTCGTGGGCGTCGGCAGCGTCGGCACGCGTGCCTATCTGGCCTTGCTGTTCGGCAACGGCGACGAGGATCCGCTGTTCCTGCAGGTGAAGGAGGCGACGGTTCCAGCGCTTGCGCCCTACGTTCTGCCGCTGCCCGCATCGCTGAGTCACGACGGACGCCGAGTGGTACTCGGACAACGGACGCTGCAGGCCTCCAGCGATATTCTGATCGGCTGGACCACGATCGACGGCCGGCCCTTTTACGTGCGGCAGATGAGGAACCTGAAAGGATCGATGGTCGAGGCCAAACTGTCGGGCGATCTGCTCGATTCGTACGCGGCGGCCTGCGGCCTTCTGCTCGGACGGGCGCATTCGCGATGGGGTGCGGCGGCGGCAATCGCGGGCTATTGCGGCAATTCGACGACGCTCGATGAAGCTCTTGCCGACTTTGCCGAGGCATACGGCGACCAGAACGACCGCGATTACGCTGCTTTTGCGAAGGCTCACAACGCTGGCTCCGTCCCGCTCCCGACCGAGTGATCCACTATTTCCCAGATTGGCGATCGACCGCTTGCGTCTCCGCAGTAGCTGTCTGGAGTAGGTTTGCGCGGTGAAAATGGGTTCGTTTCGCACAAAAGAGGTGCTCTCTTCGAGGCTGGTTTCCGACTTTCGCAGCAGATGAGTCGGTGGAGAAGCCGGACTCGCGCGGGGAGCGCGATGCTACAAAGAGTATAGCAGAGTGACGCAGTGTTTCCAAAAAAAGTTTTCGGCGAGGGGAAAGGCTGTGGGATGCCAGAGCCTTGGGTTAATGGCAGATGATGGTTGAGGAGCGCGGAACTGGTGGTTTTTCAGGAAAACTGAAACCTCATCGAGGTTTCAGACTTCCCGTTGGGTAAGCAGGGTAAAGTGTCGCGGGAGATTCTGTTGAGACCTTTTGCTGTTGAGTAAGCGAAGGGTTGAGGGGCTTAGCGAGTGCGCGATCATCGAATGATCACAAGGAGGTCAATGAGTTTGCGGGCAGCGGTCGGAGGGGGCGCCGGTAGAGTTGCTCCGGTGGCGCTACGGCGCCGTTCTTATCAGGACGAAGCCTCAGAGCAGGGTGAAGGGGCCACGAGTTTGGGTCGATTCCGGTCACCAGCGTGCTGCTCGTTTCCGGACGGTAGTCTCCATTTGTTCCAACATTACTCGTCGCGGCGCCGGCGCTAGCAATCCTTTCAACTCGTTCGCGTCCACGGTCGCCGGGATCAAGACTACCCGTCCGTCGGGTTCGACGATGAACTCGATGCGGTCGCCAGCCTTGAGCTTGAGATGTCGCCTGATCTCGCCGGGTATGGTGGTCTGACCCTTACTGGTAATGGTTGATCGCGGCATACAAAGGTAAATGTGCCTTTCAAAAAGCCGAGATGCTTTCGGTTATTTCCTGTGTGCGTTGCACAGCATCGCGAATCTGTTGGTACAGACATCCCTCTACCGTCAAAGGGTGATCGGCCAGAACTTCGCGAAAGCCTGCGACTTCACGGGTCTTATATCGATAAATCTTGATACCACAATGCTTAGGCAGAGCTGCCTGCGGCTCATCTGCAAACAGAAGCCCCCCAGCCACCGTCGGGCGTTCGTTTCGAAGCAAAAACTGCTTTCTCAGCCAAGGCTCAGGTTCCGCCGTGGGAACCACTTGACGAATAAAATCTCTAGTAACGGCTGAATCAACGATCATTTCTTTCGGTGCATTGGTCGTGTCGTCCTCGAAGGATGTAATTCCTTTGGTCAGTTCGAGGCGTCGATTCTTTTCCGGGGTATTGACGATCATGCTCTGAGCGCCTCGGCGGATGTATGGAAATCCATCCGACGCTTTCACGATGCCTTTCGTCTTTGTTATCTGAATGTGCAGGACGAGCCCGGGATAAGAGGGACATTTTAGGAAATCGTATTGAAAATCATTTCCGAGCGGGAACAGAAGTTCGAAGATTTGAAGATGTCCGTTCGAAGCCTCAACGTTTTCAAAGCCTTCCCATTTTCGTTCTTTGTCCGTGATTCCAATGTATAAATCGCCGCCATCGGCATTGGCGAGAGCGGAAATATGGGTGGTCAGCTTTTTGGGCGCGATATCTCGGCTCTTGAGGTCAGTGTACTGCCCCTCATCGAGCAGCCTAATTCGATCCGCCTGCTCCGAAGTGATTTCTGCAACTGTAATAGACATCTTCGACCTCAGATCCTTCACTTCATTCGAAGATTGGTAACACGATATTCGAAGGATCATGATTCGCGGAGGCGAAGTTATGCTAGCGGGCCCAACCGGGGTCCATCAAATATTGTTTGCATTCGCTTGCTCCCACCCACGATACCGCGATGGCGGTAGCGTTTTCTAAAGAAATTAAGGCTAAGCCGCGGTTTCGGTGTCGATTGCGCCTGATTTGGGCACGAATCCGTGCGCAGAAATGCACTGTTGAGCAGATTCCTTGCGGGTTATCGTACTCACCACGACCGCTCAGCATATCTCCGCGGGCGGCGCGCGGAGCAGAGCTCGTCAGTCTGGGAGCGCTTACCGCGGGGGCGACCGGTTAGGGGCCGAGATGGCGGGGAGAGCGACTACAAAGAATACATCGTGGAGGGGTTAGTCGGGTTGGGGGACGGGTTCGCGGGCGAGGTCGGGGGCCGGCTGGTGGCCGCTGACCTCGGCGCCGGCGTGATATTCGAGCGGGATGAAGAACAGTGTCGAGGCCAGCGTCAGGACGCCGATGACGACGAAGGCGGCGGCGAAGTCGTTGGCGTCGAGGGTCGTGCTGCCGCGCAGCGACAAGCTGATATGGAGCACGAGGGCGGCGACGGTGACGCCGAGGCTCAGGAAGAATTGCTGCGCCATGCTCGAAAGGGTGGTGGCCCCGCTCATCATCGGGGGCGAAATATCCGCATACGCGACGGTGTTGAGGCTGGTGAACTGCAGCGAGCGGAAGAAGCCGCCGGCGAGCAACGTCCCGATCATCAGGCTCTTGGCGATGCCCGGCCGGAACATCGCATAGCTGAGAAGAACTAGTCCGCTGAGGATGCCGTTACCGATGAGCACCGTACGAAAGCCGAAGCGGCGCACGATCGGCCCGACGGTGAACTTCATCGTCAGCGCACCGATGGCGCTAGTGAAAGTAATCAGGCCGGAGGCGAAGGGATTAAGGCCGAAGACCAACTGGAGGAGCATCGCGAGCAGAAACGGGAGTGCGCCGATGCCCATCCGCGAGAGTCCGCCGCCGAGCACCGAGGCGGCGAAGGTGGGAATGCGCATCAAGGTGAGATCGACGATGGGATAGTCGATGCGCTTGGCGTGGAGATAATAGAGTCCGACGGCGAGACCGCCGATGGCTAACACAGACATCACGAGGCTGACCGGGATCATATCGCGCCCAATGGTTTCGAAGCCGAAGACCAGGCCGGCGAGACCGAGACCGGTCAGGAAGAAGCCGCGAAGATCGAGCGGGATGGTGAGTTCTTGCTTGATGTCGGGAATGTAGAGGGTGGCCAGGACCATACCGAGGATGGCGATCGGGACATTCATGAAGAAAATCCAGCGCCACGAACTATAGGTGACGATGAAGCCGCCGAGGGGCGGGCCAACCACCGGTCCGAGCACGGCCGGAATGGTGAGGTACGACATCGCGTCAACGAGGCCGGATTTGGGCACGAGGCGGAGCACCACGAGGCGGCCGACCGGCACCATCATCGCACCACCGAAGCCTTGCAGGACGCGGGCGAGAACCAGTTCACCGAGCGTCGAGGAGAGGCCGCAGAGGATCGATCCGAGGGTGAAGAAGGCGATGGCGGCGCGGAATACGGAGCGCGCGCCGAAGCGGTCGGCGACCCATCCGCTGATCGGGATAAAGACGGCAAGGCTCAGCAGATAGGAAGTGATGGCGAGGTTGAGGCGGATGGGGAGCTCGTTCATCGAGCGGGCGATGACCGGCAGCGCCGTCGCGATGACGGTGGAGTCGAGGGTCTGCATGAAGAGGGCGCACCCGACGATGGTAGGGACGACGATGTTGGCGGCGGAAGGCGAAAGACGTGCGGCGTTCATCCTGCGGCAGACTGTACCGATCGAGAGGGCTCCCCTTACGTGCCCGGAGCGCCTCGGGCGGCCGCGTTCGGCCCGCCAGAATATTTATAGTACGCGCTTCGCGCCGGCTGCAAAGGATTGAGCATGAAGACGCGCGATCGGCGTGGGGAGGAGAATCCGGGACGGCGGCGAACGCGCGACGCGAAGCGCGAAACCATTGTCTTTCGACTCGGCGCGGGTCATATCTTCGTGCTGGGGATGCGCGGCGCATCGTCGAAGAAAATCGAGGTAAAGCATGAAGGCGTACGAAATTCGCGAAGCCAAAGGCATCGACAGCCTGACCCTGGTCGATCGGCCCAACCCGAAACCAGGTCACGGCGAGGTGCTGATTCGAGTGCGGGCGACGTCGCTCAACTATCGCGACCTCGCGATCGTGCGCGGCGGCCTCGCGGGCATGATGAAGGCTCCGCTGATTCCGGTCTCGGACGGGGCGGGCGAAATCGTCGAGGTCGGGGCGGGTGTCACGCGCTTCAAGAAGGGCGATCGCGTCGCTGGAATCTTCACGCAATGCTGGCTGGCCGGTCCGCCAATTCAAAATATGTACGCGACCTCTTTGGGCGGCGGCATCGATGGGATGCTCAGCGAATACGTGGTGCTCGCCGAAGACGGAGTGGTGCATATCCCGGCGTTTCTGACGTATGAAGAAGCGGCGACGCTGCCATGCGCGGCGGTGACCTCGTGGAACGCGTTGGTGACGGAAGGCAAGCTTCAATCGGGCGATTCGGTGCTGGTGATGGGCACAGGCGGCGTCTCAATTTTCGCGCTGCAATTCGCCAGGATGATTGGCGCGCGCGTCATCGCGACCTCGGGCAGCGACGCCAAGCTCGAACGGCTGCGCGAGATGGGCGCCTCAGACGTAATCAATTACAAGACGAACGAGAAGTGGGACGCGCGTGTGATCGAGCTCACCGAGGGAGCGGGCGTCGATCACGTGATCGAGGTAGGCGGTCCCGGGACGCTTCCGCGATCGATCAATGCGGTCAAGACGGGAGGAACTGTGAGCCTTATCGGAATTCTGACCGGGGCGGCGGGAGAGATTAACCCGATGCCGATCCTGTTCAAGAACGCGCGCATGCAGGGCATCCTGGTCGGTTCGCGTCAGATGTTCGACGAGATGAACCGCGCAATCGAGGTAAACCAGTTGCGGCCGGTCGTCGATCGCGTATTTCCATTCAGTGAGGCGCGCGAGGCTTATCGCTATCTCGAAAGTGGCGCTCACTTCGGTAAGGTCTGCATCGCGATCTAAAAGTAGCGGGCGGACGGGAGAGTTTCATCAATGGGCGACAAGCCGCGACATCTGCTGGACGGATACAAGGTTCTCGACTTCACTCACTTCGTCGCGGGACCTACTACTACCCGACTGATGGCCGGGATGGGCGCCGAGATTATCAAGGTCGAGATGGCGCCTCACGGCGACCATGCGCGGGCCTTCGATTATATTCGCAACCAGCGCAGCGCTTTCTTCATCCAGCAGAATCGCGGAAAGGAAAGCCTCTGCGTTGACCTGCGGAAACCTGAAGGTATCGAGATCGTAAAGCAGTTAGTGCCTAAGGTGGACGTGGTGGTGGAGAACTTCGCGCCCGGCGTAATCGGCAACATGGGTTTGGGCTATGAGGTGCTCAAAGCACTCAAGCCGGGAATCGTAATGTGCTCGATTTCCGCACTGGGGCAAAGCGGACCGCTCGCGCACGACGTCGGTTTCGATTTCATCGGACAGGCCTATGCCGGGATAACAGCACTGATAGGAGAAGAAGCGGGTCCTCCTTACATGCCGATGGTGGCGATCGGCGACGTGAGCGCCGGCGCTCATGCGATGGGCGCGATCGCGTGCGCGCTACTTTATCGCGAAAGGACAGGGGAAGGTCAGTACATCGACGTCTCACTGCTGGATACCTACTTCCATTGTCAGACGATCGGGGTGCAGCTCTACAGCGCGAGTAAAGGTGCTCGCGAAATGAAAGCCTCAGGACTGCATCACTCGCTAGCTTGTCCGGCCGGTGTCTTCAAAGGTCATAAGTGGTGGATCATCATTCTAGCGATGACCGACAAACAATGGGTCAGCGTGTGCGACGCTATCGGGAAGCCGGAACTGGCCAAAGATGCGCGCTACGCACGCGCTCGCGATCGCGCTCAGCATCGTGAGGAACTGGTCCGCGTAATCGAAGATTGGCTGGCGGCGATGCCCAACGACGAAGCGTCGATCGAGGCGCTGCGAAGCAATCGGGTGCCGGTCGCGCCGGTACTTTCGATCCGGGAGGCGATGGAGCATCCACATCTGGTGGCACGCGGGACGGTGCGGACGATCACCGATCCGATTCTCGGCGAATTCAAGATTCCAGGCTTTCCATTGCGTTTTTCGGGGTTTCCCGAAGAGATCGAGTTTGACGCGCCGATGCTGGGCCAGCACAATGCCGCGGTACTCGAAAAATACCTGGGACTTTCCGCCGACCGCGTGACCGAGCTGGAAACCGCGGGCATCCTGCATAGCGCACCGCATTGATGGGTCGCCATTATCCGCGAGCCAGGAGCCATCTACCTGGTTATACGATATGAGGTTTGCGTGGCATCGGCTCACGATCTAGAGTCACTGCATTAGCAGCGAAGTAGAACCACAAGGTTCGCAACTACAAGGCGTTAAGGTCCGGAGTGGCAACAGGAGATTGACGATGGAGAAGTCAGATACCGCGAAAGAGACCGCTCAACGTCATCCGCTGGATCCATTAAGCGCGGAAGAAGTAAGCGCGGCCGTCCGTGCTCTGCGCACCCATGGCCCGGCTAGCAACCATTGGCGCTTCGTCTCGGTCAACCTGCAGGAACCAGTCAAGGCCGAAATCGAAGGCATTGGCGCGGGCAACATCCCGGACCGGCGGGCATTGATAATTGTTCTGGATCTAGGTGCTCATCGCGTACTGGAGGCACTTGTAAGCCTGCGCGATGAAAGCCTGATCTCGTGTGAAGAACGCCGCGGAGTGCAGCCTGGTATCATCATCGAAGAATTCATCCAATGCGAGAATGCGGTTAAGGCCGATCCGCGATGGCGAGCGGCGCTCGCGCGCAGAGGTATCACGGAGTTCGACAAGGCGATCGTCGATCCATGGTCGGCTGGCGCCTATGGCGATGAACGGTTTCCCGACCGTCGGCTGGCACAAGGTCTCACATGGATTCGCGGTAGCGATGCCGACGTAGGATATGGCCGTCCGGTCGAAGGATTAATTACCTTCGTCGATCTGGAAAAGATGGAGGTGGTCGAGGTAATCGATGATGTCGCGGTACCGCTGCCACCTTTGACGGGCACCTATGCGGCGGAAAGCCTTGGGCCTCTGCGGCAAGACTTGAAGCCGCTGGAGATAACCCAGCCCGAAGGTCCCAGCTTTACCGTCGACGGCTACGAGGTGCGCTGGCAAAAATGGCGCTTCCGCGTTGGTTTCACTTCACGCGAGGGTTTGGTGCTTCATCAGGTCGCCTATGAGGATCAAGATCGCATACGTCCGATCCTGTATCGGGCGTCCCTATCCGAAATGCAGGTGCCGTACGGCGATCCCACTCCGACGCACTTCAAGAAGAATGCGTTCGACGTGGGAGAATATGGCATCGGGCGCATGGCTAACAGCCTGAAGCTAGGATGCGATTGTGTTGGTACGATCCACTACTTCGATGCGCATATGGTTAACATGGCGGGCGAGACCGAAACGATCGAGAACGCCGTGTGTCTGCATGAAGAGGACTACGGCACGCTATGGAAGCACACTGACTGGCGCACCAATCGCAGCGAGGTTCGCCGGTCGCGTCGCTTGGTGATCTCCTTTTTTGCCACCGTCGGGAATTACGATTACGGGTTTTTCTGGTACTTGTACCAAAGCGGTGAAATCCAGCTCGAAGTAAAGCTGACTGGATGTCTATCTGTAGGCGCTTATCCTCCGGGTGAGCAACCGACTCACGGGGCCCTCGTAGCGCCGCAGCTTTACGCGCCGATTCATCAGCATTACTTCAACTACCGCCTCGATATGGATGTCGATGGACCGGGCAATTCGGTCTATGAGGTCGATACCGTCGCGGATCCTGTCGGGCCCGGCAACCCGCACAACGGATCCTATCGACCGCGATACACACTTATCAGTAATCAGTTGGAAGCAGGGCGCGATGCGGATCCTGCTATCGGGCGCGCCTGGCTCGTGGTTAATCCGTCGCGGCGCAATTCAGTAGGTCAACCGACCGGCTACAAGATCACGCCGGGCGCGGACGTAGTCCGGCCATTCGCACAGGATGGAGCGAGCGTCCTAAGGCGTGCCGGATTCATTCGGCATAACCTTTGGGTAACCACTTACGATCCGGTGCAACGCTACGCTTCGGGCGATTACATCAATCAAAACCCTGCGCCTGACGGGCTCGATCAATGGATCAAACACGATCGCCCGCTCGAGAATGCAGATCTCGTAACGTGGTACTCATTCGGGGTGCACCATATTCCACGGCCCGAGGATTGGCCGGTGATGCCGGTCTCGTATGCCGGCTTTATGCTGAGACCCTCCGGGTTCTTCGATCAGAATCCCGCGATGGACGTGGCTCCTTCGCGGCCTAAGCACAAGTGCTGCGATTAGCAATGATCGAAATGAGAGGCAGCGCGACGTCACTAGGTATCGTCGCACTGTCGGTAATCGTGATAGGTACATCGCCCTGATCGCTGGTCGCCGCAATGCCTCATTCGATGGATCCTGGATCGCTGAATAGTTCGCGAGTGTTGGGCATTTTGCGGCCTCCAATCTCAGTCGAGATCGAAAGGACACACGGGTCTTCATCGCGGAATCCTCCCGAAGGTTCTTCATCGATTGCTCACGCAACCGAAGGTTAGGTTGAAATTTCCGATTCGGGAGTTAGAGGCGGAAGAACGTCAAGTCGTTTACCAGCGAGTCATAACGACTACCAGTTGTGGACAAGCTTTTTCACTATTGACTTATAGAGTGGGTGCGACGGGTGTAGTGGCTCACTGATTAGTTATCTCTTAGAACCTGCGATATACCACCTACGCGAGTAATGAGCGGGGTAGGCTTAATCTGATGATTGGCTGTAGCCCTAAGGCGCTGGTTGGTACGATCGTGGATGTTGCCGCATGAGGCCCCAACGCCGCCGCATTTCTCTGCGCTGATCCGGCGTCATTTGCTTCCATCGATGATAGTTCGCCAGCATGCGTTCGCGCTGCTCGGGCGGGAGCTGCTGAAATTGCTGATAGCGCTGCATAACCTTGTCGCGTTGATCCGGCGGCAGACCTCGGTAGCGATTGTAGGACTGTTGTAATTCATCGCGACGCGCTTCCGGAAGCTGACGCCATTGGTGGTACGCGTCGATTACGCGCCGGCGTTCTTCCGGTGGCAGATCACGGAATTGCTGAAAATTCCGCTGCGCTTTCTGCCGCTCTTCGGGTCGCATCTCCTGCCATCGCCGATAGTTGTCGAGCACTCGTTGACGCTCTTCCGGCGTCAGCTTCGCCCATTCGTTCGGATGTTGCGCGACCAGCGCACGCTCGGCGTCGGTCGATGGTTCCACGTCAGACATCGATTGCGCGTAAGCCGGGATCGCCGTTCCCATTCCGCACAGCAGGAATATCGCGAGCATGAATGCACTTAGTTTGCGCATTCGAGGCGTCATGGCTGTGGTCCCTCTACGTCAAAGGTTGGGTTGTTCGATGGTTCGGGTGCGGCGGCTGGCGTCCGGGCGTTGCCGACTAACGATCCAGCGGCGTCGCTGCCTTGCGCGGTCACAGGTTTTCCCAGGTAACCCATCGCATTGAGCGTCCGTATCTGGTCGAGCATCGAGTCATCCGGCACGGGGGCGCCGGGCGCCGGCGTACCTTCCGTGTTACCAGTGCGCGACTCGAACAAGTCCAGGTTCAGCAACATTCTCAGGTTCGGAGGAGCGTCCTGAGCAAATACCTGCCGCGCTCCGGTCCAGACAACCATGCTTGCTGACAGCATGATGGCAACCATTCTAGGACGAAGCTTCATGGTTCTGGCGATCCCCAGGCGCCAGTTCGTCCAGGTGCTCGATTACATCATAGTTCTCGAGCAGGTCGAGATGTTCGACGACCCGGTAGTTGGCTAACAAGCCGACATCGGCGCTACCTATGTCGGTTTGCAGCTCGAGCTGATCGACTCCAGGAGTTTGAACACCGCTGCCGCGATGCGTCACCAGGACGATCGCGAGCATTGCAGCCGCCGCAGCACCTATCGCTATAGAGGGCCAACCGAAAGCTGGCATTCGGAACATGGACGGTCGCAGTCGTCCTCGCGCGTCAACAGGTTCGGGACGGGCGGTAAGTAGTTTGCGTCGCAGATCGGCGCGGTACGCCACCCAGTCGGGTGCGGGCACAGCTTCAACCGCTACCGAAAGCTGTGACAGGATCGCAGTCGCCGACTCAGCCGACTCGCGGCATTGCGCGCATTGATCCAGATGCTGCTCGACCAGGGCGCGCCGGTCCACGCCTAACTCTCCGCGCAGGTAGGGCACCAGTTCGGTTGCTGGATGTTTGGCGGCCATCTAAATCAAGTACCTTTCCGTTCCGTCATCGCTAAGTCACTCGGACACTCAATCAAGGTCGCAAGCTGGACTAGTCATTTCGGAGTAACTTCCTCAACTGCGCGATGCCGCGATGGACATGCACGCGCGCGGTGTTCTCGGAACATTTGAGCACGGCTGCGATTTCGCGGCTGGTGAATCCTTCCTGCGTCTGCAGCAGGACCGCCGCGCGCTGTTGCGGAGAGAGTTGAGCGAGCGCGGGACGCAACCTTCTGACCGATTGGTTCAGCATCGCATCGCTCTCCGGACCAGCCTCGTCCGACGGTGGATCAAAGGCAGGCTCGTCTGGATTGTCGCCCGGACCGGCGAGCGGCAACAGCCGCTTCCACCATCGATTTCGCCGCTGCTGGTCGATGCACAAGTTGACCAGGATTCGGTAGAACCAGGTCGAGAACCGCGCCCTGCCGTCGAAGCGTCCGGCTGCTTCGTAAAGGCGGACGAAGGCTTCCTGCGAGACGTCGCGCGCGTCGGCCTCGTTGCCAAGGATGGAAAACGCGAGCCGGTAGGCACGCGCCTGATGGCGGTCAACCATGAGCTCGAACGCATTGGCGTCGCGCTCCGCGATCCTCCGGCACAGTTCGTCATCGGAAAACTCCACCTGAATCAGTCCGCCCCTACGCCGTGGGGCAGCCACGGACCAGGCTCAATTACGTTGCTGCGGCTGGCAATCCTAATCAGCCATCGTGCCGATGTTACATTTTCCCGACCTGTTTGACGAAACCTCCGAGTGATTCGTTTACATACCATCCTAAAAAATTTTGAGCAGATCGAAATGGCCTCGCACTGTAAACGGAACCGGCCGGCAATGCGTCCTACTTTCGAAACGCGCAAGGAAGTCGAGTTGAAAAAATTGCGGCAACAAGGGCCGATCATACACAAGAGGAGACGAGCTATGAAAAAGTGCGTTACAACTTTGGCGGCGATGGTTTTCGTCGGTGCGATGGGAACGGCGGCGTTCGCTGGCCCGGTCACCAGGTTTGACAACGGCTATCTCGACGAGCATCCCGAAGTGGCCCATCAGTTGGGGGCGAATCCTTCGTTGGCTGACAACCCGCAATTCCTGGCCACTCATCCCGGCCTCGATCAGTACCTCTCCGATCATCCCGAAGTGCGACAGGACTTGCAGCAGCATCCCTATCGCTTCATGAGCGACGAATGGCGTCAAGATCATAACGGCCGCGGCGGTTACGGTATCAGTCGGGGCGAAGTCGGGCGTTTCGACAACGGCTACCTCGATGAGCATCCCGAGGTGGCCGAGCAGTTGGCGCACGATCCGCGATTGGTCGATAACCCTCAGTACCTTGCGACTCATCCGGGCCTCGACGAGTACTTCAAGAATCACCCGGAAGTCCGCGCGGAGCTGCAGCATCATCCCGATCGCTTCATGGCGCGTGAACGCTACTATGAGCATCATGGCGAGCCAGTCGGTGCGCATCCGCTGGCGACCACCGATCGCTACCTCGATGGGCATCCCGAGGTCGCGCAGCAGCTCAACCGCGACCCAGCGCTGGTCGATAATCGTCGGTACGTTGACGAACATCCGGGCTTGCATGAGTACCTGCAGGGTCATCCGACGGCGCGCAGTGATTGGAAGTCCCATCCGTTCGCTTACATGGCGGCAGAGCGCCATTACGATCGAAAGCACTAGAGCAAACGCGCTGACAGATACAGCTCCAATTTGAGGCGATGGGACAGCGCGAAATTCGTGCTCTCCCATCGCCGGGATGCGGCGCCGAGCGCTAACTTCGCTCGGCGCTGCTGCGTTCACGGGGTACGAAGCAGGCTTATAGGAGATAGTGAACGACGAGAATGAAGGTTGGCGGGTGGCCCTCAAGGTCGGACGTGAACTCCAAACGTCGCGAGGTGACCGCGGATTTCGCATGGTGCGGACGCGCGGGAGGCGTGCTTGAATGAAGTTCATCAGCAATGCCTCGGGCGTCCGACGACTGGAGCAAAAATATGGCCAAGATTTCCTATCGCGTGCGGCCAGAGACCGCGGTGCTCAACAAAGGCTTCGATCCAAAATTGTCGGTCGGGTCTGCGCGGCCACCGGTGTACCGCAGCTCGACCTTCGTCTTTCCAAGTCCGGAGGCTGCGGAGCGGGCGTTTGGAATCGTCCTGGGCAAGATCTCGCCGATTGGGGAGGACCGACCGGATCTGATCTACGCGCGGTTGAACCATCCCAACGCCGAAATCCTGGAAGAACAGCTGGTGCCGCTGGAGCGAGGTGCGAATTTCGCGGCGGTATTCAACTCCGGGATGGCCGCGATCTTCACCGTAATGCTCTCGTTCCTGGAGCGTGGGGGCTCGTTGATCTACACGCAGCCACTGTACGGCGGCACTCAGCACCTGATTCATCAGATTATCGAACCGCTGGGGTTCGGCACGAAGGCGGTGCCGGCTGGCGACGCGAAAGCGATGACCGAGGCGATCGAGCAGAGCGAAAATCCGAGGCTGGTGCTGATCGAGACTCCGGCCAATCCCACCCTGATGATGAGCGATATCGCGCAAGCCGCGGCGGCGGCGCGACGACATCCGAAGCGGCCGCTGCTCGCAGTCGATAACACGCTGCTGGGGCCGACCTTCCAGCATCCTTTGAACCGGGGCGCCGACCTCGTCATCTACTCCGCGACCAAGTTTCTCGGCGGGTTCAGCGACTTGCTCGCAGGAGCCGTGCTGGCGGCCGATCCGGAATTGATCCAGGCGCTGACTGGAATGCGCGCGCTGCTCGGCAACATTTTGCAGGCCGACGAGTGCTGGATCCTGGATTCGCGGCTCTCGACCGTGGCCTTGCGCATGAACCGCCAGAGCAAGAACGCGCAGAGAATTGCGGAGCAGCTGGCGAAGCATCCGCAGGTCAACCGCGTAATTTATCCGTCGTTGTTCACCGATGCCGAGCAGGTCAGAATTCGCGACGCTCAAACCGACTACCCGGGCTCGCTGGTGACGCTGGAGGTCAAGAATGGCAAGACTGGCGCCTTCGAATTCCTGCGCAGGCTCAAGATCGCGAAGAACGCGGTGAGCCTGGGTGCGGTCGAGACCCTGGTCTGTCATCCGATGACGACGACGCACAGCGAGCTTTCCGCGCAGGAGTTTGCGGCCGCCGGCATTACCGAGTCCCTGGTTCGCATTTCGGTTGGTACTGAGCATTGGCGCGATCTGCTCGATGAGTTTTCGCGTGCGCTGGATGCGCTTTGAAGAGAACCGCACTGCGCGGTGAAGGTAGCGGGTTGGCGTGGATCGGCGAGGAGTTTCGATTGGGTTCGTTTGCGCCAAATTTTCTCTTGCTTCAGATTTCTTTCCGTCAGCTGGGGCCCTCTTTCCAAAGGCACCCTACAGACAGCAGCATAGCATAACTGCGAGTCGAGTTCCTGAGACCATCTGAGTTATCCACAGGAATTCAGTCGGTCGCCGAAGCCCGAAAACTCCGAACGGTTTTCAGACCGTCTTCTGACAAACATCTTGGCCAGCGCGAGGCCGCCTCTAACGAGGAGCATCTTGCACCAGGCGGCGAGGATTGCACCCGAAATCAGGCGCCAAGGCGGCAAAGATTGCGCGGGAAAAGCGACCGTGCGCCAACGCTTGACTTCAAATAATAGTTAACCTAGGTTACATTTTTTTAAGTGGCGACGCGCCGATGCCTGCGAAGAATCTCAGTCCAAAGAAAGTTGCAAGTGCGGGGTCGTATCGGCGGTCAGCGGCGACCGAATTGATGGAGTTCTTCTATTCGGTGCATTACGAGATCGGCACCGCGTTGGAGGACGTGGTGCGGGCCGACGTGCTTTCGCGCCAGCAAGCCGCGATTTTGTGGCTGATTCGATCGCAAGGCGACGGCGGTGTGCGGATGCGCCGCAAGGATATCGAATCGAACGTGCGACGGTGGTTCGAGGTGACCAGCGCGGCGCTCTCGAAGTCGTTGCGCGCGATGATGCATGCGCCGCTCGAGCTGATCGAGATTACCGAAGACCCGCGATCCGGACGCGAGAAGCTGGTGGCGCTCACACCGCGGGGAAAAGCCTTCCTCGAGGTGGCAGCGACGAAGGCCGGGACGGTCCTGGCGGAACTAATCGAAGACGCTCCACTAGATGTAATCGATAACGCGATCACCTATTTCCGCTACCTGACGGGGGCGTTTCAGAGTTCGCAGGGGCGCAGCCGTGTGCGGCTGAATCAGCTTGAGGATCGCGCTGGCCGTAAACTCAAGGGCACGGGTGTGACCGGTATTACAAAAGGAGCGAGCGTGAATGCCGAATCCAAGGGTGCCCGCGCGAATGGCGAGACCAACGGCGTGCGCGGAAATGGCGCCGCAAAAAACAACCGCGTGAATGGCGATCTCGGGGGCGTCCGGGTGAATGGTGAGTCAAAGAACGTTCACGCAAACGCCTCGTCCAGAAAAGTTCGCGCGAACGGCGAATCCAAGAAGGTTCAGGTTCATGGCACTCTGAATGGGATTCGCCCGAATGGCCAGCCAAAGAATGTCGAGTGAACGGCGCGCCAAAGGGGTTTTGGTGCGAATGGTCAGTCCGGGAGCGTTCATGTAAATGGCGCGGCCAAAAGCGTTCGGGTGAAGGGCGCGGCTAAAAGCGTTCGCGGAAGCGGTGAGACGAAAGGCGGTAGCGCGAAAGGTGAAGCTAAAAACCTTGGCTAAATAAATCTGGACGATCGAAAGAAAATTCGGATCGAAGAAAAGAAAATCTGGCATGACCCGAAGGAAGATCCGGCTCGAAGAAAAAGAAAATCCGGCTCGAAAAGGAGAAGATGAATGAAATTCGTATATTTTTTCCTGCCCACCCTCCCGGCCACGCTCGAAGAGCGAAAGCGGCTGCGTCCGATCGCGATGCATCCGGAGCGTTGGCAGCAGATGATCAACGATGTGGTCGAGATCACCCAACTGGCGGAGGATGTCGGCTTCGAAGCGGTTTCCTACCCCGAGCATCATTTGCATAGCGAGGGGATGGAGATGGGCAGCCTGCCGCTGCTCACGCAACACATTCTCTATAACACCAAGCGGATTAAGGCGGGCCCGATCGGATACGTGCTGCCGGGATGGAATCCGCTACGGCTGGCGCTCGAAATCGCGTGGCTGGATCAACTGACGAAAGGGCGCACGATCGTCGGATTCGCGCGCGGCTATCAAGCACGCTGGCTGAACCAGATGGCGCAGAAGGTTCACGTCGGCGCCACCATGAGCGACAAGAGCGAGGCCGATAAGGTCAATCGCGAGGTCTTCGAAGAGGTCTATCAGTTCCTGAAGCTGGCGTGGGGCGACGAGCCGTTCCGCTTCAAGGGCAAGTATTACGAATATCCGCATCCGCAGGAAGGAACGCCATGGCCGGCGCACGAATGGACGCGGGAGTACGGGTTTCCGGGCGAAGTTGACGACCAGGGGCGGATCCAGATGATCAATGTCGTCCCGAAGCCGTATCAACGGCCGCATCCGCCGCTGTTCCAGGCCTTTTCGCTCAGCGAAGAGACCGTGCGATGGTGCGCGCGCGAGGGAATCCGTCCGACGATCATCCTGCCGAAGCCGGAGGTTGTGCGGGAACTCGGACAGGCGTACGTGGAGGAGGCGCAGAAGGCGGGGCGCGCGTTAAAGCTGGGACAAAATATTGGAGTGCTGCGCGGCATCTACCTGGCGGACAACGTCGAACATGCGCGCAAGCTGGCAGAGACCGGGATGTGCGTGCTGGGCTTCAAGGAGCTGTTCCATCATTTCGGTTTCACCGAGGCGTGGCGCGAGCCGGCCGACGAAGCAAAGTATCCGACCGGCAAGGTGCCGTTGCCGGCCTCGGAAGTTACGGCCGATCGGATTGAGCGGGTGAAGTTTGCGTACATGGGATCGGTGGATGACGTAAAGCGTGGGCTCGACGAGCTGGTCGAGAAGGCCAACCCCGAGTGGTTCGTATGGCAGGGAGACCAGGGATTCCTGCCGAAGGACGAAGTGAAGCGGCAAATCGAAGTGTTCGGCAAGAAGCTGCTGCCGCGCTACTCCTGAGAGGTAGGGCAACTCGATATCACGCCAGAGCGGGGGCATGAAGAATGGCTGAACGACAATTACCGGCGGCGTTTGCGGGACTCGAATCGTTCATCGACTGGTCGTTGGCGACGGAGCGGGAACGAACGGCCCGGCGCCAGACTATCGGGATGGCGGCAATCAAAGCTTTCTACGATGCGATGGTGGCGCGGCTCGACGAGATTCTGAAGCACCTGAACGATTTTCCGCTGGATGCCGCGCCGGACGACGTAAAGCGGCTGTTCTTCATGACCCTGTCGCTGGCGGAGGTTGCGCCGGCGGTTGAAAACTTCGGACAGCCGGGCGTGGTCGATGGCTACGAATACACCAGGTTCGTTCCGGTCCACGATTGAAATCGAGGAGGCCCCGGCGATGGCTACTGCCCTGCGCACATCGAACGAAAAGAAATGGCACGACCAATATCCCGAGCTCGGGACCGGGCCGATCCCGATCGAGCCTTACGTCTCGCGCGATTATTTCGAGAAGGAGCGCGCGCAGATTTTTCGCAAGGTGTGGCTCAATATAGGACGGGTCGAGCAGATTCCGAATCCGGGCGACTACTTCGTCAAAGACCTGGCAGTGCTGCAGACGTCGATATTGATCGTGCGCGGCAAGGACGGCGCGATCCGCGCGTTTCATAACATGTGCGCGCATCGCGGCAACAAGCTGGTTGCGGATACCGGCGGAACTTGCAAGGGTCTGTTCACGTGCAAGTTCCACGGCTGGGCCTATGCCCTCGACGGGTCGCTGAGTCACATCGCGGACGAGGCGAGTTTTTTCAATTTGAACAAGGCCGACCTCGGAATGACGCCGATCGCGGTCGATACCTGGGAAGGGTTCGTGTTTATCAACGCGGACCCGCATCCGGTGGAGAGCCTGCGCGAGTATCTTGGGGAAATAGGGACGGGGTTCGGCGGCTATCCCTTTGGCGAACTAGGGGCCACACTGTTTTTCTGGCAGACCGAGATAAAAGCCAACTGGAAAGTGATCAAGGACGCTTTTCAGGAGGTGTGGCACATCCCGACGTTGCATCATAAGACGATCCCGAATGTGTTTTCCGACACGGTGAACAAATATGGACACGCGCTGAACTTCACGCTGTATCCGCGTCATGGCCGGATTTCGCTCGGCGGAAATTACGATCGCAAGCCGACGACGGTCGAGTCCTTCGCGCTGCGGTACGGCTCCGGCGCCACCGTGATCAAGCACGCGAGCATCAACCCGCCGAAAGGTATAAACCCGACGCGCGACCCGCGCTGGGCGACGGACGGCAACGCGATCTTCCCGAATTGCCTGATGTACGTGTCAGAAAGATCGTACCTGACGCACATCTTCTGGCCGCTGGCGGAAGACCGCACGCTGTGGGAGGCGCGGTTCTATTATCCCAAGGCGAAGACGCTGGCGGAGCGGTTCAGCCAGGAATACGCCAAGGTCATTCTTCGCGACATCAATATGGAGGACGGCAGCACGCTTGAACGGACCCAGACGATGCTGGCATCGGGGGCGAAGACGGAAATGGTGCTGCAGGATCAGGAACTGCTGATCCGTCAACATCACAAAGTGGCGGAAGAATATATAAGTGCCGGAACGATGAGAGAGGGCGATTAGAATGGAATTTCATCTGATTCAGGCGGGCGCGGTCGGACGACGAAAGGAATTAGAGCAGGGGATGGCGGGTCAGCGCGACGACCTGTACCAGCGCTATCTGGAGGAAGTTCGCGCATACGTGCATGCGGCGGACGAACTCGGTTATACCGGCTACGGCCACAACGAACATCACCTGCAAATTGAAGGGTTCGAAGAGACCAATCATCCGGGCATGTCCAGCATGTTCATCGGCTTGAACTCGAAACGCCTGCGGGCGAACACGCTAGGGTACGTGTTGCCGACGCATAATCCGGTGCGAGTGGCCGAGGAGATCGCGACGCTTGACCACGTGCTCAAGGGGCGGCTGGCGGTCGGTTTCACACGGGGATATCAGGCGCGCTGGTTTCAGAACTACGCTGCGGTCCCGGGCGCGCGGGCGACGACACCGGACCTCGCCAAGCGCCACGACGAGCAGGATCAGATCAACCGGGAGATCTTCGAAGAGTCGGTTCGTATCGTGAAGACCGCATGGACCAACGACGTCTTCAGTTACGAGGGCAAATACTGGACCTTTCCGCCGAAGGACCTGGTGCAACCGCATTCCGCGTACCTCAAGTTCGGCAAAGGGGTCGAGCCGGACGGGCGCGTGACGAAGATCGGAATCGCGCCGCGGCCGTATCAGAAGCCCTATCCGAAGCTGTACGGCGCCTTTGCGCACAGCATGCGGACGATTCGGTTCTGGGCGCGCGAGGGCGGCAAGCCAATCGTGCTGGCGAACAACCTGGAGTTCTGCCGCGGGCTGTGGGACGCGTACAAGGAAGAAGCGGATCGCGCCGGGCGTAGTGTGGCCGCGGACGATATCGCAGCGTGGGGCGGAATCATCTCGATCGATCGCAGCCGCGAGCGCGCGCTGGCGAGACTCGAGGAACACTGGTGGGTGTGGGATCAATGGTTCCTGCCGTTCGACCAGGCGCGGCCGATGGCAATCGTAGGAACTCCGGACGAGGTCAGCCGCCAGATCGAAACCGCCTTCGAGCAGCTCGGCTTCAACGAAGTACATCTGCAGATTGGGCAGGGGTACCTGGAGCAGGACGAGGTGGTGGGAGAGCTGGAGCTGTTCGCGAACAAGGTAATGCCGCGATTTTCCTGATCGATTCGAGCGCGTAGTAACAGGTGGATTGTCGAGGATGAGTGCTTCACCGGCCGCAGCGGCCGATAAGACGGGCGCGCATGCGCTGACGGAGCGGCGGGCACCGCACAAGTGGCTGGTGGCAATAGCGGTGATGCTCGGGGCGACGCTGGAAGTCCTCGATACATCGATCGTGAACGTTTCGCTGCCGCACATGCAGGGCAGTTTTTCCGCCAGCCGCGACGAAGTCACGTGGATACTGACCAGCTACATCGTGGCCAACGGAATCATGATCCCGCTGACCGGATGGATCTCGGCGCGCTTCGGACGCAAGCGCTACTTCCTGCTGTCGGTAGTGGCGTTCGTGGTCGCTTCGGGGCTGTGCGGCGCCGCGGAGTCCTTGACGCAGATGGTCATTTTCCGGGTGATCCAGGGCGGTGCCGGCGCGGCGATGATCCCGTCGTCGCAGGCCATCATGATGGAGACCTTCCCGCCTGAAGAGCAGGGCCTGGCGATGTCGGTATGGGGCATGGGGCTGCTGACGTCGCCGATGCTCGGACCGACGCTCGGCGGATGGATCACCTACAACTGGAACTGGCGCTGGAACTTCTATATCAATCTGCCGATCGGGATTTTCGCCGCGATCATGGTGACGATCTTCGTGCACGATCCGGAGCATATCCGCAAATCGCAGGCGCGCGCGCGGAAGATCGATTACCCCGGGATCATCTACCTGGCGTTGGGACTGGGACTGCTGCAGATCGTGCTCGATCGGGGACAGCGCGCGGATTGGTTCAATGCGCCATGGGTCTGCGTGTTCACGACGGTCGCGGTAGTCGCGCTGGTGCTGCTGGTCTATCGCGAACTCCATTTTTCGGAACCGATCCTGGACTTGCGCATCATGGCGATTCCGCTGTTCGACGTGTCGGTCATGCTCATCCTGATCATGATGCTGGTGGTATTCGGCATGAACCTGCTGAATCCGCTGTTCTTCCAGGAGCTGCTCGGATACTCGCCGTGGAAATCCGGCATCGCAGTATTGCCGCGAGGCTTCGGCACGCTCGCCGGGATGTTCTTCATCGGACAAATCTCGCGCCGGGCGTACGATACGCGTTGGTTCGTGGGCCTCGGCTTCGTACTGATGGCGTGTGCGTTGTGGTCGATGAGCCGCTGGACGCTCGACGTCGGTATCAGTTACGTGCGCTTCGCGATGATTCTTTCGGGGCTGGGCTCGGGACTGATTTTCCCGGCGATGTCGGCGGCGACGCTGGCTTGCGTGTCCAAGGAGCGGATGGGATACGCGGCGAGCCTCTACAACATGATGCGCAATACCGGATCGGCGATCGGCATTTCGCTGGTCACGAATATGCTCAACAGCCAGGAGCAGACGCATCAGGCGTATCTCACGCAGCACTTCACGACCTTCGACGCGTGGCGCACGGATCAGGCCGGTCCGCTGATGCCGGGGTCGCCGCATTTCCATCTGATGAACGGGCTGCTGGCGCAGCAGGCGCAGGGCCTCGCGATGGTTTACCAGGTAGTGCAGCGGCAAGCGTCGCTGCTCGCCTACAACGATATCTATCGAATGCTGGCGCTGACGGCGGCGCTGTTCGCGCCCGGCTTCCTGCTGCTCAAGCGCGCGCGGGCGGGCGGTTCTGCCGCCCATTGAGCGACTGGCTCATCAGCGCCGAATGACGAGCGCCGACATCTCAAGACTGCTCGATGCGGTGCGGCTTCTTCAGCATAAAGACCATTGCGAGCGCGATCAGATTCAGCGCCGCGCTCAGCACGAATGCCGCGTGGTAGCTCTTCGTCGCATCGTAAATGTACCCCGCGATGAGCGGGCCGAACGCCGCCGGTGAACCCGCGAGCGCGAAAATGAATCCGACAATCGCGCCGATCGCGATACGGCCGAAGAAGTCTCCGACCAAGGCTGGGAACAAAGCCGTGACCCCGCCGTAGGAAAATCCAAAGACCGCCGCAGCCGGGTATAACAACCCGAGACCCGTGCTGAAGGTGAAGCCGAAAAATGACGTCGCTTGCAGCAACAGGCCCAGTCCGAGCGTCGGCACTCGACCCAGCCGATCCGAGATCGGGCCAATTGTGAGGCGGCCGGCGAATCCCGCGAAACCGATAACGCTGATCGTCATCGCCGCGAGGAACGGCGAAATGCCGAGATCCATCGCAAACGGAACGATATGCACCATCGGCATGAATACCACCAGCCACGTCAGCGTGAAGATCGCATTCAGCATCCAGAATGATCCGGTTCGCTGTGCTTCCGCCAAGGTCCAGTTCTCGATGAGCGAAAGATCGCCGATCGCTTCATCGATGGTCGATGCATGCGCCGGCTCACCGTCCGGCAGTAGCCCGAGTTTTTCGGGATCGCGCACGATGAACGTCGCACAGGCGACGATGCCGCACACCCCGATCAATCCCAGAATCGCGTACGTGCTGCGCCAGCCATACGCCGCGATCAGCGCGGTTGCGAGCGGCGGAAAGATGAACGTGCCGAAGCTTGCGCCGCTCGAGGCGATACTCAATGCGAGCCCGCGCTTTTGCGTGAACCATCGGACCACCGTCGCGTTGCACGGAACGTAAGCCGCACTCATCCCGGCGGCGGCAATCACGCCCAGCACAATGTAGAGTTGCCACAACGCGTGGACTCGGCTCATGAGCATCACGCCGGTGCCGAGCACGCAGCCTCCGACCGTCAGTACGCTGCGCGGCCCCACGCGATCGGTCAGCCGTCCGCTCACTACGCCCAAGGCGCTATAGACGAATATGTACATCGAATACGGCAGCGAGAGGCTGCCGCGATCCCATCCCGTGTCGGCCGAGATGAACGGCATGAACACGCCGAACGTGAACTGGATGCCGTACGCGATGCACAGGATCGTGAATGCGCATGCGACCACTACCCAGCCGTAGAAAAACCTTGGCGACGATGCGGTGGCCGCGGCCAGCGCCGGAGCTTTCTCGCTCGCCGTTGGCAGATTCATTCCGGGTCGGGTGGATCCGCTGATAGCGCGCAGGCCGGCCGCCTGGAATCATCGGCAGCACCAGTCGGAAAAGCACCGATGCTCCATTCGATATCTCGGATCTTCGCCTTGTCGATGAGCTCTTGCCACAGGCTGTCGGGATTCGCGCTGAACACCAGTGCGGCGCTTGCCGCCGTTATCGTCCACGCGCCCTGGAGGATCTCGGAATGGAGTTGCGCCAGCGTCCATTGCGCGCGCCCGAGATACAGCCGCAGGTCCTTGTCGGATCCCGGACGCTGCAGGAGTTCCGCGATCGATCTCGCATCCGCGCTCGCATAGACGTCCTCGAACAGGCGCACTGCGCCCTCCGGCGCTCGCGCACTGCGCACCAGCACGATCGGCGAATCCAGGTCCACCGGACCGCCGAAGTAAACCGCCTGCGCCGAGCGCTTCATTTTCGACGAACCGCTGAACAGTTGACCCATCGTCATCTTGGTCGGTTTGTTGATTACGACGCCCGCCACCAGCGACATCGGCGACGCCGGCAACATCAGTATCACCGTGTGCTGAAAGACCGGGTCCGGCATGTCGCGATTTGCCACCAGCAGAAAGAGCTTGTCCTTGGTTTCCGGCGATTGCTGCGCCATGCTCGGACCCGCCGTCAGGACGCCGCAAATGACCATTATCGTCGCCAACGTAAGCATCGCGATGATCGCTTGATGCGTGCGAATGCGACCGCGTCTCACGACCGCACGCACAGCGGACACCTCGATTTTTTTCTTTGATGACTGCATCCAGCGAATTCGCTTCCGCACCGATCCTGGGCCGAGCGGGCGTAGCTTATCAGATCGCGATGCGAGCGCGCTAAAAGTTGCCTTTCGCGTTACCCTCTCGCGCGCAAAACATTCTACAGTGACGCGGCGAAGGAGGGCCGTCCCAGCGCGAGTTACAGGGCGGCCGGTGAATCGATATGGCTAAGGCGCGTGCGGTCGTCCAGGTCGGCGACAAACGATTCGAAATGCAGCAGTTCGATTTGCCGCGCATCGGTCCCGACGACGCGCTGATGCGAGTCGAAGCCTGCGGCATCTGCGGCAGCGACGTCGATCAGTACGACGGCAAGCTCAACGGACTCTTGAGTCTGCCGATGATCCCCGGCCACGAGCCGGTCGGCATTATCGAAGAGATCGGTGACGAGGCGGCGCGTCGCTGGAGTCTCAAGGCGGGCGACCGCGTCGCCGTCGAACCCACTCGCGGATGCGGTCATTGTCGCGCCTGCAAACGCGGCGATTCGCGCAACTGCCGCACCGGCCGCGCGGGCGCGAAAATATCGGTCTGCGGCTTCATCCCAACCACCATTGCGCCGGCTTTATGGGGCGGCATGGCGGAATTCATGTACCTCGATCCCGAGGTCGCGCTGCACAAGATCGCGCCCGACGTGCCCGCCGAATTGGCCGCGCTCTATCAGCCGATTGCCGCTGGAGTCAGTTGGGCCCATCGTGTGCCGGGCACCCGCATGGGCGATACCGTCGTGATCTTTGGCGCGGGCCAGCGCGGCATCGCCTGTGCCGCCGCCGCGCGCGAAGCCGGTGCCGCGCATGTCGCAGTGATCGCTCGGCGCCAAAGCGCGCGCCGTCTCAAGCTGGCCGAGGAGTTCGGCGCCGACGCCACCATCTTTGCCGACGAGGACGTGGTCGCGCGGGTGCGCGAATTGACTCGCGGCGAGGGCGCCGACGTGGTTATCGATGTGACTGCCGAGACCATGGCGCCAATTTCCCAGGCTGTAGAAATCGCGCGCCCCGGCGGAACAATTATCCTCGCCGGCGTCAAAGGGCCCGACGCGATGATTCCCGATCTCAGAAACGACCGCATCTTTTCCAAGGAATTGACCATCAGGGGCGTCAAGAACGCGGACTTCGATTCCTTTGCGATCGCGGTCAAGCTCATCGAATCGCGCAAGTATCCCTTCGAGAAGATGCACACTCACAGCTTCGCGTTGAACGATCTCGATCGCGCGATTAACACACTCGCCGGCCGCGTCGCGGGTGAACACGCGGTCTCGGTTTCGCTCGATCCCAAACTGTAATTCCCGCTGCCGAGGCCATCGCCACATCACGGTTGTCATCGGCATTAACGCAAAGGTTCGTTGCAGGAGGTTGATCTGAATCATGGCTGGAATACTCGACGGCAAAATCGCAATCATCACCGGCGCAGGATCGGGCATCGGCCGCGCAACCTCGAAAATCTTCGCGCGCGAGGGCGCCAAGCTTCTGATCGCTGACGTCGTTGCGGACGCCGGCATGGAAACGCTCAAGGCCTTGAAGGACGGCGGCGCCGACGCGATCTTCATGAAGGTTGACGTCTCGCAGCCGCAAGAGGTTGCCGCGCTCGTCGCCAAAGCGGTCGAGACCTACGGCCGCATCGACTGCGCTTTCAACAATGCTGGTATCGAAGGCGAAGGCGCGGTGACGCACAAGTGTACCGACGAGAACTGGCATCGCGTGCTCGCGATCAACCTCACCGGCGTGTGGCTGTGCATGAAGGCCGAAATTGCGCAGATGCTCAATCAAGGTGGCGGCGGCGCGATCGTTAATACCTCCTCGATGGCCGGGCTGGTCGGCAGCGTCGGCGGTCCCGCCTATGTCGCCTCCAAGCACGGCGTGGCCGGGCTCACCAAGACCGCCGCCCTCGAATACGGCCGCCATCGCATCCGCGTCAATGCCGTCTGCCCCGGTCCGATTCGCACGCCGATGATGCAGCGCATCATGCGCGGCAGCGCCGAGGCCGAGCAGCGCTTCATCCGGGCGGAACCGCTCAAGCGTTTCGGCGAGCCCGAGGAAATTGGCGAGAGCGTCGCGTGGCTGTGCTCCGATCGCGCGTCCTACGTCACCGGCGTTGCGATGCCGGTGGACGGCGGCGCCTTCGCGCAGTAGCTCTTCGCGCCGGCCGGCCCGGCGCACTATCTCATCGCCGTGGCGATGACTCGTTAGCCGCCTTGCGTAAGGCCGGTCGCGCGCAAGATCTCGTCGGTATGCTGGCCGAGCGTCGGCGGCGCCAGCCGAATCGAATTGGGCGTGTCGGATAGTCGCGCCACCGGGCGTATGGTTTTCAAGCGGCCCGCCGTCGGATGATCGATTTCCGCGACGACTTCCAGCGCCGCCACCTGCGGATGCGCCAGTAGCTCGGGGTATTCCATGATCGGCACCGCGTCGCCGCCGATGCTCTTCACCAGATCGACCAGCTCTTCGCGCGTGCGCTTCGCGAACGCCTTTTCCCAGATCGGCTTCACCTCCGTCGCGTGACGCCCGATACTCGTCGCCGCGCGCCCGTAATCGTCAAACCGCGAGTCCGCGAGCGCCTCCTCCATCCCCAGTTCCATCACCAGCCGATCCCAGTCCTCGCTGTTGCCACGCCGCAGAATGAAGTAGAACGATCCGTTTTTCGTTTGATAGCCGTAATCCGGCGGCTTGATGTAGTGGTCGAGATGGAAGCCGTACCAGTCGTCGGGGTCGCTCAAAGAGGACCACATGATTCCCCGCATATGCAGCAGCGCGCCGAACTCGCTCACCGCGACGCGCTGGCCTTCACCGCTTCGCAGACGATGAAACAGGCCGCCGAGTATCGCTTGCGCCGCGAAGGTGCCGGTGTTGAGGCTCGCGATATCCGCGCCCACTCGCACCGGCGGATCGCCGATTCGTCCCAGCGACGCGCTGTACTCCGCCATCGCTTGCACCACCAGTTCTGACCCTGGCAGATGACGCAGCGGACCCTCTTCGCCGAAAGGCGTGATCGAGCAATAGATCAGCTTCGGGTTCGCGGCGCGCAGTTGCGCGTAATCGAGGCCCCGCGTCGTCGCCCCGCCCGGCCCGAAATCTTCGACGACTACATCGGCCTCGCGCGCCATCCGCGCCGCCATCTCGCGGCCGCTGGCGCTCTCGAGGTCGATCACTACGCTCTTCTTGTTCCGGTTGAGGCTCAGGAATACCGCGCTCTCTCCGCCGATAAATGGCGGACCCATCCGCCGCGCGAAATCGCCCGCGGGCGGTTCAACCTTGATCACCTCGGCGCCGCCGTCGCCTAACTGCATCGTGCAGAAGGGGCCGCAAAGTCCCTGCGTGAAATCCAGGACGCGAAACCCGTCGAGGCTCCCCGCGTTGCTCACTTCGATCCGCCTGCGCCACGGTCGTCAACGATCCCCAGCTCCGCCAGGATCTCCGCGGCATGCTCGCCCGGCTTTCCTCCCGCGCGAATCGGACCCGCCGGCGTACCCTCGAACTTCCACGGCAGTCCATCCACGTGCATCGATCCCCAATGCGGCGTGTCAATTTCGACGATATGGCCGTTGGCCAGAACCTGCGGATGATTGCGCAGCTCCGCGAACGTCAGGAACGGCCCGCACGGGACCTGCTCGTGGTTGAGCCGGATCGTCCACCACGCCACCGGCTTCGTTTTGAATCGCTCCGCCAGCATCGATGCCAGCTCTACCCGATGCGCCACCCTTTGCGGATTCGTCGCGAAGCGTTGATCGGAAATCAGCTCGTCGAGCTTCAGCGCTCTACAAAAGCCCGGCCATTGTTCATCGCGTTCCACGCCAATCGCGATATAGCGTTGGTCCTGGCATTCGAACGCCTGGTGCGGTGCGGTCGCCGCCGCGGCGCTCCCCAATGGCGCCGGCTGTTCTCCGGTCGCGAAATATTCCGCCAGCCGCGTCGTCTGCAACGCCATCGCCGCCGTCAGCATCTCGATTTCTATCCGCTGGCCGCGCCCGGTCCGCTCTCGCGCAATCAAAGCCTGCAGTACCGCCTGCGTGATCGTCGTCGCGGTAGTCAAATCCAGATGTGCCAGGTGACGGTAGATCTCACCGCGTCCATGATCGGGTCCGGTGATGCCGCACCAGCCGCAGAACGACTGCACCGTCGGATCGATTCCCGCCTCTCCCGCCATCGGACCGGTGCGCCCATAGGCCGACGCGGCTACATAAATCATCCGCGGATTGACCTTGGCGACGACCTCATAACCGAGCCCCAACCGCTCCACCGCGCCCGGCCGCATGTTCTGCACGAACACGTCGCTCTGCTCGATGATCTTCAGCGCGATCGCCCGGTCGGCTTCCTTCTTCAAATCGAGCTCGATCATCCGCTTGTTGTGATTCGCGGAGATGTAGAGCACCGAGTTTCCCTTGATCGTCGGCGGCACCATGTGCGACAGGCGGTCGCCGCCCGGTGCCTCAACCTTGATCACGTCAGCGCCCATCGCGCCCAGCAGCTTGGTCGCCCACGGACCGACCGCCGCAATCGTCAGGTCGAATACGCGGATACCTTCGAGGATTTTCGCCATGGAGATTTACTCCTTCGCATTCAGGCGGCGCGCGGCTTGAATTTTGCCAACGTGATCTCGTCGGTCACGTCGTCGAAAACTATCTCGACCGGCTGGCCCGCGCGAATGTCGCCGTTCGCCAGCCCGATCAGGTTCGTCAGGATTCGCGGACCCTCGTCCAGTTCCACTTCCACCACGTTGTACGGAATATCCTGCTCGTAGCTGCGAAAATACGCCTGGTGAAATACCACCCACGTATTGATCTTTCCGCGCCCGCTCAGTCGCGTCCACGTGAACTTGCGCGACCAGCATCCGGGACACAGCGGCGACGGCGGATACCATATCCGTCCGCATCCATCGCACTTCTGCATGCGCAATTCGCGCCGCTTCAACGCATCCCAATACGGCTGGTTCAATGACGTAATGGCGGGAAGGGGTTTCTGATACTTCGCCTGCGTTTCTGCCATCGATGTTCCTCGCCTCGGGCCATACCCGCCGCCCGAAGTTTTCGCCCGCCGCTATCGTTCGCGGGCTTCAGCCCTCACCCTGACTATAAAAATTTCGCGTTCCGCCGAATTCGTGCTACATTCAGTTGCATGATGCTACTCAACGCAACTCTACAGAGTGGCAATATCCGATCCTGCTTGAGCTTGTCAGGTCCGCAATCACCCCACTCAAATTCCGGTCACAACGGCCCGCCGCGAAATCTGCTTTTGTCCAAACGAACCCAACTCCAGCCTTCCCAGAAGCCAGCCTTCCTCGATCTCTGGCCGCTTACCGATCGCCAAGTTCACCAACATCGAGACGATCGCGAGGCCCGACACGCTCACCAGGCTTGGGTCGATCGCCATCATCGCGAGCCCCGACACGACCGCCACGCCAGCCGCGAACCGCAGCATGTACGTTTCACGCTCGCCCACCCGTCACCGCCTGCGAGGTCCGCTACTTGTGGTAAATCAGCGAGTCGCCATACGCATTCGCCCACTGAATAACCTCCGCGTCCTTCACCTGCCGCGGCCCGCATTCGCCGCGCAACTGCCGCACGACCTCCACCTGATGGTTCCAGCCCATGATATGCGCTTCCGAAAGCAAGCCGCCGTTGGTGTTGATTGGCAATTCGCCGCCGACTTCGATCCGGCCGTCCTGGGTGAACGCTGCTGCCTCCCCCGGCTTGCAGAAGCCGAAGCGCTCCAGCGCGATCCACGGCAGGATCGAGAAGGCGTCGTAGGTGAACAGCGCGTCGATTTCCTTCGGCGTCACTCCCGCCATCTGGTACACCGGCTGCAACCCGGCCTCATACTCGAACACCGGCTGCTGCACTACCCCGAATCCGGGATAGGCCCAGATGAATTCCTCATGACCGCCCGGCAGCCCTTGCATCCCGCTGATATAGACCGGCGGCCGTTTCAGATCCCGGGCGCGTTCCGCGGTCGTTACGATCACGCACGCGGCGCCATCGTTGATCAGGCAGTAGTCGAGCAGATGGAGCGGCTCGCAGACGAAGCGCGAACGTTGATGGTCTTCGACCGTCATCGGTTCCCGCATAATCGCCGCGGGATTCATCGCGGCGTGCTTGCGAAAGGCGATCGGCACCGCCGCCAGTGCGCGGCTGTCGGTGCCGTAACGATCGAAATAGCGGCGCGCCACCAGCGCGGCGCCCGCACCCGGCGAAGTCATGCCGTAAACTGGATCTTCGCCGTGCCCGCCGCCCGCCTCGCGCGCACCCTCGCGATCGCTCGCGCCGCCCATCATCGGACGTCGCAGCCCGGAGAAGCTCACCGCCGCCAGGCACGCGACCGCATCGGCCATCCCCGCGTTGACGATCATCGCTGCCCACTGGATACAGCTCGCGGTGAAGCGTCCATGCGCCCAAGTCTGATTGCACGATCGCAGCTTCAGCCCAAGCAACTGCGCGATCGTGTCGCCGTCAGCCCCGATCGGCGATCCGAAGCTGACGATCATGCCGTCCAGCGCCTCGCGCGAAAGGCCCGCATCGTCCAACGCGTTTGCGATAGCGTCGGCCGCGAGGTCGGTCGGACTGCGCATCAAGCGCCGGCCGTACTGTGAATTGCCTACCCCGACCACCGCGGAGCGGTCTTTGAGATCGAAATTCGCCATGTGCTTTACCCGTTCGAGCCTACAAAATACGGCGTCGAACTGCCAACACGCCGCGTCCTCGTCCCGCGCTCTCCGATCACTGATTCTTGGGAAACGAGAGATCTGCCCAGGATTGCTCCACCTTTACAAACGCGTCAGGCGAGATACTGACGCCGCCGCGAAATGGCCAGTCGAGCGCGATGATCAGCACCACCACCAGCGACAGCGAGACTGCCACCGATCCGGTCAACACCAGGTGCATGCGGAAATCATGGAAGCCGAAGAGAAAGGTGTAGCCCGTCGTCAGCGCGCCGCCAACGAAGATGATCCACCAGATCACTTCCGGGATATGGCCCTCGACCGCCGAGAGCCGGCTCGCGCGAGCGCGATACAGCTCGTTCAGCGTCCGCAGCAGTTCGGCCTGGATCACCGCTTCGCCCAAGTTGACCGGCCGCATCGTCACGATCGCGCTATGGATTTTGCGCAGCGGCTCCCAGCCCTGGCTCGGCGTCCGCCCCGTCCGCTGCACCGGCCACTCCTGCTCGATCACGGTGTTGACGTAGTCCTGGGTATCGCTGCGGATGTCCTGGCCCATGCTCGGGGGCAGACCCTGCGTGTCCCGATAGATGCTGCCGACGTAGTCCGCCTCGCTATCGACTATCTGTCCGGCCTCGCTGAAGGACTCCCACGTCGCGATCGCAATAAATGCCAGCAGGACCGCATAGGTGACGCTAATCACTGCAATCGCAAATCCGGTCAGTTCATTGTGAGTCCGGCGTATCTCAAGATGTACCAGGCGATGGAAAATGCACAGACCGCCGCAGGCGCTCCCGGCGAAGAGCCCGACAACTATGCTTCCCCACAACCAAGTTGGATTGTTGTAAATCCAATCAAGAATCATCGCTCACTCCGTACTATCGAATTCGGAAGTCATCCTTGCACTTTGGAAAATTGCCGCAATCTCACGTACCGGGTCGCTACCTCGCTAGACTCCCCGACATACATACCTATGTGCGGGACCTGGGTGAATCATGTCGTTACAACCGTGACGACCTACTTGTGCTTCTTACATGCGGTGCTTCTTTGCGAGTGATGCTTCCTGCACGGGAGTGCTTCCCGCGCGCAGTGTGGTTCGCACCACAGTTCTTTTTCTTGCGCTCTGGTCGTACGTGCCACGCGCTCGAAGCTGTCTGCCTGAGTAGTCAGTCGCATTACATACACGAATGTGCTGCGGAGCACTTATCGCTGCGAATGCAGATGGAGTTATCGATCGCGTTGTGTGAAAGCTAACGCTGGTAGCAAAAACCCGACCTCGCCGCATCCGCATTCCTCCAATCCGGGAAAGTCAAGTCTGCGTGGCGATGAAGTTTAGCCGCATTGTGGTTTCAACGTTTCAGGCATCGCAGTTCGACAAGGAGTGTACATCATGAACCTCTTCAAGCATCCAGGCGCCCGCGCAACCAGCGCCGCGGTGACGATGATCGGCGCGCTCGTTCTCGCCGGTCCCTTGTTTGCCTCCTCAGGTAATTTCCCGCAGGCCGCCGCGAACCAGTCGCCGGTGGCTCCCGTGCTGCTCGCCAAGGCTTCTTCAGAGACGGCGATGGCAGCCCCAATGGCGGAATCAGCCGGGCCCGCGGCGGTCGAGGCGCACATCAGGGATCTGCACAAGAAACTCCACATTACGGCTGCGCAGAAGCCCCAATGGGACGATCTCGCGCAAGTGATGCGCAACAACGCGCTCGCGATGATGGACCTTCAAAAACAGCGCAATGCCGACGCGCAATCGATGACCGCGGTGGACTTCGTCAAATCCTATGAGCTGGTCATCGAAGCGCACGATGCTGGAATGAAGAAATTCATTCCGCCCTTCGAGGCGCTCTACGACACCATGTCGGACGCACAGAAGAAAAGTGCGGACTCCCTGTTCCGCACTCGTGAACGGGTTTCGGCAGCCAAGCAGACCGCGGAGAACAAGTGAAGCGGGGGTCGTTCCCGCGTTGGAGAGGCAGCATGCAGTTATCGCCAAGGCCGGAAAAGACCGTGCGCTTTAGGATAGTGGGGATCGTGGCGGTAACCACGTTCGCTTTAGTGATCGGCTGCTTCACGGTGTCGCCGGCTGTCGCCGACGACCATCACGGCGGTGGCGATCATGGCGGCGCTCAACATCACGATGACCGCAATCACGGCGGCCGCGGACCCGCGTACCATCCGCCGCGGACCGATTATTACTATGCGCCGCAACCGAACTACTATTCCGTGCCGGAGCCGGACCAATATTATGCGCCGGGCCCCGAGTACTCGGCGCCGCCGCAGGGTATCAATCTCTTCTTCGGATTCTGAGATCGGTTCGACCGCGTGAGTGAGCGTTACGTTCGCGGCATCCCTGCGATCGGGATGCCGCGGCCGTCACGTAATCGCACGTTTTGAGGCCGCCACCTTGGTCTAGGGTGCACAGCGAAGTCTCTTACTCCGCACGGTGAACAGTCATCGTGGGTGACATGCCACGACCCACTATCGGCGAATCGAATCTACGACAGCAGGTTGTCGCGAACCATTTGCAAGGTCGGGGCTTGCGCGCCTTTCACGAATACACTCAAGTCGCACGTGCCGAATCCGGGCACCGAACGCGGCAGCTTGGCGACCGCCGCCGTCCCGTCGCCGCAGTATTGCCACAGCACGACGTCCTCCAGGTTCCAAGCTTCGAGGCCGTGCATCACCATCGTCGCGGTGTATGCGGGATTCCACACGAGGTCGCATCCCATGCGATCGTTGATGCTGAGATCGCGCATCGCTCCGCGCCCGTACAGGATCACGCGGCGACCGGTGCATTCCCGGATTCGGTTGGCGCACGCCGTCGCGCAATCGATCACTTGCTGTTTGCTCGCGGAGCGATTCGGATGAGGCGCTACCGCCGGCTTGCCGTTGGCGGCCGGCTTGCCCTCGCCCCCTTGCTCCACGTCGATGATCGGCAGGATGTCGCCGCGGTCCCAGCCGCCAGCCGCGTCCACCGCCTTCAAATATGCATCCGCCTGGTCCGCTCCGCTCTGCAGAAATTCTAGGAACAGGTAAGCGCCGCGAAACCACGCGTCGCCATAACGATCACCGCCCGCGCCACGGACCGCGGGCCAGTTTCGCTGGAACCAGCCTCCATCGTTGAATTGCGTGCCGTCCCAGGCCTTCAGGATCGCTCCGAAATAGCCGCTGGTGCTCGCGAGAACCGGCCAGTTTGGATGCTTCCCGACCAGTCGGCCGTCGTCTCCGGAGTAAAGATCAACGAAGAGATAAGGTTGACCCGGGTCGTTTGCGCTCGCCGCTGGCGTTCCTGAGCCTTGCGATGACGCGTCCGCCGACGTCGGGTCGCTTGCGTTGGTCGTGGTGGAGTCGGTGGTCGTCTGATCGCTCGAATCGGTCGATCCGGTGGTTGTCGTATCCACGGTTGAGTCTGTGTCATCGGCCATGATTTTCTCCCCTTCTCTGTAATGCGCAATCTGTGACCCTCGAAGTCGGCGCTTTGCCGCCCGTTATAGTTGCCGACTCCGGAAGTAGTGTCTTGCGAAGCGCTAACCAGCAATGTGTATGCCCTCGACAGAAGTCGAATTTGCAAGGAGTTTTGCCGTTAGCCGCCAAGTTGAGTTGGCGACGAGTATCGACGATCTTTCGCCGGTGTATCGAATGGTTTGCAGCGACTCGATATCCGGTGCGACTGCCGCTGACGATCCGGCTGCCCGAAATGGCTCGCAGAGCTACACGATCAATCGCCAATTGGCAGTCTGGCTAATATCGTTAGCTCACGTATTGGAATAGACAGCAACGGGTCGCTATACTGGCGCGCAACGGCGTCTGGCAGCATCTTGCGCCCGCAGGGCGAGCGAGATGCCGATGTGCGCGTCAAACTGCCTGGTTGCGCTCCGTCAGGCGGGTAGATGCGGGAACTCCACGGTATTCTCGAGGGGCGAAGCGAAGTCCGCCTTATGAGCTCACGTAAATTCACCTTGGGACGCGCCACGACCTGCGACATCCCTATCGCAGACGATTCGGTCAGCCGGGTTCATGCCGAGATTCTGATGCTGGGTAACGATCGAATGCTGGTGCGTGATCTCGGCAGCCAGAACGGCACCGTGCTGCTGCGCCAGGGGCGCGAGTTCAAACTCGGCGAGGAAACGATATTTCTCACCGACACTCTGCGCTTCGGCGAAGTGACGCTGGCCGCGCGAGATGTCTTCGAGGCGTTGTCGAGTTCGGTTGCGCCGCCCGCTTCTGCCCCGGCGCAGGTCCTCGCGCCATCTCCAGCAGTGGCGCCATCTCCGGCAGTGACGCCCACACCAGTACCCGCGCAGGGAGTTGTACGACCGCCGCCCCCGCAGAAGGCGTCCAGCGGTAAATCGGCATTGATACGATGTGATTGCGGAGCGATCAAAACACGCGGGCAGCGCTGCCCGGTATGCGGTGAATGAAGCAAGCCGAGGAGGGAGTTACGTTAGATGAGTCAACCATCGCAGGCAGCGCCGGTACCTCCCGCTCCGCCGAAGGCCCCAATCGAACAGCGAACCCCTACTGCAGCGCACGGAAGCGGACTGATTGAGCAACTCTCGACGACGCCCGATCGGCGGACGGTGATGCTGCTCTCGCTCGGCGCGGCAGTCTTGTTCATCATCGCGCTTACGATCATCTTTCCGAAAGACAGCCACGGCGCCGAGATTCTGACCGATCACAGCAAGTATTCGCATTTTCCCTATCCCTTCACGATCCAGAATCTCGAGCACATCCTGTTTTTCATCGGGCTGGGCGAACTGTGGGTGCGTTGGCGATCCGCGCTTAGCGAACACGCGTTTGCCGAAATGCATCTGCTGCCCGAGGATCAGGAAACCGTGCTGCAGCAAGCTGACCTCGCCCCAATCCGCCGTCGCGTTGCGCACATGTTTGGCCGCGAGCATGGATTCCTGCCGTACCTGATCGACGTGTCCATCCTGCAATTCCAGTCGGGCCGTTCGGTCGAGCAGGTCGTCGGGGTGATGAATTCAAGCCTGGAGTTGATCGAGCATCGCGTCGATCTGCGCTATGGGCTGATCCGCTACATCGCGTGGCTGATTCCGACCGTGGGATTTATCGGCACCGTGGTCGGCCTGGGCGGGTCGCTCGCGCTGGTGCCGGAGAACGGCAACATCTCCATTTACGAAATCGCGCAGGCCCTGTCGCTCGGCTTCAACTGTACGATGGTCGCGCTGATGGAGAGCGCAATCCTGGTCTTTGTGCTGTATCTCGCGCAGGAGAAGGAAGAGACGGCGATCAATCTCGCGGGCACTTACACGCTACGCAACCTGATCAATCGGCTGTACGAGGGACCCCGGTGAAGCCGCGCAATCGCGAGGTCAATATCTTCAACATGTCGGTGCTCGACCTGTTGACGGGGGCACTTGGGGCGTTTTGTTTCCTGACCCTCGCGTTATTCCCTTCCTACTTCAAGGTTGTCGGCGGCTCCGCTGCGGATAAGGCTGCGGAAGCAAAGGCAGCCCAAGCCCTGAAAGAAGTCCATGTCAAACTCGAGAGCGAGCTGGCCAGCGCCAAAGCGAACCAGAACGGGATGCCGCCGTTTGCGATGGCGTTTGTGACGATGTCGAACCCGCAGAATACGGTTTGCGGTGCCTTCCAGGTCGCAAGCGCGAGTGGCCCAGGGGGTGAAGCGGCGGTCAAGATGCTGCCTAACTACGTTCAAAACGGCTACGACCTGAACCTGAACATGTTCCTGCTGGCGCCCGGCACCTACAATCTTTCGCTAACCGCCCATGCACAGAGCCTGCCCTGCACCATCTATGTGTTTGAGTACGGTGCGAGCGGTACTCAACAGGTGAGTCAGGACCTCAGTGGGACCGCACTCACGTCGTACAATCTGAATTTCGACGTGCAAGCTGCCGATCTGCAATTTGCACAGGTTTTTAAGAATTGATCAGGCCCGGCTATGAACTATCAAGTGAAAGCGTACCTACGAATTGAGCGGAGCGCACGATGAAGCCGCGCAATCGCGAGGTCAGCATCTTCAACATGTCGGTGCTCGACTTGCTGACGGGCGCGCTCGGCGCGTTCTGTTTCCTGACGCTTGCGTTGTTCCCATACTACTTCAAGGCGCAGAACGCGTCGGCGGCGAGTTCGAGCGGCAACGCCGAAACCGCCGACCTCAAGTCCAAGAACGAGAGTCTCAAGGCGCAGATCGCCGCCGAGAAGGCGTCGGGAAATCAGATGCCGCCCTTTGCACTGCTGTCGATCGGTGGGAGTAACGACCAGAATCTACCCTGTGCCACCTTTGTGCTCAAGTCGGCGATCCAGCCGTCCGGCGCGCCGTCCGTTGGCTATCGTTCCACGGATGCGCAGCCTGACGGCAGTTCCTACGGCATCTACCTCTTCGCCATTCATCCGGGGCCGTACCACTTCGAGGCCAGTGCGAACCTGACCAAACCGGGTGCCTGCACGATTTCACTTTCGACGGTGAACGCCCAGCCGCGTTCGAAAAATCTCGTCATCCAGCAAAGCCAGGACGTTCAATTCGATTTCAACGTCGGAACCGGCGATTACGCCGCCAGCCTTTTCGATTGAGGGTGATTTTACGATGGCGATGATGCGATGCAGTCACGGTCACTTCTACGACGCCGCCAAGCATACGTCGTGTCCCTATTGCGGGGTGGGCGCCGATGTCGTCGAAGGAAAAACGCGACGCGTACCCGATCACGCAAGCGCGCCCGCGCCGGCGCCGGTCGCAGCGGCTCCCGCGGCTCCTCCACCAGCAGCGCCAATAGCCTCGGCCGACCCTGGCGTAACGCGCGCGGTCTATCGCGATACTTCGTCGGGCATAAGTCCCGTCGTCGGCTGGCTGGTGTGCGTCGAGGGCCCGGACAAGGGTCGCGACTTCAGGATCCACGGCGAGAAGAATTTCATCGGCCGCAGTCCTGCGATGGATATTGCGCTCACCGGCGATGAGAGCGTGTCACGTGACAAGCACGCATCAGTCGCCTACGATCCGAAGCATCGCGTTTTCTGGATACTGCCGGGCGAAGCGGCGGGTCTGGTGTATCTCAACGAGCAGATGGTCAACACGCCGATGAAACTGACCTCGCGAGATATCGTCGAAGTCGGCAAAAGCAAGCTGATGTTCTGGCCCCTTTGTGACGACACATTTCATTGGGACTGACGGGCTGGTTTACGCGCCCGGCAATGCCCAGGACGTAGGCAAGCGCGAGGATCAGCAGGACTCGTTCGGGTTCTCCGATCCCAACGACGCCGGCCTTATGGCGCACGGCGGGATGCTGGCGATCGTCGCCGATGGCATGGGCGGGATGGCCCACGGCGCCGAAGCGAGCCAGCTCGCGGTGCGCGCCTTTCTTCAGCATTACGCGACCAAACAGATTGGCGAACCGATCACGCAGGCCTTGGGCCGTGCAGTCGAAGCTGCCGATCGTTCCGTATTCGAGTTTGCTACGGCGGTCGATCTGGCGCGCGACGTCGGCTCGACGCTGGTGGCGGCGGCCTTCGCACCATCGGGTTTGTACTGGATGTCAGTAGGCGACAGTGCGCTTTATCTCTGCCGTGACGGCGCCCTGACCCAGCTTAATCATCCGCATACGCTGGGCGCGAAGCTCGCCGAGTTGGTGAAGCGCGGCGTCATGTCGCCGGAGGATGCGGCGATCGATCCCGATCGCGATGCGCTTACGAGTTACGTCGGCGCCGGCGGCATCGCCCAGATCGATTCGCCGAGCGAAGGCGTTGCCGTAACTGCTGGCGATACCGTCATTCTTTGCAGTGACGGCCTCTATCGCGCGCTCAGCCACGAGGAGATCGCGCGCATCGCGACCAGCGCCGCCGATGCGCAGGAAACCGCCGACACGCTGACTGCGAGCGCACTTGCACGCGAACTTCCGCATCAGGATAACGTTACTGTCCTCTGCATCAGGATTACGAATCAGGAATCGAAATAGGATGCCCCCAGACGAAACCGCGCGCCTTTGCATGGGCTGCATGATCGATCGCGGTGGCGCTGCGATCTGCCCCACTTGCGGCTTCGACGAGAATGGACCGCCTTCGGTGCCGTTCCAACTGCCACCGCGCTCGGTGCTCAACGATCAATATATCGTCGGCCGCGCGCTTGGCGCAGGCGGCTTCGCGATCACCTACCTCGCTTGGGATATCCGCCTCGCCCGCCGCATCGCGATCAAGGAATACATGCCGAGCGGAATGGCCAGCCGCTCAGTTGATACCAGTGAGGTCGTGCCGCACAGCGGACCGTCAAAGGACGACTTCAACTACGGCCTCGAGCGCTTCCTCGATGAAGCGCGGATGGTCGCGCAGTTCGAAGGCCATCCCGGAATTATCTCGGTCACCAATTTCTTTCCCGCGCACGGCACCGCCTACCTCGTGATGGAATATCTTGAGGGCACCACCCTCAAAGATCACTTGAAAGATCGCGGCGGCCGTCTCGCCTTCGATGAGGCCCTCGGCATCATGACGCCGGTGATGGACGCGCTGCGCGAGGTGCATCGGGTCAACGTCCTCCATCGGGACATCAGCCCCGACAACATTTATGTCACGACCTCGGGGTTGGTTAAGCTGCTCGACTTCGGCGCGGCACGCCAGGCCTTGCGCGATCGCAGCCAGCGTCTTTCGGTGATCCTTAAAGTCGGCTACGCACCGGAAGAGCAATATCGCAGCACGGGCAAGCAGGGACCCTGGACCGACGTCTATGCAGTCGGCGCAACCTTCTATCATCTCCTCACCGGCTCGATTCCGCCGCCATCGATCGATCGCCTCGCCGAAGACACAATTCAGTTGCCGAGTGCGGTTGGCGCCGATATTCCCCACGCCGCCGAGCAGGCTCTGATGACGTCGCTCGCCGTCAAAGCCGCGCAGCGCTATCCGACCATCCAGGACTTTCAGGCCGCGATTGGCCTTCCCCAAGGCGGCCAGCCCGTGCCTCCTCCTCCACCGCCACAACCGGATCCAGGACCCGGTCTGGCCGAATTTTTAAGGTCGTTGCCCTCTTGGGCGATACCCGCGATCGGTGCCGGCGTGATCGTGATCGCATTTCTGGTCGGTTTCCTCATGTTTCATAGCAATTCCGCCCCCACTCCCAATCAACCTTCAGCGCAAAGCAGCGCGCCGGCATCGCAGCCGTCCCCTCAGGGTTCGAATCCGTTAGCCAACTACAATCCTGCCAACCCGTACGCATCGATTACGGCCGCGCATTCAGGCGAGATCGCACCCTTGAAAGACTCCTGGCCTTTGCCCGATCTGGAAACGATGGCGCAAAAGGCACTCGTCCGCGCGCAACAATGGTCGCCTGATGCGCAACTGATCGAGATTGATGTCGAGTTGCAGCAACAAACACCCGTCAATCCATATCCATTTTACGTCCAGACCAGTGCCGGCCTTATCATGGTGAAGCTGAGCTTTTATTCCGCCTTGAAGCAGCAGGCGATTATGATCACGCCAAATGCGCCCAATAATCCCGGTCAGACTGACGGTGATTTCTTCTCTTACGGCTACGTCGATTGGGGTGACAGGCTGCCCTTGCCGATGCACTTCGTCAGTCTCGGCGATGCGATAAAGTCGGCGCATTTGCTCGGTATGCAGGCGCGCATGATTAGCAGCGCGAGGCTCGAACATAATTCAAGCGGAACCTCGCAAGGGGGCGTCGATACTTCCGGCCTGAAATGGGTTATCCTGCCTACCTTCGGCGCTGGGCCCTATGCGATCAACGCGCAAGTTGCCGACAATCGCAGCGCCAATAATCAATAGAGCAAGTCTGAAACCGAAGGTCGTCGTTCGGAGAACTTCGACTGCAACGATACTAGTTGCTTAGCGATGCGATGAACTCACGTACCGCGCGGGCGCAGGCCTCGGCCTGGTCGGCGTATATTTCGTGTCCCTTGCCGTTGATTACTGCGATCCGCGCGCCAGGGATCGCGTCGCGCATCGCGACCTGCGCCTTCAAGGGTTCATAGGTGCTGTTCGCCGGCGCCAAGATCAAAGTTGGCACCTTGATTTGAGCCAACAGCGGAGCCACATCGACGCTTGGAACCGCGCGACATAATCCTTGCAACACATGAGTGGGAATCCGCGACCATTCGTTGATAACCCACTGTTCGCGCACCGGGTCGCCGCCAGTCAGACCGCCACCTGATTCCATCAATGCCTTGGCCCATCCGCCGGAACCGAGCTTGCCGAGAGCGGTCGGCCAATCCTCGTAACCGAGCGCGAAGAGCTTTTGGACCCGCGGCGGAATCGAAGTTGGAGTCGCGAGCAGCGTCAGGCTCTTCAGCCGCTCAGGCCATCGCGCCGCGAATGCGATGCCCAGGGTCCCGCCAATCGATTCGCCCAAATAATGAACCTGATCGAGTCCAAGCGCGTCGAGAAAGGCTTTCATGTCGAGCAGCAATTCTTCCGCTGACCATTTATGATTCGGTCCCGGATCGGCGGATTGACCGTGACCGCGCATGTCGCGTCTCAAGACTCGGAGATGACCGGCAAGCAGCGGTACCCAATGCTGCCAGAAGCGTAGATTGCGGCCGAACCCGTGCTGGATCCAGATAGTTTCGGACTGCCGCCACGGATCGCTGAAGTCATCGAGTTCGTACGACATCTCGCAATTGTTCGCAGTAATCCTCGGCATCGCAGATCGCTCCCGTCGTCAATGAGTCCGCAAGATTATCCGTCGATTTTCACCAATCACGCTTTCAGCACGCCCGCGGCTTTGGCGATGTGCGTCGCGATTGCATCCATCAGCGGCGGCGAAAGGCAGTCGTAAGGCTCGAGGCCAAGCTCGCGCAACCTTCCGCGGACTGCGTCCTGATTCGCCGGGTCGGCGCCGCTCTCGATGATCGATGAAACGAACGCGGCGAAACCAGGCTCCGACCATCCTGCTTCGGGTGAAAGCTCGGTATGAATGAAATCGAGGCCGTAAAACGGATGCTTGGCGTTCTCGATCCGGCCATACATATGTACGCCACAGCCCTTGCATGCGTAGCGCTGGATGGCAGCGGCGGGATCGACGATCGCGAGCTTGTCCTCGTTATCCGTCACGGACAATGTGCTGCGCAGTGCGACCGCTACGACCGCAAAGAGCGCGCCCGCGGGCTTCCAACACTTCGTGCAGCCGCACGCGTGATTATATGCGGATTGCGATTTGACCCTGACCTTGACCGGATTCTGCGCGCATTTGCAGACTAACGTGCCGCCAGTAAAATCCTTCGCGCCCGGTTTGATGCCGTTGTCCACCGACGGATGAATCGAAATTACGCCTGATCCTGACATCACAAGCCTCCTCAGATTAGCCGGCCAACTCGATGCAGACTTACCACCGCTGGGAATCAGAAGCGAGGATGCGCGTGGCTGGCGAGCATCAACCGTGTAGGTCCTGCGCTTTCACGCCGACGCCGTTCGGTGCTAAGCATCCCGCATGGCGCCAAGGGTTTCGGGCAGAACAGTGCCGCGCCCGGCGATCATCAATCAGGAGGTACGGAGCCATGGCGAAAACCACCGAACAGATCGTGACCGAGTTGGCCGATCGCGAGGCCATTCGCGAACTGCCTCAGCGTTACTGCGACTTTGTGTGGCGTGGCGACGTTGACGGACTCGTCAGCCTTTTTGCCGACGATGGAGTCTTTACCATCATCAGTAACGACAAAGAGATCACCAACAAGGGCCCTGCCGCATTGCAGAAGACTTACAAGGCCGGACTGGCGACGCTGACGCCGCGGCCTTACATCCATAACCATGTGATCGAGCTCAAAGGTAGCGGCCACGCGAGCGGGCGCTGCTACGTCGAGCTGCGCGACGCCAGCAATAACCTGAGCTGGCTCGGCACCGGCTACTACCACGACGAATACGTCAAAGTTGGCGACACCTGGAAATTCCAGTCGCGCCGCGCGCAGATGGTTCACATGGAACCGAAGCTGGCTACCGGGACCGCTGGCCCCAAGGAGAAATAGTCATGCCCAAGAGCATCGAACAGTTAGCGGGAGATCTGGCCGATCGCGAAGGGATTCGCGAACTGCCGCTCAAGTATTGCGACTGCGTATGGCGCAACGACATGGCGGGGCTTGTCGATCTCTTTGCGAACGACGGTGAGTTTGTCACCAAGGGCATGAAGCGCGAACATCGCGCGAGCGGGCGCGACTCTTTGCTGAAGCTTTACAACGGCCTCACGCAGGGCGATCTGACGCCGCGGCCTTATATCCATAATCACGTGATCGATCTGGCCGGCGGCGGTCGCGCTACCGGACGTTGCTATGTGGAGTTGCGCAACCTCCGCAACAACCTGGAATGGGTCGGCAGCGGTTACTATGAAGACGAATATGTGAAGGTTGGCGACAACTGGAAGTTCAAGTCGCGCACATTCCACACCGCTTATATGTCTGTGAATCCTGGGTAAGAGATCTCGTAGGGCTAATGATTGGCTCTGCAAGTGAGTCCGGACGACGACGTACCAACCCTGGGAGCTCCTTGATGAAGCGGCAGCCGGTCCGCGTATTGTTCGCTTTCCTTATTCTGATCAACGCGGCGCTGACGGGAAGGATCGTCTTTGCCGGACCCAGCGACGCAGCCCCGGTCCACGCGGAAACGGTCCAGAATAATTCGCTGGCCGAAGCGTATCGAATCATCGCCTCGAAGCAATTCGTGGACTTGACCCACTCCTTCAGCCCGTTGACGCCGGTATGGAAAGGTTTTGGCCAAGCGACCTTTTCGCGTGCGGCCGATCCCATGACCGCCCAACCTTACACCATCGAGAAGGATCATTTCCGTGCGGACTTCTACTCGATGGTGGGACAGTACGGCACTCATATCGACCCGCCCGCGCACTTCGATCCGAACGGCCTCACGCTCGACCAACTTCCGCTCAAGCAAATGATCCTGCCGTTGGTCGTCTTCGACCTCACGCCGATCCTGAAACACGATCCGAATCACGCGCTGAGCGTCGCGGACATCAAGGACTGGGAACGGCTTCACGGGCGCGTTCCTGCCGGCGCATTCGCTGCCCTTCGCACCGATATGTATAAAGATTGGGAGACCGATCCCGAGCGCTTCAAACGCGCGCGCTTTCCAGCCTGGTCGCTCGAAGCCATCAAATTCCTGTACGAACAGCGCGGCATCGTCGCCAATGGTCACGAATCGATGGATACCGATACGACCGACGACCTCAGTTCCGAGACCTGGCTACTTACTCACGGTCATTGGCAGATCGAGGTGATGGCTAACCTCGACCGCGTACCTGCTACCGGCGCGCTGATAGTGGTTAGCTGGCCGAAGCCCAGGCATGGTCTTGGCTTCCCGGCTCGCGCCTTTGCGATCCTTCCGTGAAACTAACTGGCGCAGTGACTGTTTTGCGGTGCCTGGTCGAGAATTTTGTGGAAGCGGATCGATGCGAACGTGATCAACCCTCCGCCCAAAATCGCCATCGCCAGCATCTGCGGCCATAGGACCGCCAACGGGTTACTCTTCATAAAGCTGTCCCATAACATCTCCTCGTAGTAGGTGTATCGATCCTGATCCGATAAACCCGCGTCACGCGCCGCGACAAAGATTGCTCTTTCAACGCACGTGCGAACACGCGAAGATTAAACAAGGTCCGTCATCGTCTTGGACGGCCAAAAGGTGAAACCGAGGATCGAGGCGAGCGCAGACGCGACCAGGGCCGTGGCGGGCCGCACGAATCCCCAAGCTGCGCGAACGGCTCGTGAAACTCGATCGGCTTGACGCGACTGTCATGGATAAAAGTCGAAGACGTTGGGGGGAGACCCCATGGCGCCGCACTACGGAACTCGTGCCCTCCGCCGGAATGCCATCGGGCCCGCCTCCTGAAGTCGCGATCATCGGTGGCGGTCTGACCGGTGCCTCGACCGCCTACCACCTGGCGCGGCGCGGAATCCGCGCGACCGTTTTCGAAGCAGTTCGTATCGGTGATGGTGCCAGCGGCAGAACCGGCGGTCTCGTGCTCGAAGGAACTGCCGCCGGAATTCTCGATGAAGTCGATTCGTGCGTACCCGGGCTCGAAGCGCTGGTCGCCGAGGAGCGCATCGATTGCGATTTGTCGCTCCCAGGATGTTGGGAAATCGAGCATCAATCGAGTGGGAATGAGCGCAAGCTTCCCTGGAACGATAGCGGCCAGTCGATCTTCATCGTCAAGACGGTAAAGGGCGGGACGGTCGAGCCCGCCGCCCTCGTCAGCGGAATCGCACGGGCTGCGGTTTCGCGCGGAGCCATTGTTCTTGAGGCCCGCTCGGTTCAGAAAATCACCGTTGAGCCTCAACTGGCGATCGAGAGCGACGGCGAAACCATTCATCCGGGATTCATCGTCCTGGCCTTGAACGCCTGGACCGGCCCGTTTCTCACCAACTCCTCCGGCATCAGGAGTTCGCTCACTTTCGCCTGTGCGACGGAGCCGCTTCCACCGTCCACGCTGGAGGCCATCGGGCTGGCGGAGAACATTCCCTTCTACACGACTGATTATCCTTATCTGTGGGGCAGAACGATCGCGGACGGGCGCGTGATCTTTGGCTCGCAATTGGTCTTCGGCTCACCGGCGGAACTCGAAGAGCTCGACGTGAGCGCAGGCCAACCCGGCGCGGCGCTCGAAGCGCTAGAGCAACGAGTTCGCCAGTTGCACCCGCGTCTTCAGCAGGTCAGCTTTTCAGCTTCGTGGGCCGGCCCGATCGCGTTCAGGGAGAATGCCATCCCGCTTATTACCCATCATCCATCATCTTCAAGGATAATGGTGGCTGGAGCCTACGCCGGACACGGCGTCGCCTTGAGCGTGCGAATGGGCCAACTGCTCGCCCGATCAATCGCCGCAGGCACGCCACTCCCCGCCTGGGGATCCTTCACCCGCTGACATCGTCGATGTGTATGGCCCTGCGACGTGTGTTGATGTGTAAGGCCCTGGCGACGTGTGTTGATGTGTAAGGCTCAGCGACGTGTGTTGATGTGTAAGGCTCAGCGACGTGTAAAGTCTGCGGAACTAGTCCGTCATCTCCATGACCGCTGCATCGGATTCTCCCTTTTTCAGGGCAGTATCGGCGTGGTCACGTGTTGAAGGGCATAAACGTCGCGCTGGCTTACGACCATCTTCGCTTCGGGCAAGGATATAGACCATCCTCGCTTCCAGCTAGGAAAATCGGTCTGCCGGCGAAGTGCGCGATCGAACGCCGTTAAATCTTCGACACAGCGATCCAGCGACCTTCAGTTATGCTATACTGCTGTTTGTAGGGAGGAACAGGACCAGAGATTTGGTGCAATCCTATTTTTTAGCGAACGGACCCATTTTTACGACCTTCGCCAACCTTTTGCTGCCGCAACCTCGATTACGAATTCTGCCGGCGCCGCTACGGCCAGAGACCCCCGCCGCTTCGTCGATTCAGTGCTCGTTGCAATTCGATTCTGCCCATGCGCAGTTAGAATTGAGCCTAACCAATCGATTCTAGGAGGCACTTATGAGTGCAACACCACCGAAACCATCCAGCCCGATCGAAAAGCTTCGTCCAATCGTGCCCAAACTGATCGATTTGACTGAGAAAGTGGTCTTTGGCGACGTCTGGGAGAGGCCGGGTCTCTCCAAACGCGATCGCAGCCTGATCACAGTCGCTGCTCTGCTCGCGCTCTATCGGCCAGAACAGCTTCGCGCTCATTTGGGCCGCGCCCTCCAGAATGGCGTGACCAAGGATGAGCTCGGGGAGCTGATTACTCACTTGGCGTTCTACTCCGGATGGCCGACGGCGATTACGGCCGCGTCAATCGCCAAGGAAGTGTTCGAAGGCTCTAAATGAGCCGCACCAAACCTTGCGGTGCTGCACCATGCGGGTACAATCGCGGTCAAGCTCGTTGAGGACTTTTCTTTGGGGCCGCCTTGGCGTTCCCGGGCAAGGGAAATCCTCGACACCTGCATCGCTGGAGAGCCACGCCAATGAATGACCTGGTAATTCGTAATGGCAGAATCATCGACGGTACCGGCGCGCCCGGATTCGTTGGCGACCTCGCGATCGACGACGGAAAGATCGTCAGCGTTGGAGGAAAGGCCGGTCCGGGCCGTCGCGAAATTGATGCAAGCGGGTTGCTGATGACGCCCGGCTGGGTCGACATCCATACTCATTATGATGGACAGGTGGCGTGGGATCCTTACCTCTCGCCTTCGAGCTGGCACGGCGTCACTACTCTAGTGATGGGCAATTGCGGAGTCGGCTTCGCTCCGGTCCGGCGCGGCAAAGAAGCATTTCTCATCAGCATGATGGACGGCGTCGAAGATATTCCAACCGAGACCCTGACCGCGGGTATCAACTTCGAATGGGAATCGTTCGCCGAGTACCTCGACGCCCTTTCGCGGATGAAGCGAGTGCTCGACGTGGGAACGCACGTGCCGCATTGCGCGGTGCGGGCCTACGTCATGGGTGAGCGCGGTGCTGAAAATCAACCGGCGACCGCCGAGGACATCGCCCGCATGGCGGCGGTCGTGCGCGATGGGGTCAAGGCGGGAGCGCTGGGCGTCAGCACATCGCGAACCCTGGTGCATCGGACGCGCGACAAGGCCTACGTTCCGGGAACCTTCGCCGCGATCGACGAGATGTTAGGGATCGGCCGCGCGTTGGGCGAAGCCGGGCATGGAGTGTTCGAGATCATCTCTGACATCACCGGCGACGATGCAGACCTCGAATGGATGGCGCGTCTATCGGCGGAAACCGGCCGCCCGATTTCCCTTGCCGCGCTGATCTCGCGGCGTTCCGGCATGAAGATGCGTGGCATCTTGGAATTCATCGAACGCAGCAACGCGCAGGGCGGCCGCATGGTCGCACAAGTTGCTGCGCGACCGGCGGCGTCGCTGATGAGCCTCCAAAGCTCGGTACATCCGTTCAGCACGCACCGCAGCTATCGCCAGTTGATGGCCGGTCTCAATCACGACGAGCGCGTAGCGCGGATGCGCGACCCGCAAGTGCGAGCACAAATTCTCAATGACGCGCCGGCAGTGAAGGAGGAGCAGACCCTCGGGATGGTCGCCGGCTTCCAGCATCACTTCTCGCTCGGCGATCCGCCGGACTACGAACCGACGGCCGACAAGAGCATCCTGGAACGCGCGAAGAGTTCGCACCGGACGCCTCAGGAGATCGCCTATGACACACTGCTCGAACGCGACGGCCGCGAAATCATCTATATGCCGCTGGCATACAGGAACTACTCCTTCGATGCGATCCTGCCGCAGCTCGCCAACCCGAATACAGTGTTGTCGCTGAGTGACGGCGGTGCGCATTGCGGCGTGATCTGCGATGCCAGCATGCCCACCTATCTGCTGACGCATTGGGTGCGCGATCGCCGCCGCGGCGAACGCATTCCACTCGAATTCGCAGTAAAGCGTCAGACCCACGACACCGCACAGCTCTACGGACTGCAGGACCGCGGGACGCTCGCACCGGGGATGAAGGCGGACGTCAACCTGATCGAATTCGAACAGCTGCGGCTGCATCCGCCGGAGATGGTTTTCGATTTGCCGGCGAACGGCCGACGCTTCGTGCAAAGAGCGGACGGGTACAAATTCACGATCGTCAGCGGCGAGGTTACTTTCGAAGACGGCCAGCCGACCGGCGCGCTTCCCGGTAAGGTCGTCCGCGGTCCGCAGAGTGTCAGTCGCGGTTAAATCTGGCATGGGCTTGAAACTTCGAGGCAACTGCAAAGCCGTATGACTGGAAACTGAGCGTCATCATAATCTTACTCGGGTGCGTGATCTGCCTGACCGAGACCCTGATGGGATGGGAGGCAACGTCGTGAAGAAACTGCAGATGACAGCGGTCGAGCGGCAACAACGATTTCTCAACTTAGCCGCTACCCACGCCGATGACTTCAAGACCCGGGTCTCACAGCATGATCGCGAGAATTCCTTCCCCTTGGAAAATATCGAAGCAATGAAGCGCTCTGGCTACCTGACTATGACGCTCCCGTCGGAGCTAGGTGGGGGCGGCGCTGGCTTGCTTGATTTCATCCTTGCGCAGGAGCGGCTGGCGCAAGGGGATGGACCGACCGCGGTCGCGATCAATATGCATCTGTTCAATGTAGCGGTCCGCGCCGACCAGTGGCGCTTGGGAGATGAAAGTCAGAGGTCATTTCTGGAGGCTGCCGCCCAAGACGGTCTCGTATTATGTTCGGGCACGAGCGACCCGAGGATCAATACTGTGGTTGGGTTTGCTGGGCTCAATGACACTACGCGGCGCGCAGAAAAAGTTAAAGATGGCTACCGGGTCAACGGCCGCGCCGGCTTTGGCAGCTTGTGCGTCTGCGCTAATTTCTTCGAAGAGACCGCCCATTATGACGATCCGGTAAAGGGACCGCTGTGTTTATTCTTTACAATGCCCGCGGGCACCCCCGGCATCAAAATCCAGAACAACTGGGATACCATGAGCATCCGAGCCTCCGCCAGCCATGACATCGTCTGGGAAAATGTATTCATACCCGAGGGTGAAGTAAAAGCTCGGCCGGCGCGCACTTGGGACACTTACAACAGTATCTTCGTCTCGTGGTTCCTGACCTCAATTTCGGCCTGTTACCTAGGCATCGCTAAGGCAGCTCGGGACTATGCAATCAACTGGGCAAGTGAGCGGACCCAGATTCCCTTTGACCGATCTGTGAGTCATTACCCGGGCAACCAGTTTCTCGCTGCCGAGATGGAAGTAGGTCTGAAAGCGGCGCGCGCGATGTTGATACAGACGGCGAGCCCTCTCAGCGAACCGTCGTTGCGTGCCAATCCTCCAGTCATGGATCTCCTCGCTTGTAAGCATTTCGTAACTGAGACCGCGATGGGCGTGGTGGATAAGGCAATGCGGATTGCGGGGGGTGCAGCGATCTCGCGTTCGAGTCCGCTCGAACAGATGTACCGGGACGTGCGGGCCGGCGTCATACATCCTATCGCCGGTTATGAAACACTTGGCCTGATCGGAAAGATGGCATTTGGCATCGCGCCCGACGTCGTGCCTCGGTGGGTGTAAGAGGAGCCACGATATAGTGAAGATCGGCATATCCCTCCTTTCGCTTTCGTGACTTATCGATGGAGAACGGCTTTTCAGTTTCTGCCGCCATAGCGAGATCGTCATCCATAAAGCGGTTTGAGGAAGATCGCGCCATCGCGATGACTACCTGCGCATTGTGTTATTTAGTTTGAATCCTCCGGTTGGAGCACCATAGGTTCTGGAATGGAAACCCTGAAATTGGATTGGGATGCCGGCACCCCCGGCCTCGCGGTTTTGACTCTGAATCGGCCCGGCGCGTTGAATGCGATGAATACGCAGATGATCACTGAGCTTTTGCAGCTATTTCGCGAACAGCCCAGTAACCCGCAATTGCGATCCGTAGTCATGACAGGGGAGGGTACTCGATCATTTTCAACTGGTGGTGATCTGAAAGAACGTAACGGAATGACCAACGAGCAGTGGCGCCATCAACATCACTTGATCGAAGAGATGTTCGAGGCTCTGTGGAAATTTCCGGTACCGATCGTCGCCGCGGTTGAGGGCTTCGCTTACGCTGGCGGTTGCGAGTTGGCGTTGGGAACAGATTTCATTGTTGCCTCGGAGACGGCTGAATTTGCGCTCAAGGAAATCACTCGCGGGATCATGCCGGGCGGCGGTGGCGTGCAACATCTTGCCCGCGCGATCGGGGTTCGCCGCGCCAGCGAACTGGTCTATACGGGTCGTGCGATAAAGGCAGACACCGCGTATGAATGGGGGTTGGTCAATCGCGTAGTCCCGGCTGGCGCGGCACTCGAGGCGGCGCTTGAGATTGCGACTGAAATTGTCGCGAGCGCGCCGATGTCGGTTCGTGCGGCCAAGGTTTCGCTAAGGCGCGGAACGGACTGCGACTTTGGTACTGCCTATGCCCTCGACATCGCCGGTTACAATGTACTCGTAGGCAGTGAAGACCGGCTTGAGGGTATCGCGGCCTTCAACGAGAAGCGCAAACCAGTCTGGAAAAATCGTTAGATTGCACAGCAGCGACGATGGAGCAGTTAGATGGAGTTTGAGTTGTCCGATAGTCAGAAGGAAATCCGGGACGCCGTGACTGCGTTGTGCGCGCGGTTCGGCAATGACTACTGGCGCCAGTGTGATGAGAAGGGTGCGTATCCGGAAGAATTCGTCAAGACGCTGAGTGCGGCGGGTTGGCTGGCGGCGTTGATTCCTCAGGAATATGGCGGTGCAGGACTCGGGATGCTGGAGGCCTCCCTGATTCTTGAAGAGATTAATCGCAGTGGCGGCAACGCCGTTGCATGTCACGCGCAGATGTACACGATGGCGTCGATCCTCAAGCATGGTAGCGCTGCGCAGAAGCAGCGTTATTTGCCGCGGATCGCGTCGGGGGAATTACGACTGCAATCTTTTGGTATCACCGAGCCGGATGCGGGTTCTGAAACGCCCCGGATCAAGACGTTCGCACGCCGCGAGGGCGATCAGTATGTAGTCAATGGACAGAAGATCTTTACTTCGCGCTATCAGCATTCTGACATGCTGCTATTGCTTACTCGAACCACTCCTTTTGAGCAGGTCAAGAAGAAGACCGACGGAATGAGCCTATTCCTGGTGGATCTGAAAGAGACTGGCCATGCGATCAAGGCAGTACCTATTGCCACTATGGTGAATCACGGGACCAACCAGCTCTTCATCGATAATCTCATCCTGCCGCGCGAGGCGCTGATCGGCGAAGAGGGCAGGGGATTTTCGTATGTACTTAGTTCACTCAACGCGGAGCGAATTTTGGTCGGCAGTGAATCAGTCGGCGACGGCCGCTGGTTCGTCGAATACTCAGTCAAGTACGCAAACGAGCGACGGGTATTCGAACGACCCATCGGGATGAATCAGGGCGTACAGTTCCCGATTGCCAAGGCTCACGTGGCAGTGGAAGCAGCAAGCTTGATGAGGTTTAAGGCGGCGACTTTATTCGATGCCGGATTGCCGTGTGGCGCGGAAGCCAATATGACCAAGTACCTGGCTTCCGAGGCAGCATGGGAGGCCGGAGAGGCGGCGTTGAACACGCTCGGCGGATACGGTTTTGCGAAGGAATATCATGTCGAGCGCAAGTGGCGGGAGGCGCGCCTCTACCGCACCGCTCCGATTTCGAACAATTTGATTTTGAGCTTCGTCGGTGAGCATCTACTCGGAATGCCCAGGTCATACTAAGTGGAGCTGTGCCAGTATTGGGTTGGAGTCACTTGTAACGTATCGGCATAGAGATCGACTGGACGGCCACTCGCGGGGTCAGGGAGAATCATCATGGCTGACGTGAATTCGGGCGGGACTGGTGGATGTCTGTGTGGCTCGGTACGGTATCGCTATGAAGGCGAACCGATGTCCATCGGGCTGTGCCAGTGCCGCCGCTGTCAGCGACAGTCTGGATCCTCGTTTTTGATTGGCGTGGTTTTTCCGAAGGACGCCGTTATGATCGAGGGAAGGCTGGCGACCTTCGAGTTCGAAACCGATGGCAAGCGGCTGCGGCGTCACTTTTGTCCGGTCTGCGGTTCCGCCATTTCGATCACGCTCGACCGCTTTCCTGAGATTCGTTCCATGATGGGTGGAACGCTCGATGACAAAAATAAGGTCAAACCAACTTTTAGTATTTGGTGTTCGGAAGGGCAGCCGTGGCTCAAGCTGCAGGAAGGGATCGCCTGCTTTCCCGACTACCCTGAGGGAACTTTCGCTTGAGTTGCTATCGGCGCCCGAATGAGTGCGAGGTAGGGATCGATGAGAGAGACTAGCGCCATCTCTGACCGTGGCGAAGTCGTGTTCCAAATGTGGTACGGACGAATTCGTGAAGCAATTCGGTCACTGCTTACGACGAAAATCATTGCCGAACACGAGCGGGATCCCCTTGGAAATCACAGCGACGCATTGAAGCGCGTGCTGAATTTGATCAGACGCACGGCCCCAAACGGAAAGTATCTGTTGGTCTGTACGCGGCCGTTTGAACAGTGGCGAATTGCCCGTACTTCCAAGGTTCGAGGGCAGGCACCGACGTTCGTCGATGACCGATCGTTTGATTCCGAAGCCAAGGCGATGCACGCGGTATTCCTCATGCGAATCGAAGAATTGAATCGGCGCTAGGCAGCTTCAGCACGCGACTATCAGGGACGAGAGCCATGTCCAGCGAATCCATTCATGGGTACAGCGATCGCATTAGTGTGAGTTCCGGCCAACGGATCCGTTTCATGGTTAGCGCGGAAGGCGGAACGTCCTATCGAGCGGATATCGTTCGCCTGATCCGTGGTGACACTAACCCGAAGGGCCCCGGACCCAAAGAAGAGCTAATCGAGACATCGATCAGTAATGAATATCCTGCGAGATACCAACCGGTATATGCCGGCTCCCACGTTCTGATCGACGATCCGGCCCAGCTGCTGAATCTTGGTATAGCGATTACGCTGCACGCATTCATAATGCCGACGACAGCCGGCAAGGGAGCGCAAGGGATTCTCGCCCGATGGGATCCCGAGTTGCGCATGGGTTGGGCGATGGTGATCGATGAGCAAAGGCAACTGGCCCTATGGATTGGCGACGGTGTCGGTCATTCCCTGCGCGTTGCGGCGCCGACTCCGCTTCTGGACAACGTCTGGTATTCAGCGGGCACAAGCTACGATAGTTCCACTGGCCGCGCGATCATTGACCTTCGGCCATTAGTGAACTCCGTCAATTCTTTGGTCGGACCAGTCGCGATCTTGCCCGCTCCGATCACGCACGAGACTATCACCCAACAAATCAAGTTTTCTGCGGAATCCCAAATGGTGTTCGCCGGGTGGGCCTCGGGGTCGTCAGCCACCGGGGCAACGATCGTCGATGGGCATTACAATGGCAAGATTGACCGGCCTTGTGTTTATGCTCGCGCATTAGGTGCGGCTGAATTTGACGCCTTGGCTACAGGTAGAGAAGCGGGAGGCGTAGGACCTATAGCTCGATGGGACTTCGCGAATGAGATCGCTTCATCAAGCATCGCAAGCGACAAGGTAACCGATACTTCGGGCAATAACCTGAACGGCCGTTGTATCAATATGCCGGCGCGGGGGATGACCGGTCATACCTGGGCCGGCCGAAGTGAGCATTTCATCCATGCCCCTGCGGAATATGGCGCGATTCACTTTCACGATGACGACCTTGAAGACGCCGACTGGAAGCCAGACTTTGAACTGGAGATCGCGGATTCGATGCGCTCTGGTGCTTATGCGGCACGGTTACGTATTCGCGATGCGATCGACTATATCCCGTTCTTCGTGCGACCAGTTACTGCACGGCCTACCGCGAAGATCGCTTTTCTTGCACCGACCGCTAGCTATATGGCTTATGCCAACGAGCATATGGGGGTGGGCGCAGGCATTGAAGCAATCATAGGGCGTACGGCGGTCGTTCAGCAGCAGGATCTATACCTATACGAGCATCCGGAACTAGCGCTGTCCACTTATGACGTGCACTCCGACGGCAGCGGCGTTTGTTACTCGAGTCGCTTGCGACCAATACCGAACATGCGGCCGAACTACCGTCATGAGACCGGCTCGCTATGGGGCTTCGCAGCCGATCTCGATCTCGTCGGTTGGCTGGAGGCGAAGGCTTACGCCTACGACGTGATCACGGACGAAGACCTGCATCTCGAAGGAACCACGTTAATAAATAGCTACAAGGTTGTGATCACTGGAACGCACCCTGAGTACTATTCGTCAGCGATGCTCGATGCGTTGGAAACGTTCCTGATTGCGGGTGGCCGACTGATGTATCTTGGAGGCAATGGCTTTTACTGGGTGACTTCCTATTTTCCTGGAAAGCCCCACTTGATTGAGGTTCGAAAAGGGGAAGGCGGCTCTCGCGCCTGGCAGGCGCGGCCAGGTGAGTATTACCATAGTACTACGGGAGAGCGTGGTGGGGTTTGGCGCAATCGCGCGCGACCACCGCAAAAGCTGGTTGGGGTTGGCTTCGCCGCACAAGGCTTCGACTACTCTTCGAGCTACCGGCGCATGCCCGACAGCCGTGACCACGACACTCGGTTTATCTTTGACGGCGTTCCTGACGATGAATTGATCGGCGATTTCGGCCTGGTCGGAGGAGGTGCGGCCGGGCACGAAGTGGACCGCTATGACCTGTCACTCGGTACGCCGGCCAATGCGAGATTGGTTGCGACGTCCGAAGGGCACTCCGATAGCTATCAGCGAGTGGTGGAAGAGATCCTATTCACTTACCCCGGGGCCGGGGGAACGCAGGATCCAGGCGTTCGTGCCGATATCGTGTACTTCCCGACGCTAGGTGGCGGAGCGGTGTTCTCGACTGGTTCAATTGCGTGGTGCGGCAGCCTCTCGCATAACAACTACGACAACAACGTATCGCGCATCACCGCAAACGTCCTCGATCACTTCATGGCAGACGACCGACTGCCATCGACATGACTGTGGTGCCGAATTACGGGACGACGCGCGATCGAGCTTAGCCGCAGTTGAACAGAGTCGAAAGTCTCTACGCGTTTTATATCAGATTTCAAGATCTACTCGGTTGTGACGGTCTTCGTATTTGAAGTAGTGGCTGTTTGGTTTCGTGTTCTGACAGCGGGATGATTGTTGCACGCACTCATGAATAGACATTTCACGGTTTTGTTCGTAGGCTGCGGAATCCAATCGAAGGCGATGCCCCGACCTACAACCCCGAGACAATCCATAGGAGAGATTTATGGCCGAGTTCGGACTAGTTGCGATACCCACGCACTATACAATTCAACCGGCGGAATTCGGACGATGGGCCGAAGCGCATGGCTTTGAATCCGTCTGGTTTGGCGAGCACTCACACATTCCTACCAGCCGCAAAACGCCCTTCGTTATGGGCGGTGAACTACCCGAATACTATAAGCAGTTCTTTGATCCGTTCATCGGACTGGCCGCAGCGGCAGCGGTCACCGAGAAACTCAAGGTAGGCACTTCGGTCTGTCTCGTGCCGGAGCATAACACCATCAATTTGGCCAAGACTGTGGCGTGCCTGGATCGTGTGGCGAATGGTCGCCTGCTGATGGGTATTGGCGCCGGCTGGAATGCGGAGGAGATGGCGGATCATGGCGTGGACTACAAGGACCGTTGGAAGGTCACTCGGGAACGGATTCTGGCGATGCGCGAGATTTGGACCAAGGAGGTCGCGGAGTACCACGGCAAGTTCGTGAACTTCGATCCGATGTGGTGCTGGCCTAAGCCAGTGCAAGCGGGCGGACCACCAGTGCTTATGGGTGCGTGGTCGAAGTTTGTGCCCGCGCGTGTCGCTGAGTATTGCGATGGCTGGATTCCAGTCGATGCGGGCGTGGATTTAGCAGGCGGGGTCGAAGCTATACGGGTCGAAGTGGAGCGACGCGGGCGTTCGTTTAAGGATATTGATCTAAGCGTAATGACCGCCTTCGACATGGCACCGGCCGGAGGACTCGAGGGACGAGTTCGGGAGTTGGTTAAACTCGGATTCCATCGTGTGCTATTCCTGGTTCCAACTGCAAAACCAGATGGGCAATGGCCCACGCTCGAGCGCTACGCCGAACTCATTCGTAAGTTTGATTAACTGGCAAAGTGCGATCGGACGGCGGGCGGCACAGTTCGGCGCCTGCGCCTCGTTCAAATGAAAAGTGGACGAAATCGACGCACGGCTAATGGATGTCGACAACACCTACGCCGTGCATATAGTGACCACTTCGAGGTGTGGCTAGCGTGCTCGGCTGGAGAGCGCGGATCACGATAACAATCGCGGGAATCAGAAATGGCATTGAGCCTGGCAACCACATAACTGCACCCGCGACAACCTGGTCTGTGATGGCAGGGATCCCATCGATGCGCGCCTGATTGGCGTAGGATGAATAGATGACCCGCCCTGAAAAAACCATGAAAGCTGCCAGCACCGAATTCTCGGCATCGGCTATCAGCAGGTAAGGGACGAACGCCCATCGCGTCCACTGCTCGACGGCAGGCCACGGCCGCAGGATCGGATACCAGAAGATCATTCCAGCGGAGAGGAAGCATCCATGTTCCAGCGCGTGCCAGTAGTCGGAGCGAAGTGCAGTCTCGAACGGTCCTGGCAGATGCCATCCAAGCATAGCAACTGAAAACAGTAGGAAAGCGCTAACTGGATGAGTCACGAATCTAAACAAACCCTTGCACGAGTGCGACTTTGCGATGATGCCAATAGTTCGCTTCGCAAGCTTGGGCGGAATTCCCCGTATCATTGGAATCTGCGGCGCACCGAGCAACAATAGTGGCGGTGCGATTGTGAGTAGCAGCAGGTGCTGCACCATGTGAGCAGTGAGCAGTGCCTCGTCAAGCGCTTCGAGCGGCGAAATCAATGCGAGCGCGATCGCTGCGGTGCCCGCAAGGAAGAAGCCCAGGCGCCGCAGCGGAAAGCGCGACGGCATCTGCCGATGTAACCCTGCGAAGCCACGCGCGTAAAGTGTCACCGTCAGCAGCAGCAGACCGCTCGTCCACCAGGGGAACCGCCACGTGGCGAGAGCCGTATCTGCTATCGACGTGATGGGATACATTACCGATGCGTTTAGCCGCCCGTCTCCGCGGGCCGTGCGGAGCTGCGCGCCGGGGGTTCGTTTGCGGGATGCATAGTCATTAGAAAGGCGACGATCGCATCCACCTCGGCGGGCCTAAGTGCCTTACCATAGCCCGGCATATTGCCGCCGCCTTGCAGAATCTGCCGAATCAACTCGTTGCGCGTCAGGCGAGTCGCAGTAGTGTCCAACTCTGGTCCGCGCATCCCACCGGATCCACCCAACGAATGGCAATTGCGGCACTGCTTAGCCTGAATCAGAATAGCACCCTGTAACTCGAGTGCCGTCCGTCCCTTAAGGTAAGCGATCGGGATAGGTGTGGCACTCCAGGCATTCATATCTGGCGACCACGGATCGTAAGTACCCAACCACGTCGTTGTTATCAGGACGGCAAACACGATGATGGCGATGACCATCGAGAGCGGGCGTCGCAGAATGTGACGCTCGCCGGTCGGAGAAATGAGAGGTAGCGCGAACAAGCCAATTAACAGTATCGGTAGTACGATGAGCGCAAAGGGAGTATCCAGCCACGCTGGCAGCAATCCCATAAGTGCTTCCATCCACAGGAAGAAGAAATCAGGATGCGGGCGAGTCTGAATGATTGAGGGATTCGGCGCTCCATTCGGGCCTTTTGGCCCCATAACAGCCGCAGTCACGATGAGCCCGAGAACGATGAGCGCAGCGAAGATCAGGTCCTTGCGCAAGCCATTTGGAATCAAAGGCTCGCCTTCGCGGTCGAGTGTCGTGCGATAGTTGCTGAGATACGTTTCGCGTCGTACAAGCCGCCCGGGCATCGGCCATTCACTAATGCCAAGCCGATAGACCAACAGCAGATGCAATCCGGTCAGTGCAAGGATCGCGGCAGGCAGGAGTAGTACGTGCATCGTGAACATACGCGCAAGTGTTGCGCCTGCGATGATCGGCCCACCCATTAGAAAATGCACCAGGTAGCCGCCAATAATGGGAGTGCGGCCGGCCAAAGCGAATCCGATCGCCAGGTCCCAGTAGGCTTCTTGATCGAAGCGCAGAACTTCGCCCGTCAACGCCATTGCGAGCGTGAGCAACAGCAACAGGACGCCACCGATCCAGGTAAGTTCGCGTGGGTACTTGTATGCGCCAAGCACAAAGACTTGCACCAGGTGGATAACCATCAGCGCAAGAAGAAAATTTGAACCCCAGTAATGCAGCGCTCGCAGATACCATCCGAGCGGTTGCTGATAATTGAGATAGAGCAGGCTTTGCCATGCGTTGTCGGCTGACGGCGAATAGACCAGCGCAAGACATAGCCCGGTCACCACCTCCAGTAGTAAGACCACGAATGTCGCGCTGCCAAAGACATAGCCCCAGCTCACGGCGCTGCGCGGTACTCGATAGGGAGCGTTATTCGGCGGCTGCGGTGAGCTCAAGCGCAGTCGCATCCATTCGATGATCGCGCGCTGCACTGCTTTCAACTTTGTCACTGCGCTTTCGCGGTCTCTCAAGCCTTGGGGAGTCTCATCACCGGCATCTCGCCAGCTTTGACCCACAATTCGCCGCTCTCAACCTTATATGGGTATTGATAAAGGCTGCGCGGCGGCGGTCCGGACGCGCGTTCGCCGTCTGCGTGAAAAGTACCGCCATGGCATGGGCACATGAATAGCTCCGACTCCGGAAACCATCGCACCGGACAACCTAGATGTGAGCAATTGATCGCGAACACTTGAAACGTATTGCCGTTGAGTCGTCTCACCCAGCACGGAATCTCGGCGGTGGTGCCATCCCATGGCTGACGAAACGGATTCGTATATATGGCGAGCCGCGTCTGATTTTCTGGAAAGGCGCCCACGGGGCCCAGCGAAATCCATTTGAGGAAAACGCTGCGTCTCAATGGTCCTAGCAGGTAGCTCGCTATCGGAATCGCAAACGCAGCGACGGCGAGCGCGTTGAGCAGAATACCGGCACGAAGCAGAAAACCCCGTCGGCTCGACTCTGTGCGGCTCGCGTCGTTGGTTCCCGTTTCGGAGCTTTCGATCATGGCCATCCTTTGATGCTTATCCTGCGACTCACGATCCACGTTTTGCCGAGAGCCACGCGACGAGGTCGTTCACTTGGGTCGAATCGAGAGGAGCTTTGCCCGAGTAGTCGCGCCATCCCGGATGGCCGAGGTCGGGGCGTCCCGCAATGATCAATGTTCGCAACGACTGATCACTGTACAGCGCCAGAAAAGACGGATCGGCAATCGCCCCCGATTTTCCGCCACCGATTCCGTTGGCGCTGTGGCAGGAGGCGCAGTAGTCAGCATAGACTTTCGCGCCCTGAACCTGATCGCCCGTCTCTGCCGAGGCGTAGGGCGGCGCGCCGCCGAATGCGTTCTGTTCGTTCCCCCAGTGCGCTCGCATTCCGCTCACGATGCCTTTGATCTGCGCATCCGTCAGCATGCCGCCGCCGCTCACGGCAAATGCGGGCATCGAAGTCCCTGCGAGCCCCTTGGAGATTGCGTCGGAGATTGATTCATCGTCAACAATCGCAAGATAGGTTGGATTGTTGAGTGGCAGCGCAGCGCCGAAATTGCCGTTTGAACCATGACAGCCCGCGCAGTTCTCGCCGTAAAGCGTTGCGAAATCGGTAACCTGATTAGGATTGAGTGGACGGGCGGCCGCGCTCGGCCGTCCGGGTAATCGGTCGCACGCATGGATCATCGCCAAGGCCAACGCGGCTGCGGCATACCCGGCTAGCCGCTGCGCTTTCACGCTTTCTCCTCAGGGTCCAGGTCGCCCTCGACTCCGCTACGCACGGCGAACGAAAGGTGCTGCAAAGTACGAATCTTCTCCGATCGCCCCACCACGATTCCCGCAGTGATGCCGAAGGCAATCTGGCACAGCACGAACCATCCCCAATCCAGCCGCGCATCAAGCAGTGGATCGATCACGTTTAGGGTCGACCAAAGCAACCCGGTCCATAGCAATGGCGCGACGATACCAGCGAGCAATATGGGATAGCTCGGCAGCATTGGCAGCAAGACTCCATAGAGTAATCCGACCAGAAGCGAGACGAACGCATGGACCAGTACCGCGACCATGAACGCATGCAAGTTGAAGCTCGCTAGGGTCGCCGCGCTCGCGCTCGCCAGGCTTGGCATCGCCGCCGCCGCCAGCAGATTGATCGTGTACCAGGGACTCCCATGAAGTACGGCGCCGTGCACCATGGCCAGCAGTGCCATCACGAATCCGCCGGCGATCCCGCCTTTAATCCCCGCCGAGTAAGGGTAAATTTCGAGCGGGAGGCGAGCGCGATGGTCCTGCTCGCCAACCCGTAAATGCGCCACCGGTATATGCGCCAGCGGAGCTTCCTCTAGCGGTTTTTCCACGACGATCGCTTCACGATGTTCGCGCGGCAACACTTCGCGAAACCATCCAACGAAGCCGCTGATCGCGAGCACGACGCCAATTACAGTCACCACCAAGCTCGTGACCAGCCCGGTGAACGCGAGTGTGATTCCCGCTGCGGCGAGGAGCGGCATCCCGGTCGGCGCAGGAGCCTTGATGCTCGAGCGTGAACCTTCTGAATCGAGCGCTCCAGCCACGCGCAATCTACCTCGTGCCTACCACATAGACGGTCAGGAACACGACGATCCAGACCGCATCGACGAAATGCCAGTACCACGAAAGCATTTCAATCCGTTCGGCATGCTCTTGCGTAACCGCACCCGCCAGCGTGAGCATCGCCACCAGCGCGATCGCAAGCGATCCGATAGTCACATGCACCGCGTGCAGCCCCACCAGCGAATAGTAAGTCGTGCCGAAAAGATTGGTCCGTATAGTCAGTCCGACGTGGTATATAAGCCGATGCCATTCGAGTCCGGTTCCGATGAGAAATTCGACCCCGAGTGCCAGGGTGATGATCCATAAAACAGCGAACCTGCGGATCGCTCCAGCGTTCAGTGCGCGTGAGGCCAACGCGATCGTAATGCTCGACGACAGGAGGCAGATCGTATTGAACACCGGATAGGATAGTACGTCTCGCGGATACGGCGGCGTCAGGCTCTTACCGATGTAGAAAACGTAGGCAGTCACGAAAATCGTAAAAAATGCAGTTTCCGTCGTTATCAGCGCAATCATTCCAACACGTCCGCGCGAAGGTAATCCCCACGGATGGAGTATCGCTGGGGGCGCGATCGTGTGGGCCGCCGCCTCCATGGTTATGGGCTTGACGTTACTCATACTTCCAATCGGGATCCTCGGGATGCTTCAAATCCCACAAGGGACGTCGGCTATGCACAGTCGGAAGATCAGCAAAGTTGTATTCCGGCGGCGGCGATGACGTTGACCATTCGAGCGTCCAGGCGTCCCATGGATCTTTACCTGCGGGCTTCCCCGACGTCAGTGACTTGATGACATCGAAGACGAAGGCGATCATCCCAAGAGCCTGAAAAATCACGCCAATCGAAGCGATCAGATTAGGCAGTTCGAAGCCGCGTCCCGGTTGATACGTATAAATCCGCCGCGGCATTCCCTGCAATCCGGCGAAATGCAAGGTGTCAAAGGTCAAGTGAAAGCCGATGAGGAAGAGCCAGAAATGCAACTGGCCCAGCCGTTCATCCAGCATTCGGCCCGTCGCTTTGGGAAACCAGTAGTAGATCGCAGCGAAAATCATGAAGACGATTCCGCCGATCAGAACGTAATGAAAGTGCGCGACCACGAAATAGGTATCAGTGAGCTGCCAGTCGAATGGCGCCACTGCCAGAATGATCCCGGTAAGGCCCGCGATCAGGAACTGGAATAGGAATGCTATCGCAAAAAGCATCGGTACCCGCAGCCGGATGCGGCCGCCCCACATCGTCCCGAGCCAGTTAAAAATCTTGATACCGGTGGGGATCCCCACGAGCATGCTTGAGGTGACGAAAAAAGCATTACCAGCGGGTGTCATTCCCACGCTGAACATGTGATGAGCCCATACGCCGAGACTTAAAAATCCGATTGCGCATGACGCTGCGACCATGACTTCGTAGCCAAAAATCACTTTGCGTGAAAATACCGGGATTATCTCGGATGCGAACGCGAACGCCGGAATCACCAGAACGTAAACTTCCGGATGTCCGAAAATCCAGAAGAAGTGCTGCCACAGCAACGCAGAGCCCCCAGCCTGCGTATCGAAAAAATGCGCTCCCATATAGCGATCGAGCAGCAGCATGATCTGTGCGGCGGACAGCGGCGGAAGTGCTACCAGCATCAGGCCGGCATCAACTACCGCAAGCCAGACCAACACCGGCATCTTGTTCAGCGCCATCCCCGGACAACGCATCGAGAACGCGGTCGCGATCAGGTTAACCGCAGTTGCAGTCGAACCAACACTCGCCAGTAAAATGCTGATTATCCAATAGTCAGTCGAATGGCCGCGCGAGAATGGAGTCTCGGTCAGTGGCGCATACGCGAACCATCCGACGGAGGGCGCGCTGCCTGCGCCTTCCATTCCGCCGCCGCCGATATAGCTGAAATACAGAAGCAGAGAACCAAAGAACCATAACCAGAAGCCAAAGGCGTTGAGCCGCGGGAACGCCAGGTCGCGCGCCCCGATCATCAAGGGCACCAGGTAGTTGAAGAACCCCGTCAGGATCGGCATTCCCACGAGGAACACCATCGCCGTGCCATGTAGAGTTAGGAGCCGATTGAATACCTGCGGCGAAACGATCCCGGCGTTTGGAACGGCCAGTTGTAAGCGAATAGTCGCGGCTTGCAGCCCTGCCACCAGGAAAAAAATCAGCCCCCAGCCGATATACATCAGGCCGAGCTTCTTGTGATCGACCGTAGTTATCCACTCATGGAGTTTGCCCGCAATTGGTAATGCGTTAGCGGAAGCGAGTTCCGAGCCTCCGGCGTCGAGTGCGAAGCGGTCGTCTATAGTGCCGGCCATCGCAGTCCTATTTGAGCGTCACCATCCATGTCACCACGTCATCGAGGTCCTTCTCGGACAGATTCATCGCCGGCATCAACGCCCCCGGTTTCATGCGGGCCGGATCGCGCACCCATATCTTCAAATGATCGGCCGTGTTCGTTGCGACTCCGGATCCGACTGTCTGCCGGCTCATCATGTGGGTCAAGTCGGGTCCATAAGTTCCGTGCGCGGAAGTTCCCTGTACGGTGTGGCAACTCGCGCACGCATTGGTCTGGAAGACCTGCCGACCGTGTGCGACGGCGTCATGCGGCGACGCAGGCATACGTTGCGCCGCTACCCATCGATCGAAATTCGCGCGCGGCTCGACCACTACGCGAATCAGCATCATCGCGTGCTCCGTGCCGCAGAACTCGGCGCATTGGCCGAGATAAATTCCAGGCTGGTGTGGATCGATCCACATGGTATTGATCTTGTTCGGAATGAGATCGGTCTTGCCGGCCAGTCGCGGTACCCAAAAGCTGTGGGCGACATCCGCGGATTCAAGCTCGAGCCACGTTGGCGTTGGGTGCGCCGGGTCGCTCAGCGGAACATGCAGCTCGTTCGCAGTGACTATGCCCAAATCGGGATATCGAAATTCCCACCACCATTGATGGCCAATCACCCGCACGTGGACCGCGTTTGGCGGTTCGACTGCCGCCTGCACGTCGTAAATAGTTCGGACTGTTGTCAGAGCCAGTACGAACACGATCAACAGCGGTATTGCCGTCCACGCAAACTCGATCGGATTGCTGCCGTATAACTGCGGAGGTTCGCGCTGCTCGTCGCTCGGACGCGCCCGAAAGCGGATGACACTGTATAGCAGGAGGCCGCCGACGGTTAGAAAAATTGCCAGGGTGATCGCCAGTGTGAACCACGCCAGCGTGGCGATTTCACTCGCGGGCGTCGAAACCGGGCTAAAAACGGCACCGCGCGCGATTTCCCTGTTCGCCGCGCCCATGCCCCAATCCTCGGCAGATGCGGGAGTGCCGGCGAGCATCAGCACAGCGCCCATACTCACCGAGCTCAATAGTATGAGATCGCCGGCGCGCCGCAGCCGCACCCCAATCGAATCACTCACCGAACGGACGCCCCCACCCATTGGCTAATCACTCTATGTCCCTACGGATGGCTGCCAACCGACCAAATCGCCGCAGAAACTTTAATCGCAAACCTGTAGCGACGCTTCATCCAACCGCTATCGGTATAGCTCGCCGCTCGGCCCGATACCATATGATCGCTCTTGCGCACTGTTGCTAAATAATGATTTAAACTCAGCGTCGTTGCATATCCGGATTCGAAATCAGCTTCGAATCAATGACGCGCGACCTGTCGCGCGGCAACAATACCAACCCTCGGTCAAATTTTGCTTTTACGCGATGTTGATTTATAGGAAGCGACAAAAGCCGGATTCATTCGTAAAACTCGTAACCGGATTCGGAACTCAACCTTAGAGGACAATATGCGCAGCAGGGTATTGATCGGCAATATCACCCTTTTGGGGGCGGTACTGTTTCCGATTTTGAGTATTGCGTTCGCAGAGCAGCCGAAGCCACCGCCAAAAGCGAGCGTCGTGCAGAACCGCGTCGCACCCCATGCCGATAAGCTCCTGACCCAGTTCTGCGAGGCGCTAGGTTCAGCGCACGCGTTCAGTTTTCACGCAGAAGTGATGTTCGAAGAAGTCCTTCCGGCCAACGTAAAGGTTCAGTTTGCCGGCGCGATGGAGTTCGCCGTTCAAAGGCCAGATAAAGTTGTTGTAGATTATCGTAGCGACCTTGGGGCTAAGCGATTTTGGTATAGCGGTGACACCGTGACGATTCTCGATCCGCTCAGCCTGGTCTATGCCAGCGAGACCGTTCCGCCCTCGATCGACGCGATGCTGGATCGTGCCGAGCAGAAGCACAACCTCACATTTCCTCTAGCTGACCTCGCGGCGAGCGACCCCTGCCAGCCGTTTCACAAGTTGATTACTTATGGCGGCTTTGTCGGAATAAACGACGTGAACGGTATCGAGACCAATCACATCGCATTCTCGTCGCCCAAAACGGACATCCAACTATGGCTTAGCCGCTCCGGAAAGCCCGTTCCGCTCAAGGTCCTGATCAATTACAGAAGCGAGCCAGGATCGCCCGAGTACATCGCATTCCTCTCGAACTGGAAATTCCCGCAAGAGATTCCGGCCAGCCGTTTCCGCGCTGTTTTGCCCAAGGATGCCAAGCACATCGAGTTTCTCGAGGTCAAGGAGTCGAAACCATGATTACGACAGGTCGTCGGCAATCGGGCCGCTATTTTGTGCGTGTAGCGATGATGATCTCGATCGCGATCTCAGTCGCGGCCGCGCCCGAGGCCTTTGCTCGATGGGGTGGCGGGGGCGGTGGTTTCGGCGGTGGCGGGCGCAGTTTCGGTGGCGGGGGCGGAGGAGGAGGATTTCACGGTTTCGGTGGCGACGGTTTCAGTGGCGGCAACTTTAGCCATGGCTCCTATGGTGGTGGCTCCTCCTGGGGTCACTCCGGTGGAGACAGTTCCTGGAATCATTCGAACGGCAGTTACGGAAACTCGCAATCTTCTAACGGGTCTCATCCGAACGCCAGCTCTGGCTATCAGACCTACAACTCCAATCAGATGGCTGAGCAGCAGTCGAGGTACAACGAAGCGAATACGCTACAGGAGAATCAGGAACATACCGAAGCCGTTATGCACAACGATACCCTTACCACCGTCAATAACAATGTTGGGGACACCAACTGGAATGGCGGCAATCCCTACGGTGGTTGCTGCTACGATGGCGGTTCAGATACGGGCGCGGTTCTTGGCGCCGCGGCTCTGGGTGCCGTCGGCGGGATGGCGGTCGGCTCGATGATGACGGCCAATTCTCAGGCCCAGGCTCCCTCAACCACTATCATCCAGAACAACGGTCCCTATGGATACGGACCGCCGCCACTCGGCACGACCGTTTATGCATTGCCACCCGGCGCGACCTGGACCTCCATCAACGGCAACAGCTACTACATGTCCAATGGAATCTATTACAAGCCCTTCTATAGCGGCAGCCAAGTGGTTTATGTTGTTTCGCAGCCTTAACGTTATCCTGAGCCTTGCAACTCGTATCTTATCCTCGCCGGCCATTAGTCTTTCTTGTTGGCGAGACTTACGGGCCGTCACCAATCATAAGTAGCAGACCGCGTTGACAATGGAGTCATCGGCGAGCTAGAAACAGCGAGTTTAAATCTTGGAAGCGGAGCGGATCTAAGTTGAAAAAAGTTATATTTGAAGTCTTTGTGGCGATGAGCCTTATCACCTCAGGCTGGGCCACGGTGGTTCATGCACAGCCGACGCCCACCGCGATGCACGAGGAGCGCGAAGATCACCGTCAGGAAGACGTCGTTACCAACATGCATTTTGCCGACGATGTCTTGAAGAACAAGTTTCTGGTCTACTATGTCCCTTATCAGGAACGACTGTTTAAGATCCAGCATGGTTATCGCGATCTGGTTAATGCTTATCTGGACGGCCAAGCCGATGGAAAGGTAATTCCCGGCCCGAAGTCCAGGGAGTTGCTCACGCGGGGACTAAAGCTCCAGCATGACCGCAACGAGAACCTGAGCAGCTATATCGAAAAGCTGAAAAAGAACTTGCCCGGCGGCGTCGCCCTGCAAGCATGGATCCTTGAGTCCAAGCTCCACGCAGCCAGCGCGTCAGCCTATCTGGCCAACGTTCCGTTCGTGCAGCAATAATTCTCCGAACGCTTTCTAAGGGGCGGGCTTCGTTCGCGAAGCTCGCCCTATCTTTTTCCTCTACCGACGTTTGTGGCGGCGCCAAGCCTACCACCTACTATGGCTCATTCACGGTTCTTCAAATGTTCACCAGCGCCGAGCCCGTACACCATCGCAGTCTTGGTAGTGCCTAGCTTGATCCATTCCGCGCAGTCGAGCTGCACTTTCTTGTAGAACTCCTCCGACAGCTCCAGCGATTCCTTGTTCACTTCTTCCAGCCGATCGAATTTGCATTGAAACGCGAACTCGCCCGATAAGGATCGTTCCAGCGCCCGGCTCCGCCATATCGCGATAGTCGTCTTGCCCTTGAAGTGATGCCCGAAGTGGATCACTCCCATCGTATTTTGCACTTCTTCGACCGCCACATTGTTGACCAGCGCCATCTTCGTTCGGGGTCTGATGTCAATCTTCTTCAGCGTTGGAAACGCGCGCGTAATGTCCTCGACGCCGCGGTCAAGCTCGATCTTGGGCGAGGTCAACACGCACCCATGCGAATACACGCTGCGCATTCCGCCCAACCGATCGCGTTCGAGCAACAACTCCTCTTTGAACTTTACTTCGTCGTGTCCCCCCAATTGCGGACGCACCTCCACCGCCGCCGCGTTCTTCAGCTCCGGGTCGCGGTATTTGAAGGTCAGTTCGTGCTCCGGGCGAGGCCAGCCCTGATCGTAAAAGGTGCGTTTGCGCAGGATGAAATGATGATTGTAAAGGTCGAACTGCGGCGTGTCGTAAAACAGCACCTCTCTGACCTGGCTGTCGAACGCATTTGCATCGACGTCCACTTTGAGGCCGAGCTTCTTCAGCGTCTTGGAAGCTGCTCCCCAAAATTCGAGAAAGCCATTCTTGCTCGTAAAGCGATCCGGCTGCAGCAGGATCTTGTACTCGCGATAATGAATTACGTCGCTCGCCAGATGCTCGGTTTCGGCATGTTTGCTGATGTGCTTGTCCATGGAAGCAAATTGCACCATATTCCATTGAATTAGGCAAAAACCAACTTTCACCCGGGAACGCTTCGCACTTGAAGTCATCCCGCATTCCGGAGATGTTTAATTATGAAAGCCGCAATTTTTCGCGCCCTCGAACAGCCGCTCACAATCGAAGACGTCGAGATCGATCAGCCCGGCCCGCGCGAAGTCCTCATCCGCACGGTCGCCAGCGGCGTTTGCCACAGCGATTTGCATGTTCTGCACGGTACCTTGCCGACCAAGACCCCGGCGATTCTCGGCCATGAGCCCGCCGGCATCATTGAGGCGGTCGGCAGTGAGGTCGCGGCCCTCAAGCCGGGCGATCACGTCATCGCCTGCACCTCGATTTATTGCGGCAACTGCACGCAATGCCTCCTCGGGCGTCCTCATCTGTGTGTCGGCCGCGCCGACTGCCAGCGGCGCCGCGACGAGCCTCCGCGACTGTCGCAAAAGGGCGTGCGTCTCACCCAGTTTGCCGACCTCGGCGCGTTTGCCGAGAAGATGCTCCTGCACGAGCGCGCCGTCCTGAAAATCGCCGACGATATTCCGCTCGACCGCGCCGCCCTGCTCGGTTGCGCCGTTACTACCGGCGTCGGTGCCGCCCTCAATACTGCGCAGGTCGCACCCGGATCAACGGTCGCGGTTTTCGGCGCGGGCGGCGTCGGAATCTCGGTAATCCAGGGCGCGCGGATCGCCGGCGCGCGCCAGATCATCGCCGTGGACATTCGCGATAACAAGCTCGAGATCGCCAAACACTTCGGCGCCACCGACGCTATCAACGGCGCAACCACCGACGCCGTCCGCGAGATCAAACGGCTCAGCGGTGGCGGCGTCGAATACTCTTTCGACGCGATCGGTAACCCGAAAGTCCTCGAGCAATGTATCTATTGCCTCGCGCCGCGCGGTCTTGCGACGCTGGTCGGCGCCATCCCCCCGGATCAGAAGGTCGAATTCAAATCCGGACACCTCTTCGTCGAGAAACGGATCCAGGGCTGTTACATGGGATCGAATCGCTTCCATCTCGACATGCCCAAGTATCTCGATCTGTATCGGCAGGGCCGCCTCAATCTTGACGACATGATTAGCCAGCGCGGCCGCCTCCAGGACGTCAACGAAGCTTTTCGCGCGATGGAAGCTGGCGAGGTCACGCGCACCGTTTTGACCTTCAGCTGAAGGCTCGCCGCATGGCCTCCAGGATATTCGCACGGGCGTCCGCTCTCACCGCGGCCGCCCGTGCGTTGATCGGGATCGGCCCGCGCACCGCCGCCCCCGCCGGGCCGATCGGCGACTTTCTCAATCATCCTTTGGCCGAAGCGGAGCGGAACGGATTCTTCCGCTGGTTCCACCTTGCTGAAACGCGCCGCGAACCTGGCCCGAACTCCGATCAGAAAATCGTTTATCAACCGACCGGCGAGAAATTCCACGATCTTGCGATAGTCATCGTGACCGTCAACGGTAGCGTCTTGATTCAGCGCATCGAGCTGATGCTCAAAAGATCGTTCATCGCCAGCCCGCGCGACGGAATCTTCGCGAGCGATATCGGCAAGAGCTTCGTCCTCGCGTCCCTGCCGGAAGACGTCCCCGAGGAGTTGCGTACGCTCGCGAACGAAATCGCACATCGCGCTCGCACTTCGCAACCGCTGATCGTCGGTCCCGGCTATCGTTCACCCAAGCTGTCCGAGCGCTTCTCCAAGGCCTACGAGGTTTACGCCGGCGCGCGTCCGTCTCACGCTACAACACTCGCGCACTATCGTTTTGAAATCGGGAATCACCGCACCGCGGATAGCGCGGAACTAAGTATCTCTTTCACCATCAGATAGCGGGCGCTGCTCGACTTGAGAGTGAAAGAACAAACGATGCAACTCCGCAGGCTACTACACTACTTTGATCGACCGGCGTTGTTGTCGACGCAGATCGCCGACAATCGCTGGCATAGGAGTGAACCATGAACAAGGAAGCCTTCAAGATAGCGGTTCCCGACGCCGTGCTGACCGACCTTCGCGAACGACTTTCGCGAGTGCGTTATCCAATCGATTTCGCCAACGAAAACTGGGCCTATGGCACCAACCGCGCCTACCTTGAAGAAATGGTCGCCTATTGGCGCGATCACTACGACTGGCGTCGGCATGAGGCCGAGATCAACCGCTTTTCGCACTACCGCACGACCATCGACGGAATCCCGATCCATTTCATCCACGAACCGGGTAAGGGGCCCAAGCCCATCCCGCTGATTCTCTCGCACGGCTGGCCCTGGACCTTTTGGGACTTACAGAAGGTGATCAGGCCTCTCGCCGACCCCGCTGCTTTCGGCGGCGATCCGGCCGACGCCTTCGACGTGGTCGTGCCCTCGCTGCCCGGATTTTGCTTCTCGACTCCGCTCACTAAGCCCGGCATCAACTGGTGGCGCACCGCCGACCTGTGGGTCACCTTGATGCGCGATGTTCTCGGCTACTCCAAATTCGCGGCCGAGGGCGGCGATTGGGGCGCCTTCGTCACCCAGCAACTGGGTCACAAGTATCCGCAGCATCTGATCGGCATTTATCTGACCTTGTCCATCCCGATGGATTTCTTCAGCGGCGGCGGCCTCAAGGAGAGCGACTACGGCCCCGACGAACAGGCGGCTTTGGCGCGCACCCGCGAAGCGCGGCCCGGCATCATCAGCCACGTCGCGGTGCAGACCCGCGATCCGCAGACGCTCGCTTATGGCATGCACGATTCTCCCGTCGCCCTGCTGGCCTGGATCCTCGAGCGTCGTCGCGCCTGGAGCGATTGCGGCGGCGATATCGAGCGACGCTACAAAAAGGATGAATTACTCACCCACATCATGCTATACTGGGTGACCGAATGCTTCGTGACCTCGGTCCGTTATTACTACGAGGCCCGGCAGCATCCCTGGGTTCCTGTGCACGATAGGACCCCGGTCGTCGAAGCGCCCACCGGCATCGGGGTCTTCCCCCGCGAGTTGCTCATCCCGCCGCGCAAATGGGCCGAACGCTACTACAACCTTCAGCATTGGACGCCGATGTCGGCGGGCGGTCATTTTGCTCCAAGCGAAGAACCCGACCAGTTGGTCAAGGATATCCGCCTCTTCTATCGCACGCGTCGCTGACAGAACGATGACGATTTTCAATTGGAGCGGCGATCGCGGCATGTAACCTGAACGAGTCCCGGAACTTCCGATCAACAAGGGCACGGAGCGAACGTAGCCTGGTTCAGTCGAGGAGATTCCCTTGCCAACTACCGAGCGCGATGATCTGGATGCACGCACCCTCACCGCACGGATCGCCTATCCCACCGATCTGGTACTGCGAGAACGCGAGCTTTGGCGCATCCGCGACCAGCACTCAAAGGCGCCTGCCGACCAGCACTCCGAAGAGCACGCTGATCAGCGCTTATCCATTCCCAGCGTCGGTTTCGGTCTGTCCGGCGGAGGCATTCGCAGTGCAACCTTTTGCCTCGGCGTCTTTCAGGCACTGGCAAGAAGTCCCGGCCTGCTGCGCAAGATCGACTATATTTCGAGCGTTTCCGGCGGAGGATTCTTCGCCGCCTTCTACGGTCGCATGTTTTCGCGGCCCGACATCGAAAGCACCGTTGAAACTGAAAATCGGCGTAACGCTGGAGTCGAACCCAACAAACTTACAGAAATAGAAAAGATCCTCTCGCCCGACCATAACGTTCAACGTGATTTCCCTAATCCAGTCGACCGCTGGAAGACCGAGGTGTTCCAATGGCTGCGCGAGAACGGTCGCTATCTCGCGCCCAACGGTAGCGGCGATCTACTCCTCGCGATCACAGTATTTCTGCGCAACTGGGTCACCGTCCAACTATTACTATCCGTCAGTCTCCTGGCGCTCTTTCTACTTTCGCAACTGACCAGGTTTGGGCTGCGCTCGCTTGCTCAGCGACTCGACGTGACCACCGCGCGTATGTCCGCGCTGGGAAATTGGTTCTGGATTAGTCCTTTTGTTTATGTCGCTGTCGCCATGGGTTTGTTTCTCGTCCTGCCGCTTGCGTGGGGCTACTGGACATTCGCCTTGCCCGATCCGGGCACGGTAAATACCGGCACGGTAACAACGCCAGCTCCCGGAACCAAAACGAGAGGTCCGACTCGCATTTCAATAATTCTCGAATGGATCTCCACCAACTGGCTTAGGCTAAACGTGGGATTCAGAACCATGTGGCAGGGACTCCTGTCCCTCCTGGCACTCGCGCTCCTTTTGCTGGCCGCCGGAATCGTCGCATACCGCGTCTTCTCTCCACCAGTCGGAATTCTACGTGTCGGTTCGATCGTAATCGTCGAAATAACCTTTCTCTGTTGGCAAATTGCACTCCTGCGCAGTCAGCCAACTCCCGGCTTCTGGCATTATCTTTTCTTCTCACTGACCGCGCTTTGTTCAATCGGACTGGGTTACGCGGCGGGGGGATACGGAAGGGAAACCCTTTCTCTGCCGATCTTTATCTTTCTTGCATTCCTGCTGTTGCCCACCTGCACCCTGATGGTCTCTGAGGATGCCAAGCAACTGATCGATCAGAGCGAAATGGCTCGCACCAAAATATCCAAATGGCTTGAGTTGATTTTCATTGCGACTCTCGCCGTATTTGCCTTCGCCATCCTTGATTCCGTCGGACAATCCCTCTTTGCCCTGAAATTCACGAACAGGTTCAGGCCCGCCCATTGGTTGATCGCTATCATCGGCGGCATCGCCGGCGTCGTTCCCTTTGCTAACTCGATCAAGGGTTTCTTCACTTTCAAAAAGGGCCTCGGCCCGTCACTCCCACTTTCGCTCTTGGCCGCGGTCGGAGCGTTTCTCATCTACCTGCCATTCCTGGTTTCACTCGACGGGTTTTCGCACGCGATCGCCTACAACTTCGCAGCGCCCTCCGACGCCCCCCCGCGCTTGACTGCCAGTTATGCAAAACCGCAAGTTGCCACCTCTGCAAAACCGCAAGTCACAGCCTCTGGTAATTCAAAGACCAGCCCCCCGGCCGGCGCTTCGATAACGAAATACGATTCACCTTCTAATCCACTTCCCGGTTCAACAAACGCGCCTTCCACGGGTCCAAACGCCACTCCCGGCCCTTTAATCGAACATTCAAGTCCGCCAAACGCGCCTCTCGGTGCACCAAACGCGCTTTCTGCGCGTCCAAACGCCACTCTCGGCCCTTCAAATGCACGTCCCAGCCCCTCAAATGTGCGTGCTGCCGCTTCGAATGCGCCTCCCAGCCCGTCAAATCTGTGCTCCGTCGCCTCAAACGCATGTCCCAGTCCGTCAAATGTGTGTGTTGGGCCTTCAAATGCGTGTGCCTGTCCTCAATCGGGAACCCCGGCGGCAAGCGTGCACGCGAACCTCCGGAGCTGCCGCCTGGTACTCGGTTTTCTTATCCTCGCGGTGCTGTATTCAATCGTCACCGGCTCGTTTAACAGCAAAATGGCCTGGGTCTTCGTTAATCGAACCAGCCTCCACCCACTCTACTGCGCGCGCCTGATTCGAGCTTACCTGGGGGCCTCCAACAAAGATCGACATCTCGCCGGCGACGATAGTTCTGCCGGAGTCAGCGACCCCATCGACGGCGACGATATCGCCCAGGAAGAGTACTGGCGTCCTTCCAAAGATCGATTCTGGAAGGCCGGGGCGCCGTTGCATCTGGTGAACGTAACTATCAACGAAACCATCGATGGGCGCAGTCAAATCGAGCAACGCGACCGCAAAGGCGTTGGTATGGCGATTGGGCCGGCGGCTTTCAGCGTCGGCGTGCAGCATCACATCGTGTTTATGTCGAAACGAAGCCAGCCTTCGACACCCGACCAGCCTCCCATAGCTCGCCAAGCGCTAATCGATGACCAGGCTCCGCTGGCTGACCACGCTCCGATCGATGGCCAGCCTTCGACACCCGACCAGCCTCCGATAGCTAACCAGACGCCACCGCCAGACCCGGCTCAGACACTAGACCCGGCTCAGACGCCGGAGTTTGCGGTCTTTCCTCAAGACCCTGACGCCTTCCGGGTCTTCAATATGCGCAAGGCCTTTCGCTTTCTTGGTCGGAAGAAGAAGGAGGCCGATAGCTTCAAAGGCCAGCAACTCTCACTCGGCAACTGGACCGCTATCTCCGGCGCCGCCGTCTCAACTGGCCTCGGTAGCCGCAACAGCCTCGGCGCCAGTCTCCTCACAGGTTTCTTCAATGTGCGGCTGGGCTATTGGTGGGACTCCGGTACACGTTCGCTTGCTTCCGGCCACAAATTGACGCAATGGGTCGGTTGGTTCTTCGCCTGGCTGCTGCCAGTGCAATCCTCCTTCCTCGACGAGTTTCTTGGCCGCTTCCACGGTACCGCGCGCCAGTATTGGTATCTCTCCGACGGCGGCCATTTCGAAGACCTGGGCGGCTACGAGCTGATTCGGCGTCGTTTGCCGGTGATCGTTTTGATCGACGCTGCCGCCGACCCGGACTATGACTTCGAGGAACTCGCCAATCTGATTCGCAAGGCGCGCTTGGACTTCAACGCCGAAATAAATTTCGTCGATCCTGACACCTCCAAGCATGCTTTCGATCGCGCGATGGCCGAAGTGGCAAAGCACTTCCAGCCGATCGAGAAGAAATTCTTCGGCACGCTGGATCAACTGCGACGCGGCAAATGGGCTGCCGAGCCGGTCCCTTCTGGCCCCACTCGAAATGCCTTCTTCAAGTCGAGCATCCCGACTCGCTTGTCGGTTCGTCATGCCGCGCTGGCGAAGGTCACCTACCTGGATGATCCCGATGCAATTTCCTACTTGATACTGCTGAAGCCGACCTTAATTGGCGAGGAACCTCAGGATTTGACGAACTACCATTCAGCTAACCCGGCCTTCCCGCAGCAAAGCACCGCCGAGCAGTTCTTCGATGAAGCACAATGGGAAAGCTATCGGCGCCTCGGCCAACATATCGCCGAGAAAATCTTCCACGTTAGCAACCCGAGCTAAGGAGATCGCTGAAGTGGGATATCTACATTGCCTGTCGATCGCACTATGTGGTCGCTTCGGTCGAAGACATTGCTCCGGCCAAAGCGACCGCATAGCCAGTGCTCGGCGCTGCGTCAGGAATATCGCCGGCTCTATAGAGAACCGGCAGGCGGAGTTCTACTTGAAGTGCGGCATCACCTTCTTGGCGAATAATTCGAGGCTGGTCCGGACCGCGCTAAGTGCGATTCCGGGAGGCGAGAGCATCATCGTGTACATCTCAACCGGAACTTCAGCGATGCGAGCCTTAATCAGGTTCACCGCATCCGCTGGCGTCACAACATTGACGAGCCCCTTGGCGAGCAGATCTTCGGCATTATTGAGATGCGGCCACGGACTGGTGTCGGTGCCTTCGAACCATTTCGAATACGAGTTGAACCAGTAAAGGAGATGAGGTGCATAGGTCGCGAATGTTCGATCGGGATCCTCAGTGACGACTAGCCACATGTCGCCGCCCATCACGCGCGCCTTTGCTGGATCCTTGCCGGCAGCGCGCAACTCCTCAAGGTACATCTGGTAGATTGCGTGATTCGAAGGTCCTACATAGCCATCGCCATAACGCGCAGCACGACGTGTCGCCCCTCGACTGAAGCCTCCTACCCAGATGGGCGGATTCGGCTGCTGTACTGGAAGAGGCGAAAGCCTGGCGCCTTCGACCTTGAAGTGCTTGCCGTGGAAGGTGACGGTCTCGCCCTGCCACAGGGAGCGAATGATTTGCAGGGCTTCGTTGGCGCGCGAACCCTTGCGAGCGATGTCCAGTCCGTAGCCTGCGTATTCTTGCGGCCGGTAGCCCAACCCCACGCCAAAATCGAGGCGTCCGTTCGAGATCAGATCGAGCACCGCGCCGTCCTCTGCGACGCGGACGGGCTCATACAGCGGCAGTATCGCGATATCCGGGCCGATGCGCATACGCTTCGTGCGCGCCGCAATCGCGGTCGCTGCGACCATCGGCGACGAGATGTAGTCGTCGTCGGTGAAGTGATGTTCGAAGATGTAGGCGGCATCGAAGCCAAGCGTCTCCGCCCAGACGAACATCTCGATTATCTCGGCGTACACCGATGCCGTGCTCTTGCCGGAGCCCGGCGGATTTCGGAAATCAGTGGTCAGGCCAAAGCGCATCGTTGTGTTTCTCCCCGGAGAGCGCGCGGCACTCGACTAGAGACCCTGCCAATCGCGCCTGCGGTCCAGATCCGCGACCGATACCAGCCAGCGCCAGTTGGTCGTCATCAATCGGCCATTGCGTCGCCCCTTCGACTAGCTTCGATCCGCCCTTTCGAAAGAAGGTCCCGAGAAACCCGTGCCAAACTTGATGCGGGTGTTGCCGGTATTCATGCCGCCATCGACTACCATCGACGTGCCAGTGATCCATTCGGCGTCGTCGCTCGCAAGGAACAGCGCCATCGCCGCAATGTCCTCGGGCCGTCCGGCGCGTGGAATTGGTTGCGACTTCGCCATGCTGACGCGCGCCGCATCCTCGCCGCCACGCATCCCGCGATACACCAACGGCGTCAGGATCCCACCGGGGCAGATGCAATTCACTCGTATACGGTCGCGGCCCAGCTCGATGGCGGCGCTTTCCGTGAGGCTCACCACCGCTGCCTTCGCGGCGCTGTACGCATGCAGTCCGGCCACTCCGCGCAGTCCGGCCACCGACGAGGTCGAAATGATCGATCCGCCGCCCACCTTGCGCATCGGCTCGATCGAATACTTGATGCCGAGGAAAACCGCGCGCGTCAAAATTACGAAACTCTTGTCCCAGTCCGGCGCCGTAGTGTCCTCGAGCCGACCGGTAGCTCCACCGATGCCCGCATTGTTGTATGTGATATCGAGCCGTCCGTACTCGCTCACTGCGCGATCGATCAGCGCCTTGATAGCCGCATCACTGCCTACGTCCGTGTGTTGAAAGACCGCGCGCCCGCCGCCCGCCGCTATTTCAGAGACGGTCGCTTCGCCCGCTTGCGAGTTCAGATCGGCTATCACCACTGCGGCGCCTTCTTTCGCGAAACGCAGCGCGGTCGCGCGTCCCATGCCGCTGGCGGAGCCTGTTATTACTGCGACTTTTCCGTCGAGCTTGCCCATGATTTCTCCTCATCCAGGGATCGTCTTCGGAAATCTAATCGACCTACCCAAGAATTAACAACCCGAAACGCTGGGCCCCCTCAGAGACTCGGTTCCCGCTAGCCCTTTTCCCACCGTCCGCTCAGGATGGCGCCGCGGTGGGATGACTTCCCGCTCTCTGCGGCGTGAACACGATAAGCGCGATCATCAGAATCGCGAGGATTAGCGACGAGCTGATACGGCCGAGATCGAAGCCGCCGTTAGCATGCGGCTTCGTCAGCAGATCGCCCACCGTCGCGCCCAGGGGCCGCGTCAGAATGAACGCTAGCCAGAACAACAAAGTATGCGACGCCTTCGAATAGAAATATGCGGCCGCTACCAATAGCAATGCGCCCGCGAATACCAGCGCGCCGCCTTCATACCCGGGCCCGGAGTCCGCCAGAAAGTCGCCCAGCGCAGTGCCGAGCGTGTTCGAAAACAAAATCGTCACCCAATAGAACATTTCGGCCTTGGGCGAATCGATATTGTTGACCGACACCGACCCCATCGAGAATCGCCAGATTCCCAGCGTAGCCATCAAGATCGTGAAGAGGATAAGCGTTCCGCCGACATATCCGAGCCCAATCGAACGATCCGCATAGTCCGCCATCGTCGTACCGACGGTGGTGGTAGTGACGATCACTGCCCAGTAGAGAAATGGATGAAACGCCCTTGCCGTGATCTGAGCCGCCGCGGTGATGACGAATAACGTAAAGAAAATCGCCGTGCCGATCGCGTAACCCATGTGCATCGTCATCGTTACCGCATCTCCAGCCGTCTCACCCAGCGTCGTTGCTGCGATTTTGATGATCCAGAACGCCAGCGTGACTTCCGGAACTTTGTTGAATTCGATCTTCGGCACCCGGTTCATGCGCGGCTCACTCTCCGTTGGATAATTGACAATGACAAGATGACGCCCGATAAGAGCAATAGTCGGAGTGTCGAAACTTGGAACTCGCGACGATTGCGCAACTGTCAGCCGACAACCTGAGAGGAAATATCGATGCCACTACTTTACGAGAAGCGCGGCCACATCGCCATTTTGACTCTGAGCCGTCCTGAAGCGCGCAACGCCTGGAGCAACGATTTTGCGATCGGCTTGCAGGAACGACTGCCTCAGCTCGAGGATGACCAGGACGTTCGCTGCGTCATTCTAACCGGCGACGATCGCGGTGGCGCTTTCAGTGCGGGCGCCGACCTCAAGAATCCCCGAACCCATACTGAGAGTTCGGTCGCGAACTTCATCGAGGGCCTCCCGCGCCGCCGGCGCTCTAGTCCGATTGTATTGACCTCGGAGTTCGCCAAGCCGATCGTCGCCGCCGTCAACGGTTACGCGATCGGGATTGGCTGCATTCTCACTTTTTGTTGCGATTTGATTGTCGCATCGGACCGCGCCGAATGGCGCCTGCCCCAGGTCGCCCTCGGCATCCTGCCCGCGCAGGGTGGCGCGCTGCGCGCCGCGCGATGGATTGGCAAAGGTCTCGCGATGCGCCTCGCGCTCGGATTCCCGTTGCCCGCCGCCGAGGCCTATCGCGTCGGCCTTGCCCAATGGCTCGTTCCGCACGACGATCTGATGGCGCAGGCGATGAAGGTTGCGGATCACATCGCGTCTCTCTCACCGCTGGCCGCGCGTGTGGCGAAAGAGTCGCTCAATTCCGGCCTCAACGTTCCGCTCGACGAAGCGGCGCATGCAGATCTCTATCGCTTCATGGCGCTCGAAATGACCGAGGATAAGACCGAGGGCCACCGCGCCTGGCGTGAACGCCGCAAACCCGATTTCAAGGGCCGCTGAGCCGCAATCTGCCAACGCGACGCGCTGCCATCGCGCCGCTCGCTGGCGATTGAACGGTTGCGAACGTACTGGAGCAACCGTCGCGGACGCGACGTAACAGCATGCCAACGCGAAGCGGCGATCGTCGCTGGTATGCTCAGTGCGAGCCGCCGCTGCGTCCTCCCAGCTCCTCGATCTCGCGCAACGCGCGCAAAAGGATTTCGCGCACCCGCTCGATTCGTTGCGCCGCCTGCTCGCCCGCGACCGCGCGGAATGCCGCCTTCACCAGGCGCTCGGCCGGACCCTTGATCTCGGCACTGTCCGGATCCATCGCCCCGCGCCAATCCTCCCAGCGCCGCGCCCGCCGCCAAATCTGTCGCACGGTTTCGTCGCGCTCATGGAGTTCGCTCCGTCCAGCTTCCGTCAGCTTGTAAACGCGCTTGCCTTCGACCGTCTCCGAAACGATATGGCCCTCGTCCTCAAGCTGTTGCAGCGTGGGATAAATCGTGCCGGCGCTCGCCCGGTAAATCCCCCCCGATCGCTCCTCCAACCGCTTCATCAGCTCGTAGCCATGCATCGGTTCGTCGGCCAACAGCGAAAGCAGCGCCAGGCGCACTTCGCCCGGCCCAAAGAACCGACCCGACATCATCCCGAAGCCATGCCAATGCGCCCGCCGACCGAAACGTGAGTGCCCTGAGTACGGACCGCAATTCATCATAAAGATACCTCCAAAAGGACTGCTTAAACTATATCGAACGATATAGTTAATGACAAGCTCGCTCCTCTCCATTTGGAGCCGTGGAGGGAAAAGTTTAAGGATATGGGCAACTCCACCCAAGGACGCCAATCGATGCTAAAGATCGCGATTCTCGACGATTACGCCAACGTCGCGCTTCAGTCCGCCAACTGGTCAGTACTCACAGGGACGGCCGAAATCACTGTCTTCGATCGCCATCTCTCCGAGGACGAAGCGGCCTCGTTGCTACGGCCCTTCGATGTCCTCTGCACCGTCCGCGAGCGGATGAGTCTGCCGCGTACCTTGTTTGAGCGCCTGCCTAATCTCAAACTCGTGACCATCGTCGGGTTGACCCTGCCCAACCTCGATATGGAGGCCGCCACTGACCACGGCGTGATCGTCGCGCATTCCAATTTCGCCAACCCGATCTTCGCGGGCATCTTCAATGCAACTCCGGAACTGACGTGGGGACTGATGATCGCCGTGGTCCGTCACTTCGATCTCGCGAGCCGGCAGATGCGCGCGGGTGGATGGCAAACCACGATGGGGACGATCCTGGCGGGTCGCACGCTCGGCCTTCTCGGACTCGGTCGCATCGGCAAGCGGATGGCCACCTATGCGCATGCCTTCGAGATGCCGGTGATCGCGTGGAGTCAGAATCTTACCGAGGAAGCCGCTGCGGCGGTCGGTGTGCGGCGCGTCGAGAAGGACGATCTCTTCCGCCTCTCCGACGTCCTCTCGATCCATGTCGTGCTAAGCGATCGGACTCGCGGCCTGGTAACAGCCCGCGAACTCGCGCTGATGAAACCTACTTCCTATCTGATCAATACCTCGCGCGGGCCGATCGTCACCGAGGCCGATCTGATAGCGGCGCTCCGAACCGGCCGCATCGCGGGGGCGGGTATCGATGTCTTCGATACCGAACCGCCGCCCGCCGACCATCCTTTCCGCACGATGGATAACGTCACCATCACTCCGCATTTAGGTTACGTCACGCACGAAACTTTGAGAGCTTTCTACACCGATACGCTCGACGCCGTGTTGGCTTTCGCCGGCGGTGCGCCGATTCGCATAGCAAATCCTGCCGCCTTGTCCCATCCAAAGCAGACCGCCATGAAGTAGCCGCCCTGGCAACCCGGCAAGGACGATCACTTACAAATTCAAGATGGACTCGTTGCAGCCGAAGACTGAGTCGGCGGAGCTGAGCTAGTTACATACTTGAGTTCTAGCGAGAGCTAGCAGGTCCTTGTCGCCAGCGGACTCGAACGGTCGCGCAGCACTCTTGAGGCGCACGATCCATCTCTCGTTCAAACGATGAAGGTAAGATTGTCGATGGGATCGTCGTTGTTCAGCAACAGCACCTTCTTCACCGCGATACTGAAGCTCTCGCCGTTATCGCGCAGCGTATAAAGTGCGCGGCCGGCGAAAATGTCCTGCTTCGAGCGCCGAATCTCCGCGAGGATAAAGTTCGCTTCGACCGCGTAGCCGCCTTCGACTTCGCGGAATTCGATATTCGATAACAGTCGTCGCGTCCGCGAGCGCGGCTGCTGCGCCCATGCCGAGGTGCCCGTCAGCCGCAAGATGCGCTCTTCCAGCCGGCCGCGGTCGTCGTAAATGATCATCGCCTGCCGGGCCGGATCGGCGTCGTCCGAATTACACGGTACCCAGTAGAGCGCGTCCCTGGTCCACAACGACAGCCATTCGTCGTACTTATGCTCGTCGATAAGGCGCGCCTCATAGTAGAGGAACGACTCGATCCGCTCGCGCTGGCTTTCCACCCTCGTTACGCTCCGCTCAATCCGCGGCGGCCAACCGCGCGCCTTCCACCAGTTCCGACTCGGCTTCGCGTCCCGTCATGACGCGCTTCCATTCTCTGAAGATGCCGCGTTGCGTGACTTCATCGGTCACGTGACCCACTCGCGTGCCGTCCGGTTCGCGGCGCTCGCGCTCGAGTCCGCGTGACAGGATCAGCCATGGGTCGAGTTCGTTCTTGAGTCCCAGCTGTAGCCGTTCGAACATCTCGAGGTCGTCGGGTGCGCCAAAACCGGCCGGCCCGAAAAAGACTTCATGCCCGCGCAGCCGGAATTGATTCACCTC
>DASXFX010000112.1:0-56730 GCA_036489375.1 Binataceae bacterium (SeqCode) | reverse complement strand
AGCTCCGGCAGATACTCGGGAATTATTCGCGGGAATACTCCCGTCGCCCCGCCGCGCGGCAGACTCGGATCGTGCGCGTCCATCGCCAGCCGATGAACGATCAGCGCCCACTGCGGAATCCCCGGTGGATTCGTTTGTGCGCTTGCGCATCCGGCACTGACTATTGCGCTTAGTATTAATACGCTCGCGATAACTCGGGCGGCTCTCATAAAAAATCCTCGCGCTGCTGTCATGCTGATCGCGAATCAATCGCAAACGATCGCCCTTCGAAATTCACGATCGATTCGTCAACTCGAATGCCATGCGGTCAGCAATAGCTATGCCGCCTCATCCGGTCCCACCTCCGATGAGGTAAAAAACGATGCTCACATTGAGTATTTAGGCAAAGTAGGATTCCGCGCCGCATCCGGCGTTGCCGGCAATCTTCTGCGAATGCGGTCACTCGCAGCGATTAGCTTGGCAGTGCCGCCAAGAACCTTGGCACCACCCGCCGCCGGACCTCGCTGCAGATTTACGCTGCCACCCCCGGCGACGCATCACAGCATTCGATAGTTGGTTACGGATATCTATGCGTTCGAATCGCGCCGCAGACCACGTCAGACGTGTGAGAACGACGGCAAAATTATGGTGATGCCTCGCGCCGAAATTGCCGATCGCGAAGCCCCGATTGAAGCCGGTTGCACATGCTGCACGTGCGCGTCAGGATTCAGCTTCAATGGTCGCGGCGATTTTCATCGGGTCCAGGATTTGAGGTTGACCCTCGCCGCCATGATACGGAGGTAATCGATATGCCATCATTCGACCACGCGGGCGTTTCGCTCTACTACGAGGAATTTGGCTCGGGCTACCCGTTGCTGCTGTTCGCGCCGGGCGGGATGCGATCGAGCATAGAGTTCTGGCACAAAAGCCCATTCGACCCGACCAGGGAACTTGCCGCCGACTTTCGCGTTATCGCGATGGACCAGCGCAATGCGGGTAGCTCACGCGGACCGGTTAGCGCCGCCGACGGTTGGCATACGTACACCGCTGACCATGTTGCCCTGCTCGATCATCTTGGCATCGCGCGATGCCACACGATGGGCGGTTGTATCGGGTCGTCTTACTGTCTCAGCCTGATTAAGGAGGCGCCGGATCGCGTCAGTTCGGCGGTGCTGCAAAATCCTATCGGCCTGCACGAAAATCGTGAGGCCTTCCGCGAGATGTTCGACGGGTGGGCGAAGTCCTTGCAGCGTCACGACGCGGATCTGACCGACGCCGCACTCGGCAGCTTTCGCGAGCGTATGTACGGCGGCGATTTCGTCTTTTCGGTGACGCGCGATTTCGTCCGCAAGTGCACACACCCGCTGATCGTGCTGGCGGGCGACGATCTCTACCATCCGGCGCCGATTTCGCGCGAAATCGTCTCGCTCGCGCCCAACGCGGAGATCGTCGAGAGCTGGAAAACTCCTGACGTAATTCCGGCGACGGTGAAGCGCGTTCGCGAATTCCTCAAGGCACATCAGGCCTGAGCGAGTGTGGATGAATTGCGGGCATCAGCGAAACAGCGAGTAACAAACGAGCTGTCAGATGCGACTCGGAACGATTCTCCGGAAATCCAGATCAAAGCGAGCTCGTGAGCGCGCGCGAGACTCGACTGCGGAGGCCACCGATCGGACTACGGCTCAGTCGATCGCCAAGCTCGCGAACGACACCGCCGATTCGGTCTGCGGCTCCATCGCGATGTCGTGCATCAACAGCCGCGCCGGATGGTCCCGCAGCAACTCAAGTTGGGTGTACATCGGCGACAGCCCGCAGATCTTTCGTTGGTCCTGATCCTTCGCGATCGCGGCGAAGAAGCCGGCCGGATCGCCGCGCTTGATATTTTCGATCAAGGCCAGGTCCTCGGTTTTCACCCATTCAGCGATCTTCTGGTCAGCGCTGAAGGAATCGCCGAACTTCTTGCCGACGTGGGCGAAGTCAACGCCAGCAACGATCAGGACGCGCCGCGTTTCGGCCGCGATCTCGGTGCGCAAAGCCTCGATAAAACCGCTCACGCGTGCGTCGCTCTGAGGGGTCGCTCCACTTGTAACCATTTCATGGAATGAGCCGACCAGAATCGGCACAACCTTGTAACCCGCCGTCCCCAGCGCCCACGCGAGGAAGAGCGTCTGGAACTCGATCGAATGCTCGTTGCGGTGGAGCAGTTCCTCCGCGAAAAGATCGCCATCCGTGTAGCGCGCGCTTAGCCGATCGATGAATTCGCGATCGGTCGCAAGCGCACCCAGCGGCGTCATGTAGTCCTTGCGGGTGGCGGTGAACAATTCAGGGCCGCGGCCAAAGTGCGACGTGCCGAGGATGATCACAAGGTCGGGGCGTTCACGCGTGAGCAATTCGCCGTAGGCGTGCGCATAAGCAGGACCGCCGCGGCGCGGATCGATATGCGGCGCGATCAGCCCGCTGAGTGCAGCGCCCTCGCTGGTGGGCTGAGGAATCTGCCCGGGGCCGCCCGCGGATCTGAAGAAGGCTTCGATTTCGCGTCGCAGCTTGACCGGTTCGTTCTCGTAGCAGACCCCGGCGAGGGCTGCCGGGCGATGCGGGCTGCGCATGAATTCGTCGCGGACCTCGGCCGTCCGCGCGGCATAGGCGGGCGAATCGAGGAAGAAACCCTGGTCGAGTGCATTGATCAACCCGTCGAGATGTTCAGACGGCAGCGGTTCGCCGAAGCGTTTTGTAAAGGCGGCCTGAAGGTCGGGTTTCGCGTAGGAGCCATCGAACAGCGTCACCAGGAAATACGCACCCATCCCAATCATAATCGGGGCCGGTGCGATGCCGGTTGGATCGCGCAGGCAAATGTAAGTCTGCCCGTCCTGTTCAACCGGAAAGGCCTCGACCTGCCGAATTTTAGGTTTCTCCATCGGATCTACAACCGCCCCCTGCCGTATCTGTCGTGAAAGCGCACAAGCCAGTGCCGGGATGCACTCGATGCTAAGGGCTTTGGCGAAACGCGGCAAGCCACCTCTTACGTCAAACTTCAGCCAGGCTCTGGACAGCGCTGGCCCGGACGCGAAAGACTTGTGCGGCTACTCCACGGACAGATGATGGGGTATCGAGTGATGATGGACCTTCGAGGCTGCAAAAGATGAAGATCGTGCGCTTCAGACATGCCGGACGCGACCATTATGGTTCACTGGAAGACGATCGCATTGTGTCGCTCGAAGGCACGATCGAAGCGTTGACGCCGGCGCGTGGCATCGCGCCAGTCGCGCGTAACGAAGTGCGACTGCTGGCGCCTGTGACCCCGAGCAAGATTGTCGCGATCGGCCTCAACTACGCGGACCACGCGGCCGAAGGTAATCGTGAACTACCGAAGGAGCCGATGCTCTTCATCAAGCCGTCAACCGCGGTGATCGGTCCCGGCGACGAAATTATCTATCCGGAGCAAAGCACCAACCTTCATCACGAAGGCGAACTGGCGATCGTGATCGGCAAGACCGCCCGCAATGTTCAGCTGGGAGATGCGCGGCAATACGTACTCGGTTACACCTGCGCCAATGACGTCACTGCGCGCGATCTGCAACGGCGCGACGTTCAGTTCACCCGCGGCAAAGGCTTCGATACTTTCGCGCCGCTGGGACCATGGATCGTGACCGATCTCGATCCTTCCGATCTCGCGCTCGAAGTTCGCGTCAACGGCGAGGTTCGTCAGAAAAGCCGCACGGCGCAGTTAATCTTCAACTGCGATTTCCTCGTCAGTTTCATCTCGCAAGTGATGACACTGCTACCGGGCGACGTGATCTCGACCGGGACTCCCGCGGGAGTCAGCCCAATGCAGGTCGGCGATGTAGTCGAAGTCGAAATCGAGCGGATTGGATGTCTGATAAACACGATCGCGGCGCCTCGTTAAGACGGCGCCATCCGCCGCGCGACGATCGTGAACGACGCGCCGAGCCGACGTCCAAGGGTGTCCGGTATCTCGTTGGCCGTACGGTCGACCTCAAGCGTGGCGAGTCGATGAAGTTCCTGATGCCGGTGCGCGGCACCGACGAGGAATGCTTTTTGATCAACTTCCGCGGCCACTTCCATGCTTACGTGAATCGATGCCGCCACGTGCCGATGGCGATGGATTGGGTCGATAACCAGTTCTTTGCCGAGCGCGGGCGCTACCTCATGTGTCAGACCCACAATGCCTACTACGAGCCCTCCAACGGCGAATGTATCGCAGGACCGCCCGACACTTGCGGCAAACTGCTCTATCGCGTGCCTCTGGAAATTGAGGAAGGCAACATCTTCGCGAAGCCGCCACTGGAAGAATTCGAGGATTGACCAGAGCGCCGTGGCCCAATCGTGGCCCCATTTCCGAGCAGCGCAGTCTATCGCTCGATCCGGCGAAAGTTTGACGATCTAGTTGGCGGCGCCCGGACCCGTCCGCAGTAGGTGCGTGTGCCAGGTGATTTTCACCCAGGGTTCGTCGTTATTCTCGACCAGGACGTCCGCCCGCACGTTCATCGCATCGTGGTCCGGGGTCACCGTGCAGTGAAGCTGAGTCAGTTCGTCGAGGGTATTGACAGTGCCAGTGGCCATGCCGAACAGGCTGAGCTGCGGTGCGCGAAAATGAAGATAACCGGTGAGCTCAGCGCGATCCTGACCATCGACCGACTTCACGCTAATCGACTGGCGCTGATCCGTGACCATCGATCGCTGCGCGACCGAGGTCTCGGCGAAAGTCAGGTGCCAGCGATCGCCGGCCCCGACCTGCTGGTAGCAGAGCGTGTACAGTTTCGTGAGCCATTGGACATGCGTGGCCGTTGGAGTGAGCGGTATCATCGAATCGAGGACGGCAACCTCGCCCGCCCAGCATCCTTTGAAGACAACGGGCAACGGGATCTCGCGCATGTTCGACCCCGGGTTAACGGGCATGGCGGGCCGACTCGGGATCGTCTGTTCCTGCGACGATTGGGGCTGATTGCGCGGGACGCTCTCAGCCGGAGGTCTCTGCTGCGAAGGAAGAACCTGCACCTGCTGAGCATATACTGAGGCTGCGGGTCGCAACCCGAACTCAAGCGCCAATGCAAGCAACAGGCAACAACAGCGAATTGAACTAATACTGGAACGGCTTCGCGCGGAGCGCATCGCCATTACGGGTTCGCGTCGGCGCTGGCGGCTTATTCGTACTCGTCGCCGAAGTGCGCGCGGATGATCCGGGCCTTCAGGTATTCGAGTGTGCCGAGGTCTTCGACGATGTCGCCGCCGGTGTCATAGAAAAACAGCTCGCCATTTTTGGTGCGGCCGACCGCGATAATCCATTCGAGATCGTCGCGGTCCTCGAGCAGGTAGTTAATAGTCTGGGCAACGCCACGGCCCGGGATGATCGTGATCTTGGGACGCGCTAGTTTTTCCTGCTTCGGCATTTGCTTTGGTAAACACCCCTGGCGAGAAGGTGCGCTGGAATCACCTTCGTCTAGATTAGGAACGGCCTCTGACCTAAGTCAATAGCGCGTGGACGGCGACCTCCACGTGATGCGTGTTGGGAAAGAAATCGAACCCCCGCACCCGATCGATCTCGTACCCGTTTGCACACAGTCTTTGCAAGTCGCGCACGAGCGTCGTCGTGTCGCAGGAGACATAAATCACGGCGCGCGGACGCAGACGCGCCACCGATTCCATCAAGTCGAGGGCGCCCGTACGCGGCGGATCGATAATCACGAGATCGGGCCGATAGCGCGCCCGATCGAAGAAGCGCGCGGTCTCCGCCGCCTTCATCGCGATGAACTGCGCATCTTTGAGACCCATCCGCATGGCGTTCTGCTGGGCGCCGGCAATTGCCAAGGTATCGGCATCGACGCCGGTGACTCGCGCGCCACGGCGTGCGAGCGGCAGACTGAAATTGCCCGCACCGCAGAACAGGTCCAGCACGCCAGTGCCCTCAATCACCGCCGCCATCGCGATCACCTCGGCCACCAATTTCAGGTTTTGCGCGCGATTGATTTGGCTGAACAGGTCGGCGTCAATTTCGATGACGCAATTGGGTTCGATTTCACAAAAAATTCCTGCTTCCCCGACCACCACGCGAGCGTTACCGCCGCGCAAAACGATCCCGCGGACCGCGGCGTCATCACGCATCACGCGATGGGCGCGTGACACCTCGGCATTACCCGGGGCCTTGGCGAGAGTGGCGATCTGGACCTCGCCGGCGTTATCGCTCACGACTTCGATTTCGGTGCAGCGCCGGCCCAATGCGGCGGCCAGCGCCCGCGGTATTCGATCGGGCGCGGCGGCGACCAGGCAGCGATCGATCTCTACGATCGAGGTGCTGCCGGCCTCATGGAATCCGACGCAACCACCGGACCCGACTTTGAACCGGGTGCGCGATCGATACGCGAATTCAGCCGGTGCTGCTTCGACGAGGCCGTCCAAATCGAGTTCGAGGCCGAGCACGTGGCGGAATTCCGCTGCGATCAACTGTGCTTTAAGCGCAACCTGGTCGGGATATTCGATCTGCTGCCAGTCGCATCCGCCGCAACGCGGCAAAAACTGGCAAGGCGGATCGCGACGGCTCGCGCCCGGCCGGATTATGCGATCGATGCGCGCGATGGCGTAGTCTCGCCGCTCGGATTTGAACGCCACTTCCAATAGATCGCCGGGCACGGTATGCGGGACCATGACGGACTTGCCGTCGATCCGTCCGACCCCGTAGGGTCCGAAGGTCATCGTGTCGATTTCAATTTCCGGCATTGAAGAGAGCGTTTGCAGCGCCCAAGCGCCGCGCACATCCAAACCATTATATCCGACCGCTCGACTAAATGTGAGGTAGCGACAGAGGCGGCGGGCAAACTATAATTGCCGGTTGGGCGGACAATTCGCCCGAGCTACTCGACCTCAAACCCTCATTCGTCAGGTGATCCAGTGGTCAGCGAAGCAAGTCAGCAAGAATCCAGCGACCAGCTTGAACACGAGCGCCGTCTCGGCATCTTCGCCGAGCGCCTGTTCGAGCGGCTGCCGTCGGATTTGAGCGATAGCTATCCGGCTCATCAGCGGCATTCAATCGCCGAGAGCGCTTTCGAATTTTTTGAATCCCGTAGCGAACCAGTGAAGATTCGCGTGCGCCCGAACGCTGGTGAAGACCGCTGCGTGGTCGAAACCGTGATGGCCGACCGCCCCTTCATCGTCGATAGCATTCTCGAGTTCCTTCACAAATGCGAGTTGCCGATACGGGTATTGCTGCATCCGGTGATGCACGTGGCGCGCGCCGCCGACGGCACTATCGTTTCACTGGAACAAGCGACCGCGGGTGAGCGCGCGGAATCGTTGACCCATGCCGAAATCGAATTGACGCCGGGCGGTTTGACGGCCGCGGAGGTGGAACGAGGACTGGCCGAGGTCCTGAATCAGGTGATCGAAGTCGTCGATGATTTCGGCGCGATGAGCAAGCGCGCGCTCGAGATTTGCGAGGAGACGGCGGCGGCGCGCGGGCTGGTCGAAATCCGCGATTTGCTGCGCTGGCTGGTCCACGATGGATTCGTTTTCCTGGGCTATCGCCGTTATCGCGTGGTCACCCACGACGGCAAACGCGCGCTGGTCGCGGAGGCGGGCTCGGGCCTCGGGATCATGCGCGACGAAGCGCGATCTCGTTACGCCAAGCCGGTGACGCTCGAATCGATGGAGGAAGATCATCGCACGTTGTTGTTCGATGGGCCGCCGCTGGTGGTGGGTAAGGCGCGGGCTGAGTCCCAGGTCCATCGACGAGCGCTGATTGACGACATCACGTTGCGCCGCTGCGCGCCCACCGGCGAGGCGATCGGGTTCGACCGCTTCGTAGGACTGTTTACCTCGCGTGCTTATGCCGAGGAGGCGCAGCACGTGCCGGTCTTGCGGGCCAAGCTGGCCGAGGTGCTGGACGCGGAAAATGTTCGGGTCGGATCGCACGACTACAAGCAGTTCGTCGCGGTGTTCAACAGTTTTCCCAAGGAAGAACTGTTTCGCGCCAGAATCTCGGAACTGCGGGCGCAGATCCGCCTCGTGCTCGATATCAAGAACGCGGGGGACGTGCGTCTCAGCCTGCAGTCCGATCCGGTGCGCGGCAACGTGATCGCGCTGGTGATCATGCCGCGCGAGCACTTTTCGGCCGGCGTCCGGTTAAACATTCAAGAAGCGTTGATGCGCCATCTCGGCGGCAAGTTGGTCTATTACTACCTGGCGCTGGGCGATAGCTACACCGCGCGTTTGCACTTCTGCTTTGCGGCGCCCCAACCTCGGGTAGCGGCCGTCGCCGCGATGGAATCCGAAGTTATCCGGCTGGCGCGCACCTGGGAAGATTTCCTGACCGATCACCTGGTTCAGCGCTTCGGCGCGGTGCGCGGGCACGAAGTCGTAACGCGGTGGCACGGAGCGTTCAGCCCGGCCTACCGATCGGGCACACCGGTCGAGACGGCACTCCACGACATTGAGCGAGTAGAAATACTGCTCGCAGGTGGCAATTTCAGCGTCGATCTTCGCAGACCGGCGACCGCCGGCGCCGGCAACGAAAGCGAATTGCGGATGTATGAGGTCGGCGAAGCGCCAATTCTTTCGGAACTGGTGCCGACGCTACAGAATTTCGGCATTTCGGCGGTTAGCGAAGAGGCGCACGAGTTGCGTCCGATAATCGGTGACGAGCGCCGCTCCGCCTATGTTCAAGCTTTCCGCGTGCGCGGTGCCGCAGGCCTGGCGATCGAGCAACTGCCCGGGGCCGGACTGGTGGCGGATGCCTTAACCGCGGTACGCGACGGCCGGGCCGAAGATGACACGCTCAACGCGCTCACGCTCAATGCGGGACTGAAATGGCGCGAGGTCGGACTGGTGCGGGCGTTTCTGGCCGTGGCGTTTCAGATGCGATTGGCGCCTGCGCGCCCTGCAGCGAATCGACCGGTGCTGCTCTATCCTTCGCTCGCGCGGACCTTGGCGGACCTCTTTATCGCGCGTTTTGACCCTGATCGCGCGGACGCGCTGGAAGAAATCGCCCGATTACGCGCCGCCTATCTCGAACAATGCGGGGCGGTTGAGAATATCGCCGACGATCGTTTCGCGCGGATGCTGCTCGCGATGGTTGAGGCGACTGTGCGCACCAACTACTTCCAGAGTCCGGCTGCGCCCGCGCCCTACATCGCGTTGAAGTTCGAGAGCGCGCGCATCCCGAATCTGCCTGACACCGCGCCGCTGTACGAAATTCACGTCAATAGCCCGCGCGTCGAAGGTTGCCATCTGCGGGCAGGTAAGATCGCTCGCGGCGGTATCCGCTATAGCGATCGGCCCGACGATTATCGCACCGAAATTCTCGACCTGATGAAGACCCAGACGGTCAAGAACGCGATCATTGTGCCGATCGGATCGAAGGGCGGCTTCGTGGTGAAATCGCGGGGCCGCGGTGTTCCCGATCGCGACGCCGCGGTGGCCGCGTACAAGACATTGATCAATGCGATGCTGGATCTCACCGACAATATCGTCGATGGGACGATCGTGCGCCCGCCACGGGTGCGCGTGCACGACACCGACGGTCCCTACCTGGTGGTCGCCGCAGACAAGGGCACGGCGAGTTTTTCCGATATCGCCAACGAAATCGCCGAAAACCGTGGCTTCTGGCTGGCCGACGCGTTCGCCTCGGGCGGAGAGCATGGCTACGACCATAAGCGGATGGGCATCACGGCGCGCGGCGCCTGGGAATCCGCGAAGCGTCACTTACGCGAGATTGGCCGCGAGATCGATCGCGGTGCGCCCGTGACTGTGATCGGCATCGGCGATATGTCGGGCGACGTCTTCGGCAACGGCATGCTGCTGTCTGACAACCTCAAGCTGATCGCGGCGTTCGACCATCGTCACATTTTCATCGACCCTGATCCCGATCCCAAGACGAGCTTTGCCGAACGCAAGCGCCTCTTCGAGCTGCCGGGGTCAAGCTGGGCGAATTACGACGAGAAGATCATCAGCCACGGCGGGGGCGTTTTTCGCCGCGGCCAAAAAAACATCCTGCTGACGCCGGAAGCGCGCCGCGCAATCGGTTGCGATGCCAGCGGACTCGACGCCGACAGCCTGGTCCAGGCAATCCTGCGCGCGGGCGCAGACCTGCTCTACAACGGCGGCATCGGTACGTACGTCCGCGCCGTTGGCGAAAGCGACGCCGAAGTCGGTGACCATGCCAACGATAACGTCCGCGTCACCGCGGCCGAGCTACGCTGCAAAGTAGTCGTTGAGGGCGGCAACCTGGGCCTGACCCAGCGGGGGCGAATCGAATTCGCACTGAACGGCGGCCGAATCAACAACGACGCGATCGACAATTCCGCCGGCGTCGATATGTCCGACCATGAAGTCAACCTGAAGATCCTGCTCGCACCGCTCGTCGCGCGCGGGGACCTTACTAGCGTGGAGCGAAACCGCAAGTTGTCTGCCGCGGCGGCGGAAGTGGTCGAAGGCGTGCTTCACGATAACCGTGACCAAGTCCTCTCGCTCAGCCTCGAACAATTGCGGAGCCGCGCAAGTGTAACCGCCTTTCGCGATCATCTGACGATGTTAGAGCAGAGCGGCGTCGTGCGCCGCGCCGAGGCGATCCTGCCGGCGCACGAGGAGCTGCGCGATCGTCGCGCTCGTTTCGCCGGGCTGACCCGTCCGGAGCTCGCGATGCTCACGGCGTACACCAAGATCGATCTTACGGCGCGGCTCGAACGGACCGCGCTGGTCAATGATGGATATCTGGCCGATCGTTTTCTGCGGTCCTATTTTCCGCCTTCGATTGCGGCCGCATTTCCGGCTGCGACTCTCGAGCACAGCCTGCGCCGGGAAATCATCGCCACGCGCATCGTCAACGAGATGGTCGATTTGATGGGATCGGTATTCGTCTTCAACCTCGTGCGCGATCACGGCATCGAAGCCGAGGAGGCCTTGCGTGTCTGGTTGATCGCGTCGGGGGTGCTCGAGCTGTCGCGCCGTGCCGCCGAGCTCAAGGCCAACGCTGCGGGCCTGACCGCCGAAGCCGAACTCGGGGCGTTCCTCGGCCTGGAGCGGGCGGCACGGCGGGCTTGCAACTGGGCAATTGCACATGGCAATCCAAACGAGGACCTCGGCGTGACGGTGAGCCGCTTCGACGCCGAATTGCAAAAGTTGGCGTCACAATTCGAAACGGTGCTGGCCGGCGGCGAACGCGAACGCTTCGAGCGTACCTATCGCGAGCTGCGCGGCGCGGTGCACGAGGAGAAGCTCGCGATCGAACTTGCCCGTCTCGCCTTCGCCGATCATCTGCTCAATATCCTGAGCCTCGCGATCGACCGGAGCATGGATCCGATCGTGGTCGCGCGGGCCTATTTCGGCCTTAGCGAGCGGATTGAGTTTGCCGCCATCGAACTCGCGATCGACGCGATCAGCAGCGACGATCGCTGGGAGCGCCGAGCCGCGCGCGACCTTGCCGCCGAACTGGCCTGGGCGCGCATCCAACTCTGCCGGGTGACGCTCGATAATGAAGCCGGTGGTGAGCCCGCCGTGGACAAATCGACCGTGCCCGGACGCGAACGCCGCGCCGCCGAGGTCGATCGCCTGATGAGCGATTTGCGCGCGCTCACCGTGATCGGATTGCCGCCATTGCAAGTGACGGTGCGCGCCCTGTCACGGCTCGCGAGCGGGGTCTGAAGCGTATCGCGGTGTAAGGTTGGCAGTGATTCCAATCACGGCTGCGGGTAGTTTACATCGCCGGTCGGTTTTTCAAGCTGCTTAATCGATCGCGGATGCGACAGGATTCGTCAAAGGAGCGGTCGCTGGCTGAGAGACATCGTTCGAGGCTAAGCCCATCTCCGCCGCGATCGCCTTCAAGTCGTGATAGAGGCGCGCGCCTGCCGCGATAAAGAACGCGATCGTTGCGAAGAAGACCGCCGACGCGAACAAAGAAAAGACGAAGATTGTCGCCCACAAGGTGCCGGTCCAGATGCCGATCGGCCCCATTAACAGGCTAATGCCGAAGAACGTGGCGCCAACCCATGAATTGAAGCCGGACCAGAAGGCCAGAAAGACTATCAGGCGCAATGCGACCTTGAAAAAGCGCCCGCGCACCAAGTCGCGACTATAGAACAACGCAGGCCAACTGCGCCGACGGTCGAAGACCATCGCGTATTCCGAAAAACATAGCCATACGATCGCGAGCACCCCGGGGATCACCAGCAGCACGAAGCCGACCGCGATCGCGATCAGTTGCAAGAGCAGAATCCAGAAAAACGCCGGCGTCAACGCAATCGCTTCGCGATAGACTTCGATTGCTTCGTTCAGGATACGGGCCTTGCACACGCCCGCTTCGATCCGTCTAAGCGTACACAGCGTGACCAATATGACCAGCGACGCTACCAAGCTGAGGACGAAGTGAAGCAGGCGCACCTGGATCACCCACTGCACGATCACCGGTTGGCCGGGCTCGATCTCGGGGGCGTATTGGGTCGGGGCGGACAGCCATCCGATGGTGCGCACGCCCGGCTCGAATTTTCGCACCAGTTCGTGCTGTAGATTGAAGGCATCGGGCAGCACGCAAAGCGCCGAAAGCAGCACCAGGGGTGACAGCACCAGCGCCAATGTTGTCCAGTTGCCGCGCAGGTCGCTGACCGCGTTGGCGAGGTAAATAAAGCTGCTCTTGATCCGCGTTTGCATGTGCAACCAATCGAGCGTGCCATCACTCTCAGCCTGATACAAGGCGCGTATCGCGCGGTTCGCATGATGCGACAAGCTGCATCACTATACGCTATAGTTCTGATGCGCCGCGCTCCGGCGACATCCGCTTGCGGGACAGGGAAGCCATGACTGACCAAGAACGGGCGGCTCGCATCGAGCACGAGAATAAGATGATCCGGCGGCTGCGCTTTCTCGTTGAATTGACCTTCGCCACGATCGCTCAGGATGAGTCCATGACCCTCGAACAGGCGTGGGAGCACGTGCAGGCGCTGAAAGGGGCGGCGGTCGCGATGTTTCCGGGCAAGGACGATACCTTCGATCTGCTTTATCTGCCGCGCTTTTCGCGACTGTTGGCCGAACGCTTCCGTGCCAATTAATAAAGCGCCCACGCTCAGGCTGGTAAGGTCAACTCCGGGCCGCAAAAGCATCGCAATCAACCAACTCACTGGACTGATCGTGTCCCGAACCAAGTTCGGAGGCGTCGTCCAGCACGGCGATTTGACCTTCGACGATCGCGTGGTGCGGCTCAAAAAGCGCACGCACGACGTCGACGACTACATTATTCCGGGCTTCATCGACCTTCAGGTTAATGGCGCTTGCGGCATCGACGTGATGTCCGCGACTGCGGGCGACCTGCTCGAACTGGCGCATTGCCTGGCGCACGAGGGTACGACTGGATGGTTGCCGACGGTGATCACGTCACCGCTCGAAACCATCGAGCGCGTTGACGCTGTGATCGCCGAAGCGATGGCGGCGCAAGCCGAAGCCGGTCGCGCAGCGCAAAAGGGCGCCGGCGGCCTCCCGGGTGCGACGATCCTCGGGATGCACCTCGAAGGCCCGTTCATTTCGCCGGCACGACGCGGTGTGCATCCTCAATTCAATCTTCTGCCGCAAGGGGACGCGCTCGATCGTGTGAGCCGCCTTAAGACCTTGAAGCTGATTACGCTCGCGCCGGAACTCGAGGGGGCACTGGACGCGATTCGAACGTTGACTGCGCGCGCAGTCGTCGTCTCCATTGGTCATACGGACGCGACCTACGAGCAAACCCTGGCCGCAATCGAGGCCGGCGCTCGCATGTTCACGCATCTGTTCAATGCGATGCCCCCGCTGCACCATCGCGCACCCGGGGTCGTTGGGGCCGCGCTCTTACGATCGCCAGCGCGCGCTGCCGTCATTCCCGACGGAGTCCATCTTCATCCGGCGTTGCTGAACACGCCCAATCTCAACCCGGTCATCACGACCGACCGGGTCGCGCTCGCGAGCACCAGCGGCGCGCCGATGCCATTGTTCGGCGGACTCGTCAAGGAAGCGCGGACTGAAGACGGGGCGGCGCGACTTCCTGACGGCACGCTCGCCGGCAGCGTGATCACGATGCTCGACGGATTGCACCTCACCGCGAAACGCCTCGTCGACAATGGCTGGTCGCTAAATGGCGTACTATTAGACTATGGGGAGATGTCGGCATTCGGACCGTCTGCGATCCTGGGCCTTTCCGATCGCGGCCGGATCGAGCGCGGCTGGCGCGCCGATCTGATCGTTCTCGATCGCGATCTGAACTTGAAGGCGGTGTTCGTTGGCGGGCGCGAGCTCGACTGAGCCGCGCCGGGTAAATCGATCTGCATCGCCAACCCTTCGCATCCGACTGGAGTCACTATGGCGCTCAACCAAACGTGCCGCGGCAAAATCTATGCGCCCATCACTACCGAGGTCACGCTCGACGCGCTGCAGAATTATGCGCGCGCTTGTAACGAGGACAATCCTCGTTTCTTTGATGCCACAGCTCCTGGTGGCATCGTCGCGCCTCCGATGTTCGCTGTGGTCGTCACCTGGCTCTCGGTGATAACGGTGATGACCGACCCGGAAGTGCACGCGGACTTGCTGCGCCTGCTCCACGTTGCGCAGGACATCGAATTCCTTGCCCCGATTCGTCCGGGAGACTCGATTACCTCGGCCGCCAGGATCGCTTCGATCGAGACGCACCAGAGCGGCGAATCCATGGCGCTCGAACTCGAGGCGCGCAACGCGAGCGGCGAAGCTGTTAACCGTACCGTCTTCACCATCTTCATTCGCGGAAAGCGCACCACAAACTCGCCCGCGGGAGCGCGCGCGGACAACGCGACGGTTCGCGGACCGCAACTGATCGCGGTTGAACAAACGATCGATCTCGATCAAACTTCGCGTTACGCCGGCGCTTCGGGCGATCTCAACCCGATTCATGTCGATGTGAATGTAGCCAAGATGGCCGGCCTGCCGGGTATCATCGTACACGGACTCTGCACTATGGCTTTCACCGCGAAAGTGATGGTCGATCACCTTTGCGCTGGCGACCCCGCGCGCCTGAAGCGCCTCGCGGTGCGCTTCTCACATCCGGTTATTCCAGGCGAAACCATCACCACCAAAGTCTGGCCGGTGGGCGATCGCAATGCCTGCCGCGCGTATGAGTACGAAACTTACAATCGCGATGGTCTCGCCGTGATTCGCGACGGCATCGCCGAAATCGCCGTGTAACCGCGGATTTCGACCCTCTCCACACACGCCTGGTGCGAAAGTGCGAAAGATCGTCATCGGACTCTCGCTCCCGCTAAGCGGCGAGTACGAGAAGATCGGTTTACAGATTGAAGCGGCGCTCCAGCTGTTTGCCAATGACATCAACGCAGCCGGCGGGGTCGAATTAGCCGGCGAACGCCGCGCGGTCGAACTCGAGTATCGCGATGACCGCAGTCGTCGTGATAGCGCGCGGGAAATCTACCGCTGGCTCTGCTTCGAACGGCGCGTCGATGTGATCTTCGGCCCCTACTCGACCGCGCTCACACGGGTTGCCGCGGCCGTCGCCGATGAGGCCGGAATGCTACTGATCAACCACGGTGGCGCCGGCGACGATCTGTATGAAGTCGATCGCCCAGCCGATCGCGTGAGCGACCGCAGCCGGATGATCGTCGGCGTGCTCAGTCCTGCGAGCGATTATATGGCCGGCTTCGTGCGCCTGCTTGCGACATTGAAGTTCTGGCGCAAGCGACTGGCGATCGTAGCGGCGAAGACTCCCTTCGCCCGCGCGGTCGCGGGCGGCGCCGAGCGCGACTGCCGTCAGCGCCGTATGTGGCTCCACGGTGTGCGTCTGCGGCTCAAATACTCCACGCGCTTCGATCCCCATCACACGCCGGATGCCCTTGCGGCCGCGCTGCGTCGCAATCGCGTCAACGCGGTAATGAGTGCCGGCAGCTACGAACACGATCTTGCGATCATGAAACTTTGTGCGGCCCCTGCCGTCAACATCCCCGTGCTCGCATGTGTTGCCGCCGGCGTCGCCCGATTCGGCGCCGATCTCGGTGAAGAAGCAGAAGGCATCGTGGGTCCGAGCCAATGGGAGCCGGACGCTAAAATAACGCCTAAAATCGGACCGTTACCAGCAAACTTCACACACCGGATGCATGCATCAGGTTCCGTCGGATGTGATTATCCCGCGGCCCAGGCGTACGCCGCCGGATTAGTCACGATCGCGGCTCTGCGTGACGCTGGCGCACTCGATCAAACGCGGTTGCGCAAGGCCTTTTCGGACCTGCGCACCACCACCCTGTTCGGTGATTTCGCAATCGATCCGCGCAGCGGCCGGCAGGTCGGTCATGAGATGCTGCTCGTGCAGTGGCATCGCGGCCGCAAGGTGTTAATCGAGGCTGAGCCCGATCCCAATGCCGGCGCGATCGAATTCCCTTCGGGTTGGCGTCTCGTGCTCGCTTCGATGAATTATTTTCGTTTTAGCGCTGGCAATCGCGGCGAAGATAGTGCGCCTGCGGACGAAATCGACGATGACAAAGACGATTAGCCTCTGTCTGTGTGGCCGCATCTCAGTGGGGAATAGGCGTGGTCGCGGCAGGGTTGGTCACCAGGCAAAAGATCAAGTAAGCGAAGCCGCCTGCCGAAATCAGTAGCAACGGGTTGACGCGTCTCCACATCAGCACGCATAAAGTGCCCGCGGCGATCGCGAAGCTCATTACGTTGTGGATTGAGAGGCGCCCAATCGAGTAGGTTCCTGAGAGCATCAGGCCAATAGCGATTGGCGCCATGGCACGCTGAATTGCATCGCGCCAGGGCGATCCGGAAAAACGCAGCCAGATGCGATTTACGAAGAGCGTCAGGATGCAATCCGGCAGGAAAAACGCGAAGGTGACAATCGCCGCTCCGAAATATCCCGCGACGCGATAGCCGATCACCATCACCATCAGCATGTTGGGCCCGGGCGCCACCTGGCCCAGACTGTAGATGTCACGAAACTGCTTGTCAGTTACCCAGTGGAACTGAGTTACCGTCATGCGCTGCATTTCGGGCAGCACCGCGGTGCCGCCGCCGACCGCGAGGATCGATAGCAGCGCGAACACCCATGCCAGACTGATCAGCTTGTGCATCGGGCCCTCAATGCCGCCAGTGCGATCGATGAGATTCGAATCGATCGCGCAAATGTCTGAAGCGCTCAGCGGTCTCGACCACGCCCCGCGGCCGATACAGGAGAATTGCGAGCGGTCCCAGGATCAACAGTACCCAGCCGAGCGCGATCTTGAAGACACTCACGGCAACGAAGGTCACCGCGATTATCATCAAGTCGAGCGGCCTGACGAATTGCTTATGCCCCAGTTGCAGCGTCACCGTCAGCAAGAGTCCCACTGCCGAGGCCGCCACGCCGACCAAAAAATGTCCAATATTTTCGTTATGGCGCTGCTGCTCCCACAGCACCCCCAGCGTCATCATCACCACCATTCCGGGTAGCATCAAACCGACCACGGCGACCGCGGCGCCAATCGCGCCGCGCATCCGATCGCCCACGATGACGCTCATATTGACCGAGTTCAGCCCCGGCAGCGTCTCGCTCACCTCGAGCGCGTCGAGAAAATCGTCATCGCTGAGCCAGCCGTGGTTTCGCACCAGGTATTCGCGCAAATAGGCGAGCACGCCGCCGCCGAAGCTGATTGCCCCGGCGGTAAGAAATACCTGGAAGAGTTCGCCTAGTTGTGGACGGTTGCGCGCTGGCGTACCCGCATCACTCGTGGCCCCCGCATTACTCATGAGTGTTCAAGACCGGCGTTTTCCCCATTCGATAAATGGTCGATGTTTTGGTCGTTGCCAGTTGAATCCATTCGGGCGCCTCAACCTGCAATCCGAGGTAAAAGGCCTCGGACAACTCCCTGGCCTTGGCAGGAAATTCTTCGGGCGATGGAAACTTAAGTTGAAAGCCGTACTCGCCGATGAAGCGTTCCTGGGTGGTTCGGTTGCGCCAGATTGCGAGCGTTGCCTTGGCTGTCATCTTTTCGCCGAAATCGATTTCGCCGAAATTTACCAATACTTCCTCGATTGCGATACCGTTCACTACCGAAAGCGCGGTCTTAGCCTTCGCACCCGTGCGCAGCAGCGCCGGAAATACCTGGCAGATCGTCTCGAAGTTCTGCGTCAGCATCGTGTTCGGGGTATCGAGCTCGCAGCTATGCGAAAAGATGCTCCGCATTCCGCCGACCTTCTCGTTCGGCAGCAAAATCTCTTCTTTGAACTTGACCACGTTGATGCATGGCAGGAGCGGCCGCACGTCCACCGCCGCGGCTGTCTCCATATCCGAGTTGCGGAACTTGAGTACCAGTTCGTGCTCGGGTTTGGGCAAGCCTCTCTCGTAGAACGTGCGTCGCCGCAGGATGAAACCGTTGTTGAAGAGCCGAAACTTCGGCGTATCGAAGAAGATCACCTCGCGGAGATGCGTTTCCATCGGCTTGCCGCGCTTGCGGATTGCGATTCCGAGGGATTTCGCCACCCGACGAGCCATCTTCCAGAACTTATGAAACTGTTGAGACTCGCCAAAGCGATCTGCGCGCAGTAGCAACTTGTATTCGCGGTACTGAACGACGTCGTGATGGAAGACTGATTCGACGGTGACCGGTTGATTGGTGGTGGACGTGCTCATGCGGCTGTTCGCGTACTCCCGTGCCTCGGCCTCCAGAACGCGAGAAGTCAAATTGGTGCGGCTGCAATCACCATTTTTTTGGGTCCGACGAGCGATCTTACCCGTTGTCCCGCGGCGACGCTTCAGGTTTATCGACATTCGACGTATCAGGCTGCCGGATCAGGGTCAATTATATTGGGTCCATTCGCTACGCTCACCCGAACTTTGGCGATGACTCCTTTACGCGGCCCCGCACCAGACTCTTGCGAGCGAGCCGCCGGGGCGCGATAATCCCATCCCCGGCGGACGCATAGCTCAGCCCGGTTAGAGCACTTGCCTCACATGCAAGGGGTCCCAGGTTCAAGTCCTGGTGCGTCCACCAATAATCTCACAAGAGTGACTGTCGGCCTCCGCTGCATCAGAACCGCTGTGAATCGAGTATGCGGATCGATATAGAGGGGGGCGCGGGTTGCATCGATAGCATCAACACACTACATCTCGATTACCGAAACATTTTCCATCGATCAGAACGAAGGCCGCATTTGAGCGTCCTCGATTCTGCGTGGAACAAACGTTCGGAGCAGGTGGAGGGATTTGTTGCAGCATACCAATAGCCGCTACGAGCAGGATCTCTCGGAACTGCGAGAAACGCTCCTGCGCATGGGCGAATTGGTCTGCGATCAAATTGGCGACGCCATCCGGTGCCTGTTCGCGGGCGATGCCGATGGGGCGGCCGCCATTGCCGCTCGCGACGCTACAGTTAACCGTCTCGACAGCGAAATCGATGAGCGTTGCGTGCGCATCCTCGCCTTGAACCAACCGGCTGCCAGGGACCTTCGGATGATCATGGCGAGTCTCAAGATTACAACCGATCTGGAGCGCATCGGCGATCAAGCGGTCAATATCTGCGCGCGCTTGAGCCACGGCGCCAGTCGGGGTGCGTTCAATGTGGACAGTGACATCGAGCGCATGGCATCGACTGCGCGCGCCATGGTCAAGAGCAGTCTCGACGCGCTCCAGAATGGTGATTGCGCGTTGGCGAAAACCGTGATCGAAACCGATGACGAGATCGACGCCTTGCATCATCGCGTGCTGAATCAACTGCTTAATGCGATGGTCGAGGAGCCGACTGGAATCGGCCAAGGGACTCAACTCGTTTTCGTTTCGCGCTCGCTCGAAAAGATTGCTGACCATGCGACCAACGTTGCAGAGTCGGTCGTCTTTATGGTGGAGGGCCGCGACATTCGGCATCGGGAACGTCCACTCATTTAATCGTTTCGCGCGATCCTCACTTTACATTGAGACAACCGACAGCTACCCTGTAGCCACGCTAGGACGCATCTCCCCGTTAAGCCTTCAAATCCGGCTTTATGTCTGCTGCTTCCTCGCAATATTCCTAGGAGGCCAGACGATGGCCAGTAAGCTCTATGTGGGCAATCTCGCCTACTCTGTTACCAACGCCGATCTCGAGTCGCTTTTCTCTCAAGCCGGCGCGGTCGAAAGTGTCGCGGTCATCACCGACAAATTCTCAGGCCAATCCAAGGGCTTCGGGTTCGTCGAGATGGCGGATGCGGCTGATGCTGCACGAGCGATCGAGCAGTTCAACGAGACCGAGTTGAAGGGCCGGAACATCAAAGTCAACGAAGCACGGCCTCGTGAAGCGGGTGGTGGCGGCGGTAACCGCGGCGGTGGCGGTGGTAATCGTAGCGGTGGCGGCGGCAATCGCGGTGGTGGCAGCCGCTGGTAGTCCAGTGGCGCGCACTCGGATTTCGATTCGACTGTAACGCGAACCTGTTCTTTTTCTCCTCTTTCAAGGACGCCACGTCTTGATCGCCGCCCAGACTCGCGCGCAAAGCGACGAGCGCCCGTGGGAGTGGTCTTGGTGGAGGACTACCTCCGAGGATTCCTTCACCTTGGGATGGATCGTCCTGATACATCTCACGGCGGCGATTGGCCTTATCCTGTTTCCGCTTCCCGGATGGCGACTGCTAGGCGCAGCCTTTGCCTTGGCATGGATCGGCGGTATTGGCACAACGGTCTGTTATCATCGTGCCGTAGCGCATCGGGCGCTATCGTTGAAGCCGTGGGCCTTTGCGATTCTTACCTTCTTCGCGGTCCTCAACGGCTCGGGCAAGCCAATTACCTGGGTTTCCGGCCATCGTTTGCATCATGCGACCGCTGATACGGACGACGATATCTCCAGCCCGAGACACGGTTTCCTTTGGTCGCATCTGCGCTGGCTGTGGCAGGCGGGAATTCCCGAGATCGATCGATTTTGCGTCGATCTCAATCGCCCGATGTACAAGATCTGGAACTTTCTGCAGCCGCCGATCCTGGCGCTTTCGTATTTTGGCGGTTTATGGTTCGGATGGCCCGCGTTTTTCTGGCTCGGATCGATTCGGCTGGTCTTCGCCCTCCACGCGCAATGCTTCGTCAACAGCATCTGCCACACGGAGCCGACTGCGGCACTCGGTGAGGACTCCAGCCGCAACGTGACCTGGCTGGCCGCGATGCATCTCCTTCAAGGCGAGAATTGGCATCGCAATCATCACGCGCGTCCCGGCTCGGCACAACTTGGATGGACCTGGCGCCAACCCGACCTCGGCTATCTGACGATTTGCGCGCTTGAGAAAATCGGTGCGGCAACCGATGTCCGTCGCCTGCGCCGCGTCTAACCCAACTTCATCGCTGACGTTAAATGCTGCCGACGGGTGGTTGGTGGCCTCGATTCTTCAGAGGTTGAGGCCGACGCTTACAGAGATTGGCGTCGATCTCTTACAAGCGTAGATCGATATCGATCGCTGAGGACTCTACACCACAGCAATATCAGGCGCGGGACAACCGGCTTTGGCCGGGCCAAACTTGAGTTAGCGCACATCACGCACTCGCACATCACCACTTCACGAGCATCATTTCGGAGCAAAATCCTGGTCCCATCGCGAGGATGAGTCCGGGTGCTCCCGGTTCCGGACGCCGCGTAGTCATTGCAGCCTCGAGCACCTTCAGCACCGAACCCGAAGAGAGGTTGCCGAACTCCGCCAGACACTCCCACGACAGCGCAAGTTCGCGATGGCACAGCCCTAACGCGCTCTCGACTGCTTGGAGAATCTTGGGACCGCCGGGATGGATGACCCAGCTCTTGATCTCGCTCCGGGTCAGGCCGTTCGACGCCAGGAATGCATCGACATCCGCGCCGAGATGCCGCTTGATCAGTTCGGGTAGCTGATTCGAAAGCACAATGGCGAAGCCTTTTTCGGAGATGTCCCAGCCCATGATTTCTTCGGTATCAGGGTAGAAAACCGATCGATTGCTGACGATCGTGGGACCGGCGCTGCTGCGCTCGGCGCCGGCCAGAATCGCCGCGACCGCGCCATCGGCAAACAGTCCCATTGAGATCATGTTAACCGTTGAAAGGTCGTCGCGCTGAATCGTCAGTGAGCACAATTCCACGGACAGAATTACGGCGACCTGCTTCGGGTACGCCAGCACGTAATCGGCCGCGCGCGTCAATCCGATCGCTCCACCGACGCAGCCGACCCCGAAAATCGGAGTCCGCTTGATGTCTGGCCGCAGTCCCATACGATTGATCAGCCGCGCGTCGAGCGATGGACTGGCGACACCCGTTACTGAAACCACATAAAGCGCGTCGAGATCGCGCCGTTGCAATCCAGCCCGCTCAAGTGCGGCGTCGATTGCGCGCTCGCCCAATTCTGCTGCTACTTCCAGCCACGCCCGATTGGTCTCGCCGAAGTTCTCGAAGCGCGCGTATTGCTCAATTGGAAAGGAGAGGTAGCGCTGTTTGACTCCCGCCCGCGAGTGCAGCCGCTCGAGCAGCTCCGGATGTTCGAGCCGTTCGCCCCAATGTTGTTTGATCGCGCCTGTGATTACGGCCTGCGGATAGAGGTTTTCGGGAAAAGCGCTGCCGACACTCAAAATTCTCATCTAGGGAAGCTCCAAAGGACCTTTGCGTCCTGTCTATTGGCGTGATCTCGCCGGGCGCTGGACGCCATGGTGTGAAATCGCGTGAACCGAGAAGGGTTGCACCGCGTTTAACCGTTGCATGATTATACCAAACTCGCGGCGGGCGAACGTGGTTCCAGGGATTCGGGGTCGCAGTCTATCGGTGCCGCAAAGAACAAAATCTGTCCATATCGGAATCAAGCGTGCTTGGAGTGCATTCTTAGATTATAGCAGTTGCTAAGGTTGAGACTCGGGTTTTGATCGCGAAATCCCGCAGGAGCGCGTCCACATCAATGTATCGCCAGGCCGCGCAACTCGTTGACGATTCGCCCTCGCGTTGGCCCGCTCAATCGGGCAACATCGTGAGCGTGCCGAACGGCTCCCCCTTGCTCGAAGCTACCGGGCTACGCAAGAGCTACGGAACCCGCCTCGTTCTCGACGGTGTCAGTCTCTCCGTCAACGGCGGCGAGGTCGTAGGCCTGCTCGGTCCCAATGGGGCAGGCAAAACTACCACCCTGTCGCTGCTCGCGACGCTGCTCGAGCCCGACTCCGGCGAGGTGCGGATTGCCGGGGCAAAGCCCTCGCCGAGGCATTATGCCTTGCGTCGCCGACTCGGCTTCGTCCCGCAATCGATCGCGCTTTACCCGTCGCTTAGTGGGTTCCAGAACCTGGAATTGTTCGCTCGCCTCCACGGCATTCCGAAGCTCGAGGCCCGATCTGAGTGTATGCGCGTGCTGCAAGAGGTGGGTTTAGCCGAACGCGCGGACGATCCGGTCGCAGCGCTCTCCGGCGGGATGAAGCGGCGGCTCAATCTAGCTTGCGGGATGGTCCATCGGCCGGATTTGCTGCTGCTCGACGAGCCGACTGTCGGAGTCGATCCGCAGTCGCGCGATCACATCCTCGACACGGTGCGCCGCGCAGCCGCGGCTGGTGCTGCAGTCGTCTATAGCACTCACTATATGGAAGAAGTCGAGCGCATTTGCAGCCGCGCCCTGCTAATCGATAGCGGCAAAGTCGTTGCCGCGGGCACTATCACGGAACTAATCGCGCTGGGCGGACGCCAACCTCTGATGGAGATCACTTTTCACCATTCGGCGCCACTAAACTGGTGCGACGGTCTCACAGGGATCGAGCAGATCTCCGTCCCTGGAAACGATGGCAAAGTTGCCCTTCAACTCGAAAGTTTCGCGTTGGTTAACCGCATACTCGAGCGCGCGCATCTTGCTGGCGCTCAGATTCTCGAATTCAGCGTCCACAGTCCCAATCTTTCCGACGCCTTCATCGCGCTGACCGGGCATGCGCTGCGCGATCCGATTCCCGACGCCCACTGAATCACTTCCATCGGATTCATCGATGTTCCGCACCATCGCTCTCACCTTCCTCAATGAGTTTCGCTTACTCCTGCGCGATCGCGTGGGACTCTTCATGCTGCTGCTGGCGCCCATCGTCATCATTGCGGTCGCCGGCTTCTCGCTTGGCAATATCTACGGAGCGCGGGTCACCGCCAACGCCTATACGATTCCGTTGGTTGACGACGACCATGGCGCCGCGGCGAAAGCGATCGTCGCGGCGGTCGATCGCGATTCCGCCGTTACCGTAATCCAGGTATCGACGCTCTCGGCGGCTCGCGCCGTGCTCCGCGGGCGTGATCGCACGCCGCTCGCAATCGTGATTCCGGCCGGTACCACGGCGGCACTTGCTGCCGGTCACGCGGCCGACATCGTGCTTTACGTCGATCCGATCAAGCGGCTTGAAATCTCCGCAATCGAGTTTCGACTGGCCGATCTCTGCGCCAGAATCACCGCAGCGGCCCATGCCGAGGCACGCCTTCGCTTCGCGCAGGCCAGCGCCGAGCTGCGGACCCGACTCGAGCGGATTTCCGCTAACCTGAGCTCGCTGCAGGCCGGCATCGCGGACTATCAGCGGCAAATGGCGACCGCTCGATCGCGGGCTGAAACGGCTATCAAGGCGCAGATCAATCGCCAGATGCGCGCCACTATCGAGGCTTTGCGAGCACAAACGCAGGCCGCCATCGATCAGTCGATCGCGCAGACCAAAGCGTCGCTCGTGACTGAGCTCGGTGCGCGCCGAACAGCGCTCGCGGTCGTTCGTGACTATCTGACGGCGCTCAAGGCGAGCGAGCATGATTTCGATCGCTGGTTCAGCGCACTCAAGGTCGCCGCGGGTTCGCATGCGAGCGCGATTCCGCCGCCGCCCGCGTTGCCAACTCCTCCCGATCCCTCTGTGATCGCCGAACTCTCGAAGCCGATTAACCTCGCTTTTGCCGAGCCGCACTTGCCCGATCCGTCATCCGCCGGTGTCGGTGCGGCTCCCGCAACATCAATCAAGTTCCCCTCTCCGCTAACGCCCCCCGTCCTTCCCACTGCTCAACTGCACGCCGACCTCGAAGCTCTCGCTCCCGCGGTCCTGCCAATCATTCCTGGTACTCTCGGATGGACTGAACGCTCGGCCACCGGCGGCAGCGCCAACGTAAACTCGTTCGATCAATACGTACCCGGTTTCGGCATTACCTTTCTTTTGATCGGCATGCTGATGGGCATCTCGCTTGGCCTTATCGACGAGCGCGACTGGGGGACGCTCGCACGCTTGCGGGTTAGCGGCGCCCCTTTGTCGGGCACGCTCATCGGCAAGCTGCTTGCGCGCTTTCTCGTTGGGCTGGTCCAGATGGTCGTACTGCTGGCAATCGGTTACTGGACCTTCGGGGTGTCGCTGGGTCGAAGTCCTGCGATGCTGCTGCTGCCGGCTGCCGCGATTTCATTCGCCGCCGCCGCCTTCGGGCTTATCATCGCCTGCGTCGCCCGCACGCACGATTCAGTGATGCCCTTCGGCGCTGTGGTTGCGATGGCTATGTCCGCAATTGGCGGGTGTTGGTGGCCGCTTGACTTCGAGCCGTCGTGGATGCGGGCATTTGCCCAGTTCCTGCCGACGACCTGGACCATGCTCGCGTTCAACAACCTGATGATTCGTAATTTACCACCCGCAAGCGCGCTATGGCCGTCGTGCGCGACGGTCGCGCTGGGCATTACCTTTTTGACGATTGGATTATTTGGCGCTTCGCGCCTGTACGAATAGTTCGGCTAGCATCCCTCTATTACCAGATGTCTCGTCAATGGGCCGGCAGGGGTTCGACGTTGCGCGCGGCCCACTCGGCTACGACGTCCTTCTCCTCGTTGCTCAGCTCAGCTCCGGGGTGAAAGACCGTGTAATCCCAGGGCGGCATTTCACCGCGATTTACAACTCGTCCAATCGCCGCAATCTCTTCGCCCCTCCGATGGGCGTCGTAATCCTTCCAGTTCGTGAAGTTCAAATTCTCCCGCGCGGAGCCGGAAAACCAGTATGATGGCGCGATCTTTACGTACCAGGAGGCGTTATTCTGTTCCGAATGACAATCGAAACACGAGTCCGCAAGGATCTGCACCACCTGCGGATTCGACGAGAACGCGGTCCATTGATCGTGCGACGGTGTCGTTGCAGAAGGGGTCATCTCGGCTTTGGACAGATTGTGCGAGTTGCTCGAACAGCCGCCGCCAGCCACGATAGCGATCGCAATTGCCTCAACGATCAGCAATCGTGAAATGATTCGACGCCGCGCTCTCCGCTCGTTAGCGTCGTTCCTCACAATGGGCGATCCCGTCTCGACGGCTGAGCCCTCCCCGGTTACTTGGAGCACAATAGTCCCATCCGCCCGGCAACGATAGCCGCACTGCGATTCGCATGGGAAACTTGAAGCAATTGTAACCCAGGCCTCATGAATAACTGTCGCGCTATGCGATTCGCTTTTATTTCGTTAAGCGTTAAGACTTTTCCTTGCCGCGGCGGTGACCGCGGTTCAAGCGCCGGCCCCATGTGCTCAGCGTAAACTAACCGACCTTTATTGGGTTTTGGTTGAAAGATTGCGACGGTAGCCAGTGCAACTGCCATCCCGCTATGATGTCGGCGTAATGCTAATCAAACCGAGCCCCACACGGATATCATAACGGTGAGGATCTCAGACGATATGAGCAGTACTCCCGCTTCAGGCACACCGGCTGCGACCACCGATACCGTGTCCGATACTGGCGATTCCAACAGTACCGCGGATCTTTTGCTGACGCCGCCTGCGGTAGCGATCGTCAACGGTACGACCAGCCGCGACCCTCACGAAGGCACCGCGGAGACTACGTCATCTCCGGCGCTCAATGGCGATACTGCGCCTCCGGTTATCCGGGTCGATGCGGCGCTCAAGTCGCCCGATTTGTTTCTGAATCGCGAATTGACCTGGCTGCAATTCAATCGTCGCGTTCTCGCAGAGGCGGAGGATCCGCGCAATCCGCTCCTCGAACGGCTCAAATTCCTCGCCATCACAGCTTCCAATCTTGACGAATTCTTCATGAAGCGAATTGGCGGTCTCAAGCAGCAGGTTGCTGCCGGAGTCCACGAGCTAACGGTTGACGGCCGTACCCCGCATCAACAGATCGTCGAGTGCTATGCGGACGTGCGCGACTTCCAGCGCCGTCAGCGTCTCAACGCCGAGGCCCTGCTCACCGCGCTCGCTCCTCACGGCATCAGCGTGGTTGGTTATGAGGAACTCTCTTCCGAAGAACAAGCCAGTGTGCGCGAATACTACTACGGCAACATCTTTCCGTTGGTGACGCCACTGGCGATCGATCCCGCGCACCCATTCCCGTTCGTCTCCAATCTGTCGCTCAATCTGCTGGTTACGATTCGCGAGCCGCGCGAGGCTGAACCCTCGATGGCGCGGGTCAAAGTCCCAGTAGGGCTGGGTATTCCGCGCTTTATCCGCGTCGGCAGCGAGAATCGTTTCGTGCGCCTCGAAGATGTGATGGCGCACAATCTTGACCTGCTCTTTCCCGGGATTCGCGTCGGCGCGTGCGAGCTCTTCCGGGTCACCCGCAACGCGAATACCGAGCGTGATGAGGAAGAAGCCGACGATTTGCTCTCGCTAATCGAGACCGAATTGCGCGACCGGCGTTTCGCCCCAATCGTGCGTCTCGAAGTATTGCGCGGGATGGACCCGACGCATCGCGGGATGCTTGCGGCTGAACTCGGCCTCGACGAGAACGCCGACGTCTTCGAAGCCGACGGCATGATCCAGATTCGCGACCTGATGGAGCTTGCGGCGCTCGACGTACCGGCGCTGCACGATCTTCCGCATCATCCGATTGATCAGCCGCGCCTGCAGGCCGAAGCGCAGCGCAGCATCTTCCATATCCTCCGCGACGCCGGATCGATCCTGCTCGCGCATCCCTATGAGTCCTTTTCGACGTCAGTCGAACGTTTCCTGCGCGAGGCCAGCGTCGATCCCAAGGTTCGTGCGCTGAAGATGACGCTTTATCGCACCTCGCACGACGCCAAGATCATCAGCTACCTGTGTGACGCCGCCCGTAACGGCAAGCAGGTTGCAGTCGTGGTCGAACTCAAGGCTCGTTTCGACGAAGCTGCCAATATCCAGTTCGCCAACCGCCTCGAGGATTTTGGCATCCATGTCACCTACGGAGTGGTTGGCTACAAGACTCACAGCAAAGTGATCCTGGTCGTTCGTCAGGATTACAACGGCATCCGGCGCTACGCTCACATTGGGACCGGCAACTATCATCCGGGGACGGCACGGATGTATGCCGATTTCGGCTTGCTGACCAGCGACGACGCGATCGGCCGCGACCTGACCGAACTGTTCAACTACCTGACCAGTGGCTACCATCCGAAGCGCAACTACATAAAGATTCTGCCCGCACCCGCAATCCTGAAAAACGCTCTGCTCGATCGGATCGAGCGCGAAATCCGCGTCAGTTCGCCGTCTTCGCCCGGGCTGATTCAGATGAAGATGAACGCGCTCGAGGACGTCGATATTACCCGTGCGCTGTACCGCGCGGCGCGAGCCGGGGTTAAGGTCGATTTGATTGTTCGCGACACTTGCCGGCTGCGTCCCGGGATTCCAGGGCTTTCCGAGAGCGTTCGCGTGGTCAGCATCGTTGGGCGCTTTCTGGAGCACGGCCGCATCTATTACTTCCGCAATGGCGGCGCCGAGGAATACTACATCGGTTCCGCCGACTGCATGACCCGCAATCTCGAAAGCCGGGTCGAAGTTGTTGCGCCGATCGAGGATCCGCAACAGCGTCGCGAATTGCGTGTCGTCCTCGACGCCCAGCTCAAGCCCAACCGTTGCCAGTGGGAAATGCAGACCGACGGCACCTACATCAGCCGCGGTAGCGATTCGAGCGTGAATTGTCAGCAGTACCTGATAGATTTCGCGGAGAAGAATCGGCTGCGCAAGAAGCGTCATCGCGGCTTCGCACGCCGCAACGGCCGCAACAACTGACGATCGCTGCTTTGGCGATCGTCAAGTCGCCGCGGAGTCCCCGATTCGAATCGTCAGTTGTCCCGGATCAGAGCCCAGCAAGTGACAGCACTCGGGATCGTGGTCCAATAACCAAACTTCTCGTAGATCTGAGCAGCCTTCGTCGCGGCTTCCTTTTCGGTCAAGCCCTTCGAATCGATCTCCGGATCGGAAGCGTTGCGGACTGCCGCCCACTTTGGAGCTGCTGATCTGAGCTGCTCGATGACCATGCCAAGGACTGCATCTCCCATCTCGACCGCGCCGCCCAGCCCTTGCAGGCCGAAGGTGTTGGAAGTGTCGTCAAAGGCGAAGAAGTCGGTCGTAACGACATCGGGCACCGGAACCTTGGTAGTAGCAGCATGCCAGACTTGTGGAAGACGTGGAGCAGACGGCAGATGATCTGCGTTGGCTTTGAACAAGCCCGTGGCGATTGAGATGGAGGAGGTCCGCAAAGACGGACAAGGATAGGCCGTGGTGGCGAACGGTTTGGACTTGAATTCCTTCTGACAGTCGAAGCGGACGTTCTCCGCTAAGACCACGTCACCGAGTTCCATGTTGGGACCAATTCCGCCTGCCGTTCCCGTGGTAATGATCAACTTCGGCTTGGCTTCCGCGATAATTTGCGCCCACAGCTTCGCGATCGGCATCTTCGGCCCATCCTGACTCAGATGTAGCTCGGATTTGAAGCATGCGACGCGCTTACCCGCAATCGTCGTCGGAAACCAACTTCCCAATCGCCCACTGGCTAGCGCCGGCGCGCCCTTGCGGATGAACGGGACGTAATCGGTCTTGAACCGATGTGCGTAGGGATACCAGTCGGTTTTGCTGGAATAGCCAGGAGTGAGCGTATCGGCAAGGCATTTTGCTTCTTCGACAGTCCAGGTGACGACGACGTAGTCCATCTGTGGCAATGGCGAATTCGGATTCGGCTTGGACGAGAGCGGCGTGGGAACCGGCGCCTGGCGCTTCGGCCAAGGAATCGGATTGCGCGCGGGCGCGTCCATCACGGCGGATACCGGCAACGAATGCGGAGCGTGCGTGGAGATATCGCTTGAATCGTACTCGATGATGTATTTGGCCAGTTCGCGCGGCGTAGCCGGTTCGGCGCGCCCCGGCGCTTTGGGTCCGGAACCGTTTCGCGAGAGCTTCTTATTCGTCTTATCCATCAACCTATGCCCCGTGTGTCGAAGTTTCGCTGGAATGCTAGCTCCAGCATCACAGAGCAAAACTTGAGCCCTCAAAAAGCCTCCGTATTTCAGTCGATCGGAGGCGTCGATTGCCAAGTCCAGCTTGCACCGCTGCCAACCAAAGCATCGATGCACGCCCCCCTTTACCCGGAAGTCCCGCAACGCCGCTGTGAACGACCGAAGGCTATCGCCGATCGCGCTACGGAATCAGCAGGATTTTGCCGGTTGATTTGCGCGAGAGTACGAAACGATGTGCTTCGACGGCCTGCGCTAGCGGGAAGCTTCCACCAATCGGGACCGTGAGTTTGCCCGCCCGGATAAGCTCGAACGAATGCTCGAGACCCCGACGCATCACCTCGCGATTGCTGTAGATGAGCGGCAGGACGAAGGCGCTGACCGTTAATGACTTCTCCATCAGCTTCGCCACGTTCAGTGGGTCGGGCAGTCCGCCCGCGCGGCCGAAGAGAATCATATGGCCGAATGGAGCTAAACACTTGATGCCCTTTTCAAAGGTCGGCTTGCCCACCGCGTCCAGCACGAGGTCGATGCCGCGGCCGTCGCTGAGGCGCATCACTTCGGCGGCGAAATCCTGGGTTTCGTAATCGATAACTTCGTCGGCGCCGAAATTCGAGACCAGCGCAGCTTTGTCCGCGCTCGAGACCGTACCGATGACGCGCGCGCCTGCGGCCTTGGCAATTTGCACCGCCGCAATCCCGACGCCGCCCGCCGCCGAGTGCACCAGCACCGTCTGTCCCGGTCTCGTTTGGTGAATCGTATGCAGCATGTGCCACGCCGTCAGCATCGCGATTGGCAGGGCAGCACCTTGCTCGAAACTCATGAAGTCCGGCAGCGGAATCACGCGGGACGGTCGAATTCGGGTGAAATCCGCGTATGAACCCATTCCGATGTAGGCGACGCGCATTCCGGGCTTGAGTTCGGTGACGTCGGGTGCGACCGCATCGACGATGCCAGCCGCCTCCATGCCGGGCGTATCGGGAAAGACCGGCTTCACGATGTATTCGCCGCGGGTGAAGAAGATATCGCCGAAATTGATGGTAATGACCTCGTTTTTCACGATCACCGTGCCCGGACGAAGCTCCGGCTTGGGCACCTCGCCCAGGTACATCACTTCTGGACCGCCGAGCCGGTCAAACTGGATTGCCTTCATTGGTTGAACCTCATCTGCCTCGTGAATGAATGTGATGGTGAACCGCTTTGGCACCGTCGTAGTAAACTTCAGGCTGCGAACGCAACCGCCTGCCGATGGGTGCCTGCGTCCGGATTTGGATTGAGCGGGCGGACGTGCAAGGATTCGGCGGATTTCGAGGAGATCGAAAATGCGGCGAGATATCTTCAGCGATGAACATGAGATGTTCCGGACCCAGGTGCGGCGCTTCGTCGAGAATGAGCTGGTGCCGAAAATCGAGAGTTGGAACCGGGCGGGCATGAGCGATCGCGAAAGCTGGCGCAAGATGGGAGAGGCCGGCTTTCTAGGCGCGAACGCACCGGTCGAGTATGGCGGCGCGGGCGGCGACTTCCTCTACGACGCCATCGTCATCGAAGAGCTCTCGCGGGTACGCGCCCACGGCCTCATGATGGGCCTCCATTCCGACATCATTATGCCGTACATAGCGAGCTACGGAAGCGAGGACCAGAAGCGCCGCTACCTGACGCGCGCGATCACTGGAGAGACCATCCTGGCGATCGCAATGACTGAGCCGGGAACTGGTTCCGACCTCGCCGCCGTCTCCACCACCGCGCGCCGCGACGGGGACAGCTACGTTATCAACGGCTCCAAGATGTTCATTTCCAACGGTCAGATTGCTGACGCAATCGTGGTCGTCGCCAAGACCGACCCCAAGGCGAATCCGCCGCACAAAGGCATCAGCCTGATCGTGGTTGACGCAGATTCCCCCGGCTTCGTGCGCGGCCGCAAGCTCGACAAGCTCGGATTCAAAGGACAGGACACCAGCGAACTGTTCTTCGAGGATTGCCGCGTTCCAATTACCAACCTGCTCGGTTATGAGGGCGCCGGGTTCAAGATGCTGATGGAGAAGCTGCAGCAAGAGCGACTCGTCACCGCGGTGGGCGCGCTCACCAGTGCGCGCCGATGTCTCGACGATACGATCGAGTACACCAAGGGCCGGCGCGCTTTCGGCCAGGCGATCTCGTCGTTTCAGAACACTCAGTTCAAGCTGGCCGAAATGGAGACCGAGGTCGAAATTGGCCAGGCCTTCGTCGATCGCTTACTGGTGGCCCACGTCCGCGGCGACGACGTTGTGACAGAAGTCAGCATGGCGAAATGGTGGACCACCGAGTTGCTCAAGCGCGTCGCCAGCCAATGCCTGCAACTGCACGGTGGTTACGGCTTCATGCTCGAGTTTCCGGTCGCTACCGATTATGCCGACGCCGCGGTGCAATCGATTTATGCGGGCACCAACGAAATCATGAAAGTCATAATCGCGCGGCGAATGGGACTGGATCAGCGCAAGTGAACGCTTAAAGCGCAACTTGCGCGAATTAAGTCGCGAGCTCGAATTGAGGAAGTGCGCGAATTATGGGTCGAGTAAAACTTCGCCTAAAAGGAAAGGCAGCAGCAGTAAGTTTGCGCCGCATAATGAAGCTCGCCGGTGAGCGTCAGGTGGCGCGCCAAGTGGGGGGGTTACTTGGCGCGGTGTCCGTTTCGCCCACCGGCGAGAGATCTCGGAGTTGATCGTCTTCGTTAGACAGAACGAGCAGGGAACGTGCCAAACCTATCGATTTGAAAAAGGCCTTGCTTTGCTTGATTAAGTGGTTTTCGACACTCAGATTCTGATGGCAATCAGCGGCATCATCCGAATTGCAAGAATGAAAAATTTACCACTTATAGGCCCTGCTACAATCCTTTAACCTCTGACCCTGCATTGCTGGTCGCCAGGCGTCCCATTAAGGGCACCTTGGAATTGAGCGCGGGCCTACGGGAATGTAACTTTCGAGCATGCGCGAAGAATGAAGCCGTTGGACGAGAGCGAACGATCCGGCCGTAGTCGGCGGCGCGCTCTCCTCATGGAACGCCTGCAAGCCGGCGACGCCGACGCCTGCCGCGAGTTGCTCGATGACATTGGGCCAGCGGTGACCGGCTTCCTGCGTCGGCGCATAGCTGATTCCAGCGAGCTGGAAGACGTTTATCAGGAGGTCTTCATGGCGCTCTTCGAGGCGCGGCAGACTTATCAGCCCGGCCGCCCTCTAGAGCCGTGGCTCTTCGCGATTGCACGGAACGTCGCTGCCGATCATTTGCGCCGCAATTGGAATCGAGCCAGCTGGCAGGAACTTGCCGCCGATCCGCCAGATCGTCCCGATCTCTCTATCGATGAGTCACCGGGACCCGCTCCCGATCTTACGGAGGCGCTCGAAAAACTCCCACCCAACCAGCGCGCAGCCTTCTCGATGCTCAAACTGGAAGGTCTGTCGCTGGAGGCGGCGGCTGAGCGCTCAGGGGTCACCGTCGGCGCATTGAAAGTCCGCGCGCATCGCGCGTACAAGGCGCTGCGAAAGCTAATCGGCGGAACCTGAATTGAGCCCATCGAACGAAACGCGACACGACACACTGCATCGGGCACTGGTCGATCATCTGGCCGCGAATCTCCAGCCGAGCCGGCCGCTGTGGCCGGTGCGGCGACGCCTCGCGGTCTGGCTCGCGATCGAAATAGCAGTGCTGGCGGATGCGATGGTCGTCACGGGCAACGATTTCGCCCAGAAGCTCATGCATCCGCCTTACGCACTGGAAATTGGGTTTTTTGCCGCATCCGGACTGATCCTTGCCGCAATGGCCCTAAGCGCTGCAATTCCGGGGCGCGAGTCGCGGCCGTGGCAGACGCCGCTGGCAGTGGCTTTGGTGCTTGGCGGGACCCTGATGCTCTTTGCCGTCCAGATGCGAACCGACACGCCGTTGGGCCAGTTTGTCAGCGTCGGCTCGCATTGCGCGTTCGTAACCTGTGCGAGGGCGATCCTGCCATGGATCGTGCTCTGGTGGGCCGTTCGACGCGGCGCGCCGGGCGATGGTCGCGCCGCCGGTGCGATGGTTGGGGCGGCTGCGATGCTCTTTAGCTTTGCCATTATGCGAATCGCCTGCCCGATAGACGAACCGCTACACCTCGTCACCTGGCACCTTGGGCCAGTGGTCGCAGTGACTCTAATCTCGACCTTCGCCGGCGCAGTATGGCTACGCTTCCCGCGCCGTCGAGCCTCGAGCGGCCATTGAATCAACCCGCGGTTCGCGGCGGCGCTGCTGCTCTTGCGAGATCGATTTAGCGGCGCAGAATTGATTGAATAGAGCAGTTGAAGACTGCGCCTTGGTCGTTTTCGAAGCACGGGACCGTCCTGGTCTAGTTCATCACGATGATTCAACTGCACTACTCGAATCGCTTGGAGGAGCTAATCGCTCCGATCGGGGCCTTGGTGCATGAAGATCAGCTTCGCGATCCCCTCGAACCGGTTACGATCGTCGTGCCGGGCCGCGCGGTTGAAGAATACCTGAAGCTAAGATTTAGCGATCGCGAAGGAGTAGCGGCAAACTTTCGCTTCCCATTCCTACGCGGATTTCTGGCGGATATTGTCCAACGCGCTTCGGGCAGCCCGTCACGACCGGGGCTCAAAGTGTTGGACGCGGCCGGCCTGCAGATTGCTGTTTTCGAATACTTGCGAGAAGCGCTCTCAGGCGCGCCCGAACGTGACCTCGACGCGCTGCAGCCCTACCTTGACGCGGCCCACGGCGATCCACGTCAGCGCGTTCTCAGGATGTTTCAGTTGAGCGCACGGGTCGCGTGGTTGATCCGCGAATATTCGACGTCGCGCCGGACGATGCTCGAACGATGGCATCGCGGGCTCACGCTCGAAGACCCACGGCTCTTGGAGACCGAACGCTGGCAACGCCGTATCTACCTCTCGCTATTCGAATCCGATGGTACGCTGCGAACCAAATGGATTACCCGAGCGACGAGGGAACCGCAGCCCGGTATGGACTGGCGACTGTTGCCGTACGCATTTGCAGCGATCGAAGACCGTCAATTGCGCGAGATCGTGCCGTCGAGACTCCACGTCTTCGGCATCGGCTACGCGGGTCCTGAATTTATCCGCATGTTCGCCCGGCTCGGTAAGCTCACCGACCTTCATCTGTATACGCTCAATCCGTGTCGGGAATTTTGGGAAGACGTACGCAATCGAGGTAGTGCGCGTCCACCAATCGTTGGTCCCCTGTTTATCGATAGTGCAGAGGATCCTTTCAAGCTCGAAGCAGATGACAACCTGGCGCTGCGCTATTGGGGACGCGCCGGCCGCGAATATATCCGGCTGCTGAACGAACTTACCGAATGTGACTTCGACGCGCTTTTTGTCGAGCCGGTTTCCGCGCGCACACGTCCGACCTTGCTTGCACGCGTTCAGCAGGCAATTCTAACGCGGACTCCCGAAGAGCAAATCGGTGCTGGCAACAGCGATCGATCGGCGGCCACGAATTCCGAGGATTCGTCGAAGCGGGAAGCGTCGTCGGAAAGCGACGACGGCAGTATCCGATTTCTGCAATGCCCCGGTGTGCGCCGCGAACTCGAAATCGCTGCCGATGCGATCTGGTCTTTGATCCGGCGCGACACGACGACTGGCGACATTCCCGCCGCGCCACTGCGCTTCCATCAGATTGCGATAGTGATTCCGGAGGGCGTCCGCGATCGCTACCTGGCGCAAATTGAAAGTGTGTTTGCCGGCGCCCATAGGCTTCCGATCAATATCGTCGATCGCCGTTTCGCCTCTGAAAGCCGGGTCGCCGAGGCCGTCGATCTCTTGCTCAAGTTGCCGCTCGGCCGCTTCACCCGCGGCGAGATGATCCGTTTGCTGACTCATCCGGCCATTGTTGGCATCGAGGGCGAGCCATACGCGGCAGCGTGGCCCGAATGGTGCCGTCGTCTGGGCGTTCATTTCGGTGCCGATGAACATGCTTTTGACGGCACCTACGTCGAGCCCAAACTTTACCATTGGGACTACGCACTGAAACGGCTCGCGCTGGGTATTTTCATGGCCGGCGAAACCACCGCGGAGAAACGCGTGTACCGCGATGCCACCGGACGCGAGTATTTGCCGTTTGAGACCGTCGCGGACGAGTCCGAAGGCGTCGCGATCATGGTCCATAAGGCCCGCGCGTTGATTCGTGACGCGCAGGCACTTGCTGCAGGCGAGCTCGATCTCGCTTCGTGGCGCACCGTCTTGACGCGATTGATTACGACCTACGTGAATCCCCCCGATCGTGACGGCGCCCGGGTCCGTGATGCGATCGTGGGCGCAATCGAATCGATGTACCCGGACGGCATCCGCAGCGAGCCGGTGCCGTATGAAGTCGTTTTCGAACTCGCCCAGAAACGAATCGTTGAGGTGGAGTCCGAACACGGAGTCTACGCCGAAAACGGGATTGCCGTCGGTTCGCTTTCAGCGCTGCGGTCGATACCCTTTCGCGTGACCTTCATGCTCGGCCTGGGCGAAGCCGATTTTCCCGCGCGCGCGCCGCGCGATCCGCTCGATCTGCGACAGGCCCATCGCCGGGCCGGGGATGTCTCTCCCGCCGAGCGCGATCGCTACATGTTTCTGGAGACGCTACTGGCTGCGCGCGATCGCATTTTTCTTTCCTACATCGCTCGCGATGCGCAAACCGGCGAGGCGCTCGAGCCTTCGGCGGTGATTCGGGATCTCCAATTTATTTTGCGCGGCATGATCGGGTCTGAGGTACTCGATCGCCTCATCATCGCCCACCCGGTGAGCGCGCATGACCGGCGTTACTTCGCCGATCTCGCGCGTCCTGAGGATGAACGCGATCAGCGACTCGAGACCTTCGATCGCAATGCCAGGCACGATGCCCAGATGGCGGCTCTGCGCGACGACCTAGAAAGCCGCTGCGATCCGTTGCCCGAAGAACTCTCTGAGGGTGGTCTCATCGATCAGCTTGGCGACGTCGCTCGCGCCCGGATTGCACCGCATTTACGAATTATTACGCCACCTCCGATCGTCGCGATTCACGATGATTCGCGCGTTCGCTTGTCGCTTGCGGCGCTGCGGCATTACCTCGAATGCCCGCTTCAGGGGGCCGCGCGCCACGCGCTCGGGATGAGCGAAGACGACGAGGATGATGAGGTGGATCCTGACGAGGAGCCGATTTCGCGTTCGCGGCTCGACGAGGCCATCGTGCTCCGCGATGCGCTCTGGCGGGCCCATGGAAAGCGCGAGAATCTTGCGGGTTGCTATGATGAAATCTGCCGAACGCGTGTGCTCGAGGGGTCTTCGCCGATCGGCCCATTCGCCGAGGCCGATCGGACTGGCGACTTGAGTCACCTCGAAAATGCGATCGCACAAGCCAAGGATTTGGGAATTCCGAACCTCGATCGCTGGCAGCGAATTGCGTTCGGCGGAACCGATGAATTTGCCGAGGTCGAAAGCTCGCTCGATCCGATCGTACTCGACGTTGACTTCGTTCGCGCGGATGGTCGCCGTGTCACTGCGATCGAGTTGCGTGGCCGCGTCGGACCGGTTTCGCCTCGTCTGGATCGGTCGTTCAAACTGATTGCTCGCAAAGCCGTGAAGGTAGCCGATTTTCTCGAAGGCGGCTTCGGTGCGGTCGCGTTGGCGGCGGCGGGCGCAAAGCTGCCTGCTAAATTCATGGCGACCGTGCTGGGCAGTGAAATCAAGCGGAAACCAAACCACACTCGGACGATCGAAATACCGCGCCAGGCTGAGGCGCGCGCTTATCTAACTCAGCTTGCGATCGATCTGTTGAGCGGCGGCAATGACTATTTTCTACCGATCGAAGCGGTTGAGGCGGTCCTTCCGCATCGGCATGGAAGCGACTCCGCGATCGCCGATGCGATCCGGTCGGTGAGTGAAAAGCAGCCACCAGCTTGCAAATCCGACTACGGGCCGGTGCGGTACGCGCGCGGATTTCGCGCGCCAATCGACGAAATCAAAAGTGGCTTGATCGAACGGCGCTTCGGACCGTTGATGGCCATCTTGATGCCCGAATCAGAGACCGAATGAGCGAACGCACGATCGAGTATATGCGGCCGTCCGTTCTGGATCGCGTGCCTTCGGACGGGCACGTGATCATCGAAGCCAGTGCCGGGACCGGCAAGACCTACACCATCGAACATTTGATCATCGATCTGCTGCGCACCACGGCGAAAACCATCGAAGAGATCCTGGTTGTTACTTTTACGGAAAAGGCGACCGCGGAATTGCGTGGGCGAATTCGCGCTGCGATCGAAAATATTCTTCGCGGACCGTCCGCCGATGTGCAAAAAATGGGGCACGCTTGGGCGTCAGTCGATGAGTCTGCGTGCCGACGTCTCGAACATGCGCTGGCCACGTTCGAGCACGCTCCGATTTTTACGATTCATGCGTTTTGTAATCGCGTACTGACGGAGTTCGCCTTCCACAGTGGCGCGCGCTTCAACCTCGAATTGGTGGATGGCCGGCGTACTTTTCGGACTACCTTTCGCGCGCTTCTGCGCGAGCGCTTTGCGGTCGATCCGCTGATGCGTCAGGTGCTCGAGGAATGGCTCGAAAGAAAGCCCATCGACGATCTCGAGAACCTTCTATACGAGGCGCACCGCAGTCGCTACCACGGAGTCGCACAAGCCTCCGCGATCGAGGAGGTCGGACAAGCGCTCGCCGCCAAAGAGGCGATCGGATCGCGGCTGGTGACGGATTTCTATTTGCCACCACTCGAGCAAAGACTCGAGCGTGACAAACGCCAACGCGGACAAATTGATTACGACGATATGCTCGCGTGGGTATGGCAAGCGCTGGAGGCTCCGGGCGGCGTTGCGCTCACCGCGATCCTGCGCCAACGCTTCCGCTTCGGCATCGTCGATGAGTTCCAGGATACCGACGACCTCCAATGGCAAATTTTCAAGCGCATCTTTGTCGAGAGCAACGAGGGTAATCGCCTCTTCGTGGTCGGCGATCCCAAGCAGGCGATCTATTCCTTTCGCGGTGCCGACATTCACTCGTACCTCGGTGCGCGGGCTGAACTGAGCGCGGTCGCCGCTCCCAAAATTCCAATCGACCAGAATTTCAGATCAACTGCTTCGCTGATCGACGCCTGCAACCTCATTCTGGATCAGAAGGCCAAGCCGCCGCTCTTCAACGGAAGGATCAAGTACGACCATCCGGTTAAGTGTGGCGTGCCAGATCGTTTTGCCCGCGATGTTCGCGGACAGACGATCGTGCCGATCACCTTAATGCGCTATGTGCCGCCGGCTGATGCGAAGCGCTTCGCGGATGACGCACGCGAACAGTTGGGCCGGTTTATTGCCGCGACTATCAAACGAATGATAGCGGATGGACCGGATGCAAACGCTCCCGGCAGAGTTATTATCGACGAGCCGGATCGCGAGAGCGGAAAGACCGTGTGGCGCCGAGTCGGCGCGCGCGACATTTTCGTGCTGACGCATACGAACGACCAATGTCAGGAAATTGGCACCTACCTGCGCGCCGCCGGCGTCCCCTTCGCCTTTTACAGGCTTGTTGGGTTATTTCAGACCCACGAGGCCACGCACGTGCGTGATGTTCTTCGCGCTGTTGACGACATAAATGATCGATCGCATCGACGCCGCGCATGGATGTCGCCCTTTTTTGCTGTGAAATATCGCGACGCCGCGACAATCGCCGATCCGCCACCATCACATCCCCTCAATGAACGACTCTACGAATGGCACAGCTTGGCTGAGGCGGAACGCTTCGCGGAGTTGTTCAATCGGATGTTGCACGAAAGCGGACTTGCCGGCCGCGAGCTATTTCTCGATCATGACGAACGTGAATTGACGAACTACTCTCACATCTTTGAGGTCCTGCTGGAGCGTGCCGTCGCGGGCCGTTTGTCATTAACGGAGATTGTCGAGCTGCTGGACGATTACTGCAATGAGCGCGCAGAACCGCCAAACTGGCCTGACGGCAACATTCAACGCCTCGAAAGCGAGCGCGATGCCGTCCAAGTTATGACCATCCATATGAGCAAGGGGCTCGAGGCCGATGTCGTGATGCTCTTTGGAGGAACCCACGGAGGCCACCAGGTGTCGGCGGTCGAAGTCTATCACGACAACGAAAATCGTTGCTTCGCGTTCGGTAGTGAGAGTGGAAAAGAGGCAAAACAAGCGATTAACCGCGAGCGTGATGAAGAACACCAGCGCCTCCTCTATGTCGCAATGACGCGTGCCCGCGCCAAACTCTACCTGCCTTTCTTTCCCGACAAATCGCTAAAGCTGAACGGCCCTTACAAGCATCTCAACGATCGTCTGAAGGAAATGGTCAAGGGAAACGACGGTGCGACGAAAAAAGACAATTGGGGAAACCTTTTCGATATAGCCGACGCGCGCGGTCTACTTGGCGCCTCAACCACTGGGGCGGCCGCGGCATCAATCGCGAAAGGCGACACGGTCGCGATCGATCAATGGACTCCGCCGGATGCTTTGCTTATTGACAAATCCGATCCCGAGTCGGTTTTCGACCGGTTGCGCAAAAAGCACGATCCATTCCGGATGAGCTCGTACACTTCGCTCAAAAGCGATCTCGCTTCCTGGGAGCTGACTCCCGCGGATTTCAAGAGCGACATTCCTCCGACACTCGAATCGGATGATCTTCCAGGTGGCAGCGACGTCGGAATCTTTCTGCACGAGGTCATTGAGCGGCTCGACGTTGGATCGCTGAACTCCGCCGAGAACCTCGAATCGTGGCGAAAACTCGAACCTGTCATCCACCTGTTCCGTAGCGCGATGGAACGCCATCAGGTCCGCGACCCGCGCTGGTTCGATCGGGGCACCGAGCTGGTCTTCAAGTCGTTGACCTCGCCCATCGCGATTGCATCTGATCGCACAATCGAAGCACTCGCCCGTTGCCGCAACTCGCGCGAAATGGAATTCGTTTTCCCGTTTCCGGAAGCAGCGCATCCCAAGCTTGGCTCGGCGATCGCTGGAGGCTGGGTGGCGAACCGGGGCTACCTCAAAGGCTTTATCGACTTTGTTTTCGAAGATCGCGGCCTGATCTATTTCGCCGATTGGAAGAGCGATCTGCTCAGGGCCTACGATTCCGCGACCATCGCAGATCACGTCCGGCACAACTACGAACTTCAGGCGCGAATCTACACCGTTGGGGTCATCCGACTGTTACGAATCCGCAGCGAGGCTGAATACCGCCGGCGTTTCGGCGGTTTGCTTTATGTTTTTCTGCGCGGCGTCGGCTCCGGTGTCGATCCATCGCATGGGATTTATTTCCACCGCCCGGATTGGAATGAAATTCGTCTGTACGAAGCTGCGCTGATGAAGCTCGGGGATCAGGGCTGAACGATGGATCGCTTGTACGCCAACCTGGGCCTTTTCCCACTAACTTTGGCCCTCGACGAGACGCCTGACGGTGATGCGGCACATCTGCGACGCACTATGCGCCAGATCGAAGCCGCCATGCCCGCCTTTAATCTTGCGCCATCGACCGCGCATCTCGCCGCTGAAATCGCCGCCTTCGAGGACGACCTCTCTCACGATCAACGTCTCGCGCTGATAATGCTGATTGCGTCGTCGATCGTCGCCCTCAACGAAGGTAGTACGCGTTTGCCGGTAACTGGGCCCGAGGCGCACGATTCGCTGGCGCGAATTCTCGGCGCATTTATTCCCGAACCTGGCGCCCTCGACGCCGCTGCGCGCGTCGCCGCCATTTCTGACGCAATCGCGACGATGCTCCACGATGGCGCGGCGGCATCCGTGATTGCGCGAGCTCCCGAGGATTATCGTCCGCTACTATATTTAGCGCCGTACCTCTACCATCAACGGATTCGCGCCGCCGAAGTGCGCTTGGCCGATGATCTCAAGCCGCGCTTCGGACCGACCGCTGCGTTGGCTTTGGATTGCGAGATTGTCGCTGCGCTTGCCGACCTCGACGATCGCCCGCGATGCCTCGGTGCGAATAAGCTCGCGCTTTCCGATCCGCAGCGCGATGCCATACGCAATGCCACGACTCGCCGCCTCTCGCTGGTCTCGGGCGGCCCTGGTTCCGGCAAGACTTCGATTGTGCTCGCGATCGTCCGCCTGCTCGTCCGCCTCGGAATCAAGCCGGCCGAAATCGCATTGGCCGCATCGACCGGCAAAGCCGCCCACCGCATGGGCGAAAGCATTCGCGAGGGCCTGCGCCAAGTGAGTGAACCAGCGCCAGCCGATCTCGAACTCATCGATGCTCGACTGGAGCCCGTCACGGTTCATCGCCTGCTCGGATACTCGCCGCGCCGCGAAACCTTTCTCCATCATCGGAAGAATCAGCTCACCGCAAGCATCGTGATCGTTGATGAATGTTCGATGCTCGACCTCGACCTTATGCAGCGGCTAGCCTCGGCCTTGCGCCCCGACGCGCGCATCGTACTACTCGGCGACGCCGATCAATTACCGTCGGTCGCAGCAGGCGCCGTTTTCCGGGATCTGGTCGCGGCGGTTCAGGGCCCGAGCACGCTCGACGCGAACATCTGCACGCGGCTCACGCAGAGTTATCGCATAAATCCGAACGAGGTGGACGGCAACGCGATTTTCAACTTTGTCCGGAATGTAAACCAAGGCGTTGTCGTCCTCGGCGATGGTCCGACATTGTTTCAGGAACGCACTAGTCCTGCAGAAATTCGCTTCGAAGGGGTTGAACTGCTTGACGTCCGCGGATCAGCAATCGATGATTTCCTCGATCGCTGGTACGGCTCGCTGGATGGCGGCGACATGCTCGCCGCCGAGGCATATTCGTACGGCGAGAATGGTTTTGACAATCAAGCAACCGAGGAACTGGAAACCGCATATAGGCACTTGGCGTCCTCACGAATTCTTTGCGCTACCCGTGTGATGGCGACCGGCGCCGATCGAATCAACGACGCCATGCATCGGCGCGCGCTTGCCGCGATGCGTCGGACCAACGATCGCTCACGCTTTGTGGCCGGTGAGCCAGTGATGTTCGTGCGCAACGATTATGATCGAAACCTGTTTAACGGCGACCAGGGGATGATTGCGCGGGTTAGACGATCCGACGGCGAGGTGTCGCTAATGGCAATCTTCACGCGTGGAGATCACTTCGAACCATTTCATCTTTCCGCCTTCGGTGACGCGCTCGAACTTTGCTATGCGACCACAATTCACAAGGCGCAGGGATCGGAGTTTGCCCGCGTTGCCGTGATGATGCCCGATCGCGATCTACCGCTTTTGAGTCGGGAATTGCTCTACACGGCGGTCAGCCGCGCGCGCAAATCGGTGGTACTCGTTGGCGATATCCACATTGTTCGGACGGCGGCAGCGCGCAAGGCCACGCGGTATTCCGGCCTTGCCGAATTGCTCGATCCCGCTTTCGGCGCGTCGCAATCTTCTGGCGGGGAGCCATTAGATCGCGGGGCGGATTCGTAGTAAAAGGCTGCCTCAATGAGAATCCATGCGATGGTTTACCGCACGCGGGTAACCGCCCTTCCCGTCGATGCGAGCTGCACGCCTCGCGCGATTGAGAGCGATTGCGATGCTATTTAATTCGTATCAGTTCGCTTTCGGCTTCCTGCCGATCGTGCTCGCGATCTTCTGGATGCTGTCGGCTGCCGATGCGCGCCGCGCCTGTGCCGGATTTCTGATCCTCGCCTCGCTATGCTTTTACGGCTGGTGGAACTGGCACTATCTGTTTCTCTTCGGGTTCTCGATTTTCTTCAACTTTGGCTGGTCGCTGCTGCTGGTTCCACCCGCTGCGGATGGGATCGATGCCGCAGCGCGCGAGCGTCGTCGTCGCGCGCTGCTCGGTTTCGGCATCGCGATGAATCTCGCGTTGCTCGGCTATTTCAAGTACCGCAATTTCCTCGCCGATAGCACCGGCGCGCTGCTCGGAACCCATTGGCATATGCCGCCGCTGATCCTGCCACTGGCTATTTCCTTCTTTAGCTTCGAGCAGATTACTTTCCTCGTGAGTGCGTGGCGTGGGGAACCGGGTGCGCGCGACTTCATCAGCTATTGCCTGTTCATTGCGTTCTTTCCTCATCTCATCGCTGGCCCGATAGTGCGCTACGCAGAGATTTATCCGCAGTTTAATCGCAATACTGATTTTCGCCTGACCGCGGCTAACCTCTGCGACGGCCTCATGATTTTCGCCGTCGGACTGTTCAAGAAGGTAGTGATCGCGGATACCTTCCGTCCCATCGTAAATCCGTTATTCGACCGCCATGCGCATATGGCCTTTTTCGACGCTTGGGGCGGCGCCTTCGCCTTCGCGCTTGAGATCTACTTCGATTTTTCTGGCTATACGGATATGGCTATTGGCCTCGCCCGTATGTTCGGAGTGAGATTTCCGGAGAACTTCGATTCGCCCTACCAGTCACGCAACATTATTCAGTTCTGGCGGCGATGGCATATCACGCTCTCTTTTTTCCTCCGCGATTATCTGTACATTCCGCTTGGCGGTAATCGTCACGGGAAATTCCGCCGAGACCTCAATCTTTTCATCACGATGGTCCTCGGCGGACTGTGGCACGGCGCGAATTGGACCTTCGTCATCTGGGGCACGCTCCACGGACTCTACTTGTGGGCCAATCACGTCTGGGCGGATCGCAAGTATCGCATGCCCGACGCTGCCGCATGGGCGCTGACGTTCCTCCTAACCACCGCGGCCTGGGTTTTCTTTCGCGCACCGACGTTTTCCCGCGCCGCCGATTTCTTTATCGCGATGGCCGGTTACAACGGCTTTTCCTTCAACGCCGTGCAGGACGCGATCGGGTGGCGAGAACTCGGTTTGATCGCTGGCGGCCTCGCCATCGCACTTTTCTGTCCGAATCGACAGACTATTCTCGCCTGGCAGTGGCGCAGTGACTGGCTCTGGGCCGGCGCCTTCGCCTTGCTGGCCGGCTTCAGCATCATGGGCATGGCGAACCCGCCTCCGTTTATCTATTTCCAGTTTTAGGCGCGGCGCTTGGAAAATCCGACGCGTCGAATCGCGCTGATGTTTGCTGTGACCGCAGTATTATTGACGGGAGCGATCGGCTTCAACTACTCAATCAATCCTTATGGTGCGTGGCGCAGCACTTTGATCGATCCGCTGTATCGTAATCTCACTGGCGATCGTGCGCAGATGCCTTATCAATTGTGGACGACAACTCCCGAGACGCTTTTGATCGGGAGTTCGCGTGTACAAATGGGTATGCGCATCGAACAAGGATACCGTGCGGGTGTTTTGAACGCTTCGCTCGGTGCCGCGACCATGCCGGAGCTGGCAAAGATCATCTCGGTTGCGCTCCAGAACCAGAAGCTCAAACGCATCGTATGGGGCGTGGATTTCTATGCTTTCAACGAGCATCTGCACCACCAGAATCCCAGCTTCGATCGGCGCATCCAACTCGATCCAGGCGTTCTTGTAGAGGACTCGCTGCTGAGCCTCTCCGCGCTTCGCGACAGTTTCGACGTTCTAAAACGCGCCATCCGCGGGAGCCGCCGCCTCAAGCCGGTGATCTCTGCGAATGTGCCGTGGCCGCCGGATTTCATTTGCGCTCAATTCAGCGCGCAGCACCTTCACGGTCTCGCGCGCGCCAAACCGGCAAATATCGAAACCTCACTCGCGCAAGTCCAGGCGTGGTTTTATGCGGACTACCAGTTCTCATCCGCGATCGCCGCACGTTTCCACGAAGTGGTGGACATGGCGCGGTCGCGCAACGTCGAAGTCATTCTTTTCGTGCCGCCGATGAGCGAGTACGAACTCGAGTTGATTCGCCAGGGCGGTCATTGGTCCGATTTCGAGCGCTTCAAACGCACCGTTGCGGCAACCGGACCGCTATGGGATTTTGCGGCGTACAATCGCCTCGCAAGTACCGATGCTCTTTTTCTTGACGTGCTTCACTTGAAGCCTGCCGGCGGCAACGCGATGCTGCGCATCATGCTTGGAATGAAACCCGCATTGTGCGACCTCGACGCGAGGATCGTCGCCGAGAGTGCGTTGCACGTTGACGCCGGTGCGATCGATGCGGTCCTCGCTTTTGAAAGCCGTGAGCGTGACGAGGCGGTGGTAGATGCGTCGAATTACTCTCGAATCGCTGCGGCGGCATTGCGCGATCCTGCGAGTCGTCGGTCCGCAAATCCCTCCGTGCAGATGGACTAACGAATGCGCTCAAATAATTCGGCACCTTATCCTACGGACGATTGTGCGACGTCATCTTTTTGCACTGCGCAGGTGTCACTCGAATCTCGCGTATCGATTGAGCGCTCGGCAAAGTGAATCGGCCTCGTCGAATTCTACTCATGTTTGCGTTGACCGGAGCGATCATCGCTGGCGGTGTTGGCTTGACTTGGCTTCTGAATCCATACGGTGCCACTTCCAGCAGATTTATCAATCCGATTTTCCGCAAGGTAAAGCTGGAACGCCTGGTGACACCCTATTTGCTCCGCATCGCTCGACCCGAAACCGTCCTACTTGGCAGCTCTCGCGTTCTGATGGGGATGCGGATCGAGCAAGGCGATCGCGACAATGTTATGAATGCCGCGATCAAGGGCGCGTCACTACCCGAGATTTCTCGCATCGTTGACGTTGCCCTGCAAAACCCGCGGCTCAAGCGCATCGTATGGGGCGTCGATTTTTTTGCTTTCAGCACGCGCTGGAGGTCCAGGGATCCGAATTTCAACGCGCGTATCGCCGATAATCCTGCTGCGCGCCTCGAGGACACGCTGCTCAGTCTCGATGCGCTCGGCGACGGGTTCGATATGTACAAGCGCTCGCTACGCGGTCTTGCGCGCCTGACGCCGACGATGAAGGCCGCCGTGCCGTGGCCGATGGCACTGATCTGCGATCAGTACCTCAAAGATCGTATGGACGGCCTCGACCTGGCCTCGCCGACGCAGGTGGAAATGCAACTGCGTCAAGTCATCTACCTGTACCAGGGCTACAAATTTTCGCCGACCCAACTCGAGACTTTTCGTGGGACTGTCGATCGCATTCGTGCTCGCAATGTTCAGTTAGTATTGTTTATTCCGCCTATGAGCGAATACGAACTTGAATTGATCAGGCAGAGCGGTCACTGGGCCGATTTCGAACAATTCAAGCGCGCTCTCGCCGCGATCGCACCCTTCTATGATTTCGCCGTGTACAGCGGAATGGCACCGCGGGATGAATTCTATCTACAAGTGATTCACTTCAAGGCCGCGCCCGGTCATCAGATACTGCACATGCTGTTAGGCCTCGATGACCAACCTTGTGACGACGAGGCGAGGGTCGTGGCCGACAGTGCGATCCGCGTTGACGAGGCCTCAATCAACGACGTTCTCGCGATTGAAGCGCGCATGCGAGATGAGGCGGCAAAGGGAGATTCGCGCTATTCGCGAGCCGCCGCAGAAGCCGTCCGTTATGCCCAGACCGCGGCGATTGTGGACGCTAACGGCGTTGAGTAGTCGCCCTCGCCGGATTACGTTCGCGACCCGACGGATTTGTTCACGGCGATGGATTCACTTTTCCCCAGTCTGAATATGGACTAGCGTGGAGCTCGAAAGTGGTAATCCGATGACTACACCGACTGGCTATCGGCCCGAGGCGTCCGGAGTCCAACCGCCCAACGCTTCTCCGGCGTATGTCAATACTCGAAAACGCGCACCCGCGCGCGAGCCGATTCGGCTCGTACAGACATTGTCCGAAATTACGGGCCCAGGTGTCGGTTGGGATATCGGACCGGAACCGGTACCAAGCGAAGCTGCCGACATTAGCTATCATAATGGCGCGGATGCCCTCGGCGAACGGATCGTCGTAGGTGGCCGCGTGCTCGACGAAGATGGTCGCGGTATAGCCCACACGCTCATCGAGATCTGGCAAGCGAATGCGGCCGGCCGCTACGATCATCCAGCCGACCAACATGACGCTCCGCTTGATCCGCATTTTTCAGGTATAGCGCGAGTCGTGACCGATGCACGCGGTGGCTATCGGCTAACTACTGTGAAGCCCGGGGCTTATCCGTGGCGCAACCACTACAATGCGTGGCGCCCGCAACATATCCATTTCAGCCTGTTCGGTCCCAGCTTTGTTACCCGGCTGATTACTCAGATGTACTTTCCGGGTGATCCGCTGCTTGCGCTCGATCCGATCTTCAATAGCGTTCCCGATGAGGCCGCACGCAAAAGACTCGTCGCCGTATTCGATGTCGATTTGGCGGTACCCGATCGCGCATTGGGATATCGATTCGACATCGTAATGCGCGGCCGCGACGCTACCCCGACGGAAACTTGAGATGAGTACTACGCCATCCCAGACCATCGGTCCGTTCTTCGCGCCCGTTCTGATCCAGACCCGCCGCGAAACGATGGTTCAGTCGGCCACTCGAGGCGATCGGTTAACGATCGAGGGGCGCGTGCTCGACGCTGATCGCGCGCCGGTCTCCGATGCCTTGATAGAGTTATGGCAGGCCAACGCTGAAGGCCGCTACGACCATCCCGAGGATACCCAGGAAAAGCTCCTCGACCCGCATTTTCATGGCTTCGGACGCGCCTGCAGCGACGCCGATGGTTGGTATCGCTTTCACACGATTAAGCCGGGACCGGTACCGGGCGCTGACGGGAGCCTGCAGGCGCCACACCTCAACGTCACTGTTTTCGCGCGCGGCCTGCTCAACCGTCTGATTACACGGATCTATTTTCCAGGCGATCCTTTGAACGTGCATGATTCGGTATTGAACGTGGTGCCGCGCGCTCGCCGCTCCACTTTGATCGCAACTGCTTGCGTGCCCACATCAGAAGCCACTCTCCGCTTCGACGTCGTTTTGCAAGGTGAAGGCGAGACCGTCTTTTTCAGCGTCTGACGCTTCGCCTGACAGGTTTGCGCTAGTCGCCGGTCCGCAGTAACGTCGCAATATCGAAAATGAGACTGGAGGAATTAGCTATGAGTATTGAAGAGAACAAACGCATCATCCTGGGTTTCTTCGAAAATCTCACCGCCGGAAATGGAGAAGCCGTATTAGGCGCGCTAGCTGATAGCGCGACCTGGTGGGTGCAGGGTAACTTCCCGCTATCCGGTACCAAGAGCAAAAAAGAGTTCGCGGCGCTGGTTGGCGATCTCGGTGCTAAGATCGATGGCGGTATGCGAGTGACGCCAAAGGGTATCACAGCCGAGGGCGAGCGCGTCGCGGTCGAAGCGGAATCCTACGCCAAAATGAAGAACGGGAAGACCTATCAGAACACTTATCATTTCCTCTTCATCGTTCGTGACGGGAAAATCCAGTCAGTGAAGGAGTATCTCGACACCATTCACGCGAACGCGGTGCTCTGCAGCTAAGTCGGGACCGTTGACTAATGAACTGACTGTCCGGCTGGACGGGTGCGTGTGCCGCGACTCGATTTGGGGCGCTGCGTACGCACTCGTCATACACCTCGATTCGAACCGCTGGTAATTATCCGTTCTGGTTGCGAACCAATCCCTTGGAGGCGCCGGAGTTCGCGCAACGACCTTACCGCGGCCCTTTCAGCTAGAGCGCATATCAACGATTCGGTCGTCGCGGGATGGATTCGCCCGGTTTGCGAGTCGGCGCGGCGAGCCGCACCAAGCTTGAGGGGACGCCTCTTCGCGGCCGTGCTCCAGCAACCTTGGTTCGACTAAGCGTAGGTGGCAATCGCGGTCGCCGGATTACGAGGCCGGTCGCTTTAGCTTTCGAAGCCGCCGCGGCTGCAATCGCCTCCGTGCGCACGTCCGATCGAATCATCACGTAGAACAGGGCGTTGGCTAGAAAAACCTTCGTCAGCGCGAACACCACTACAAAGACGATCAGGGGCATCGCCTCCGCCCACGAATTCGAACCCGCTACGACGACTGATGCTGACATCGCAATCGCAGTCGCGGTAAACACCACGACCAAAATCAACACCGACTTCCACGAATCGTCGTCAGAATTGCGCCTGGCCGCCGGCAAGGAAACCGAGTCGGTTGATCGGCGACGTTCGAGTTCGATTAGGGAGCCCATTTTCCGTTCGCGTCCAGCGCACTGGCGAGCGTGAAGCTGATCTGCTGCGGTGCGATTGCCCTGTGCCACGCAATCTTCCTCGAAATACGGCGGCTATGCAAAGGCAATCCATTGTCGCTTTTCGATGATCGCCGCGGACGGGAGAATGCTGACAAGGAGCTAGCTCGGCTAATCAAAGCGGCGACCCACGAGGGGCCGCCGCTTTCGGACTTTTATCGCGAATCGATCGCGGGAACGATCGTTAGCTGCTGGCTGACGATGGGGCAGGCTGAGGGCCCCGCACTAGCTTGCCTGGCATCGCGCCGGTGGCTTCGCCGTTCTCGTAAATGACCTCGCCGCTCACGACAGTGTACTTGTAGCCGTCCGCGCGCTGGATCAAGCGACGCCCGCCGGCCGGCAGGTCGAACACCATGCGCGGCGCGTGCAGCGTCAACCCTTCGAGGTCGATGACATTGACGTCGGCCTTCATTCCAGGCTTCAACGCGCCGCGGTCGTTTAGTCCGTAAAAGCGAGCGGTGTCGCTGGTCTGGCGCTTGATCGCCACTTCCAGCGGCAGGCGCTCGCCGCGTGAACGGTCGCGCACCCAGTGCTGCAACATGTAGGTCGGCATACTGGCATCGCAGATCAAACCGCAATGCGCGCCGCCGTCGCTCAGGCCGATCGCCGTCGTCGGATCGAGGATCTTCTCGCGCAACGCATCCAGATTGTAATCGGCGTAATTCGAGAGCGGCATATAGAGCAGGGCGTGTCCATCACGTTCGAGCATCAGGTCGTAGGTCAGTTCAGCAGCCGTCACCCCCGCTCGTGCCGCGCGGGCCGCGATGTTGCCGTCGCGCTCGGGTTCGTAGTCGGGTGGATCGCCCAGCGGGAAATACTTGCTGAAGTTGGTCACGAAGAAGCGCGTCGCGCGATCTTTCACGCTCGGTCCTTCGGCCAGGAGTTGCGCGCGCACTTCCGGCCGCCTCATTTCGGCGACGCGCTCGGCGAGCGGCAGATGTGCGAGGGACGACTTGTACGTGCGATGCGTGATGAAGGGATGTAACGAGCTTTCGAGCCCCATCAGCATTCCGGTCGGGCGCGGTGAAATCTGCGGCACCAGATGCGCACCTTCGGCGTTGAAGCGTTTGACCTTGTCGATGGTGCGGTTCCACTTGTCGGGATCCTGATCGATTTGCGCCAACGCGAAAGTGATCGGCAGGCCGGTTTCCGACGACAACTTTACCATCCATTCCATGGTGTCGTCCGCGCCCACCATATCCGACGCCATTTCGAAAACGCCGTGCCCCGCCTCGCCGATAGCGCGGCCGATGCCCAACAGTTCGTCTTCACTGGCAAAGGTCCCCGGCACCACTTCCTTGTTCTTCGCGCGATGCAGCATGGTGCGCGAAGTGGTGAAGCCGAGCGCCCCCGCCTTGAGCGCGTCGCGCACCAGGACCGCCATCTTCGCGATATCGTCGGGCGTCGCGGCTTCGTTATGCGCACCGCGTTCGCCCATCACGTAAGTGCGCAAGGAGCCGTGCGGCATCTGCGCGCCGACGTCAATCGCGCGCGGCATCGCATCGATCGCGTCAAGGTAATCGGGAAAGCTTTCCCATCCCCACTTGATCCCTTCGGCGAGTGCCGCGCCCGGAATATCCTCGACCCCTTCCATCAGGCCGATCAGGAAATCCTCTTGCCCGCGCGCCACCGGTGCGAAACCGACGCCGCAATTTCCCATCACGATAGTAGTCACACCGTGCCAGCTCGAGGGCGTCAGATAAGGATCCCACGTTACCTGGCCGTCGTAATGCGTATGGATATCGACGAATCCAGGAGTCACCAGCATTCCCACCGCGTCGATTTCACGCCGCGCCGCACCAGCCTTGCCGCCGACACTCGTGATAACGCCATTGTCGATCGCGATGTCGCCGATAAACGCGGGCGCGCCCGTGCCGTCAACAATCTTGCCGTTCCGAATTACTATATCGTGCATCGATACGGTCCTCTTCTCCGGGGTGTCGTTCACCTGCAATAAATCAAGTTTACGCGCGATCGCGCAAGGTCTGTCGGATCGGTCGCAAGGTGGTGGCGGAGGCCTGGTACTGGAACTCGCGCGCCCTCTCGGACACAGTTGTAGCGAGAGTGCCAGGGCCGAGGAAGTTGAATCGAATGAAGTTGTCTGTAACGTCCGTAGCGAAGCTATCGATATCGATGGCGCTGCTGCATTTGCTTTCGAGCTGCGCCCGCTTTCAGCCCACTGCGCCCTCGATGAATCCGAGCCCCACTTCGGAAATGCAAAGTGTCACGATGAAGGACACTTCTATTCACTTCGATCCCAGTGTGATGCGTCCGGGCGTTGCGCGGAGCGAAGTCCGGCAAAGCTTCGGCGAGCCGAATTCCACCGAGAGCCTCGAGACCGGGCAGACCGAGGACGTTTACGCCTTTTATCCGGACGGGACGAAATTCGTGAATCCGACTGTCCGGCCGCGCAATATCGCGCTCGGCGTCTTCACCGGCGGAGCCTCAGTCGCCCTGCGCCAGTTGCGACTCCATCAAGCGGAGAGCAAGCTGACCCTCTACCACGTCATCTATGACAGCGATGGAAACATCGCGTCCGTGCGAATTGAGCCGCCCGCAAATGGAACCTCGGCGGAACCTCAACAATCTCAGTCTCCGCCCGCAAGCACTATTGGCAAGAGTATCGAATAGCCAGTTACGCGATTCCCCTCAAAGTAAGTAAACTATTGATATAACCAGAACGTCGAAGGAGCTGTTTAATGCGCGCTCTACAACCGCAATCGTTTCACCGGGGCCGTAAGCGTCGCGCCGGGTTGATTATCGCAGCAAAGCGCGCACTCCTGAGTGCGGCAGCTCTTGCCATGGCGATGGCGTTGAGCGACGCAGCGCGGGCTGCGGCCCCGAGCTCGTCGATTCCGGTCATTCCTGTCACGGCATCCACCGTGCCGAAGTCGCCCGTTCCGAGGGACACGAATCCCTATGGAGTTGCGTTTGTCCCGACTAGCTCCGCCTGGAAGAAAGCCGGCGCCGCCGCGAACCCGGGCGATGTTTTGGTTTCGAATTTCAACGATAGCTCCAACGAAATGGGCCAAGGCAGCACGATAGTCGATATCTCACCGACCGGCACGACCACGACTTTCTTCGCAAGTCCTGTGGGCGGCATTACCGGTCTCGACAACGGCTTGGTCGCACTGGCGAACGGATTTGTGCTCGTCTGTTTTATACCGGTCACCTATAGCCCGACTACTCAGGTTGGTCAGGGCGGCATCGCCATCATCAATCCAGACGGCAGTCTCAACGGTTTCGTCGCCGACCCTACACTGCTCAATGAACCCTGGAGTATGACCGTGGGCGACGAGAGCAGTAGCAAGGTTACTCTATTTGTTTCGAATCTCGGCGGTGGCGGTTCGGTCACTCGGGTCGAGCTCGCCTTCACCAAGAGCGGTGTTACTCTGAACAAAGGGAAGGGCCGTGTGCTCGAGACGGGATTCACCAGTCAGGGAACGGCCTCCGATATCACGCACAATTCATTCGGCGGTCCAGGTGGGCTCGCATACAATTCGACGACTAGAACGCTCTACGTAGCATCCGAGTTCGATAACGAGATCTTTAAGATCCGTAACGCTCTGAGAACGATCAGCACCGTACAGAACCCACTCGTGGCCTACTCCGATCCAATTCACCTGCACAATCCGATGGGCCTCGTGCTCTCCCCCAATGGACATTTGATCGCCGCCAACGCGGACCTCGCAAATGTCGATCCCGACCAACCCAGTGAACTCGTGGAATTCACCGTCGCAGGCGACTTTTTCGCGCAATACTCAGTTGATACCAATAACGGTGGCGCCTTCGGACTGGCTGTCGCGCAACCTACGGCACAGGTCAAGTTGGGAGCGGTGGACGACAACCAGAATAATCTCACTATTCACTAGAGAACCGGAGCGTATAAACGCCTATGGCTAAAGGCTCGAATAGTTTTGACTATTTACGGGATATAGCTATTTCATCGACGCGAAGTATTCCTCGATCAGGTAGCGAACGTCCGGCCGCCCGAGCACTTCGATGAAGCAGATCTGTTCCGCCGCGTTCAGGTCGATGATCAAATGGCCTTCGATCGCCTGCAACTCGACGACGTTTGCGACCTTTACCTCGGCCGCCGTCGCAAAGCTCGCACAATTGTCGTCGCCGCAATCGCAAATCGATTCGAGGCGTAGTGCGCGCAACTGGTCTTCGAGCGGCTCAGCGCCGGTCCCCTTAAGCAGGTGGACCACCTCTTCGACAAAATCGGGCAGTACTTCGGTTAGTAACGGGGCAGCCATTGTGCAAGTAGCGTAGTCGAAAGCCGGTGAGGATCAAATCCACCGCGCCCGGCTCTTCAACGTTGCGTTCAGGCGGGCTCCTTGGTCAGATCGGCGAAGAACTCGTCGAGGATCGCGCGGCTCTTTCCCCAGTCGAATAGTTGCCCCTTGATCACCATCGCGGCTTCGACCTCGGTCCCGTGCGCGTCCCGTCGCACCGTGACCACCAGGCTTCCCTCTGATGATCTGAAGTCCGATGGAACGATCGCTTCGATGGTGCAGCCGTCCTGCGCTTGCTGGACGGTTTTCGGATGGAACCCGCTGCGCGCGAGCATCGCCATAACATTCACGATCACCCGCCCTGGTGGCAACGCCAGATGTTCGCGGTGCTCCTTTCCCGTTCGCACCCCGAGTCGTGAGTAGAGTGGCACCAGTACCTCGGAGATCATTTCTAACGGTACCTGCGGCTTGAGCCACTTATCTGCGCTGGCAAGGAAATCTTCGGCGCTTGCGCGCTTTGGCGCCACAGCAGCCTGTCGCGCGAGCATCTCGCGCACCTCGGGCCGCCGCATCAGGACGTCATAGCGTACTTCGCTTTCCCAATCGTCCGTCTCCTGAGCGCGTGGGCTTGCCTCTCCAGCCGACGCTGGCGGTATAGCCAGTGCCGCTCCGCATTTTGAGCAGAAATTGCCGGACGCCTCACTACCGCATCGCGAGCAGAACATAGTCGCGATTATCGATAGGCGCTCGCCGCTAAGCAACCCGGTCCGCGTCAGCTCAATGACTATTCGTTCAAAGTATAGTGCGTTCGCTGGTCAGACGCCGCGGGCGGTCGGAGACCAGATATGCTTGTGCATCTGCAGTTGCATCCGCACCGATAGGCCGTCCCCGAGGATCCACGCAGCCAGATCGGAAGGTTCCAGTTTGCCAAAGACCGGACTCAACAGCACCGCCTTGACGCGCTCGCTCAAGCCATGCGTTCGAATTGCGTCGCGAGCCCATTCGTAGTCGCGCCGATCGCTGAGCACGAACTTCAACTCGTCATCCGGCCTCAGATGTTCGAGATTGCTCCATCGATTCCGCGCCGACTCGCCACTACCGGGACACTTCAGGTCAACGATACGAGTGACCCGTGGGTCGATCACGCTGATGTCGCGCTCGCCCGAGGTCTCGACCATCACGTGATGTCCGCGTGCCAGCAGCAGCGCAATCAATGGATGGACCCCTTGCTGCAGGAGGGGCTCACCGCCGGTAATTTCGACCAGCCGGCAATTGAAGCTGTCAACTTTCGCTGCCACCTCCGCAATCTCCATCTGATTGCCTTCGTAGAAGGCGTACGCGGTGTCGCACCAGGTGCAGCGCAAGTTACATCCAGTGAGGCGGACGAAGACGCACGGACTCCCGGCCCAGGTCGATTCCCCCTGGATGCTATGAAAGATCTCGTTAACGCGAACCCGCGCCATTTCAGGCAAGCTGGCGGCGCGCGCCGGCGAGCGCCTCCTCCATCACGATTTTGAGGGGCGCGTCGTTGGCCAGGGCGGCGCGCTGACAATCGTCGTATTCGGGTGCGACTGTGATCGGCTCAGCGCTGTCGCCCGAAACTTTCACGCGAATCGTGCCGAAGCGCGTCGTCACATCGATCGTTCGGCGCTCGAGTTTGAGCCGCGACACGCTATGAAAGCGCAGACCGATGGTCGAGGTCTCAGTGAAAATCAATTGTGCAATTCGATCGCGCGCGGCCGCCTCGGCGAGTACCGCGAGCGTTACGGCGGGCCGGCCCTTTTTCATGATCGTCGGGGTGAGCGTGACATCGCGCGCGCCCGCGGCGAACAGCCGGTCGCTTAGATGGCCGTAGATTTGCGGGTTGAGGTCGTCAATGTTGGCAGAAATCTCGACCAGCTCGTCGGTCGCCAGGTGTGCGCTCTCGCGTCCGACCATGATGCGCAGGACGTTCGGCCGATCGGCGAAATCCTTGGTGCCGGCGCCATATCCTATGCGTTCGATCTCGTAGTTCGTAATTTGTGATGCCGGGCGCGCCAGCGCTTTGAGAATCGCCGCCCCCGTCGGAGTGACCATCTCGGAAGGCCCATCGCCAAGGCGCACAGGAAAGCCCGCGAGCAATTCAGCGGTGGCCGGCGCCGGTACCGGAATGACGCCGTGGCGCGATCGCGCGAAGCCTGCGCCCATCGGCAGCGCCGAGACCATCAGGGTGCCGATGTCCAGCTGATCGAGCGCCCACGCCGCGCCCACGATGTCGATGATCGAATCGACCGCCCCGACCTCGTGGAAGTGCACGTGGTCGCGCGTCGTGCGATGGACCTTGGCCTCGGCCTCGGCCAATGCCTCGAAGATCGCGGTCGCATCGCGAGTCGCGCGCGGGCTCA
>DASXFX010000019.1:0-20101 GCA_036489375.1 Binataceae bacterium (SeqCode) | reverse complement strand
ACCCGCAGCACTTCGGTCATCACCCAATTGGCCGCGGTCTTCTGATTCTTGAGGCCGGCGGCGAGCATCGTTTCGAAGTAATCACCGATTTCGCGATCCTCGGTGAGGACGCCCGCCTCATATTCCGTCAGCCCGATTTCGCGAATAAAGCGCGCGCGTTTTTCCGCCGGCAACTCGGGCATCGCGGACTTTATTTCCTCGATCCATTCGCCGGTCACGCGCAGCGGCGGCAAGTCGGGCTCGGGGAAATAGCGATAGTCGTTGGCGAACTCCTTCGATCGCATCGGACGCGTTTCCTCGCGCACCGGGTCCCACAAAAGCGTCTCCTGCAGGACGCGGCCGCCCGCCGCGATCGTCTCGATCTGACGCGCGACTTCGTATTCGATCGCCTTCTCGACGAAACGAAACGAATTCAGGTTCTTGATTTCAGTCCTGGTGCCGTATGCGGTCGTATCCTTCGGGCGCACGGAGATATTGACGTCGCAACGCAGGGCGCCTTCCTCCATCTTGCCGTCAGACGCATCGACCGAGCGCAGGATTCCGCGCAGTTCGCGCAGGTAGGCGCTTGCCTCTTCCGCCGATCGGATATCGGGCTCGCTGACGATCTCGACCAGCGGCACCGACGATCGATTGAAATCGACCAGGCTGCCCCCCGGCTCGTGGATATTCTTGCCGGCGTCCTCTTCCATGTGGATGCGGACCAGGCGCACGCGCCGCGGCCCGTTGGCGTCGCTCATACCGGGCAGATCGATGTAACCACCTATGCACAGGGGCAGTTCGTACTGGCTGATCTGATAGCCCTTGGGCAGGTCGGGATAGAAGTAGCTTTTGCGCGCAAAGATCGATTCACGCGCGATCTCGCAATGCGCCGCGAGGCCGGCACGAATCGCGAGCTCGACCGCATGGCGATTGAGTACCGGCAACACCCCCGGCATCCCCATGCAAACCGGGCAGACGTTTTCGTTGGGGCCCGCGCCGAACGCCGCCGAGCATCCGCAGAACAGTTTGGACTGGGTCAACAGATGAGTGTGGACTTCGAGTCCGATTACCGCTTCGTAGCCGCCGCCATCCATTACTCAGTAACCTTCGTAGTAGTCATCGCAATAGCCATTGTAGCAGTTATCAATCGATCGTCGCACGTTACAGGATTGCGGAGCGGCGCTTGACCGCGCCGGTGCGCTCGAAGGCGTCGCCCGCACGCAGAATTGCCTCTTCGCCGAAAGGCTGTCCAATCAATTGCAGCCCGATTGGCAGCCCTTGCGCGTCGAATCCGCAAGGCACCGAGATTCCGGGCAGGCCGGCGAGATTGACCGATATCGTAAAGATATCGGAGAGGTACATCTTGAGCGGATCCGACATCTTCTCGCCAAGCGCAAAGGCCGTCGTCGGTGCGACCGGCGTCGCGATAATGTCGCAGCTCTCGAACGCGCGTTCGAAATCGCGGCGGATCAACGTGCGCACCTTCTGCCCCTTCAGGTAGTAAGCGTCATAGTAACCGGCCGAGAGCACGAAGGTGCCGAGCATGATCCGCCGCTTGACCTCGGCGCCGAAACCGCGCGCCCGGGTGCGATTGTATATCTCGATATTGTTGTCGCCCTCGACCCGCAGGCCGAAGCGGATGCCGTCGTAGCGCGAAAGATTCGCACTGGCCTCCGCCGTCGCGACGATGTAGTAAGCCGCGGTCGCGTAGCTGGTGTGCGGTAGTGTGATCTCGACCAGCCGCGCGCCCATCGCCTCGTACGCTTTGAGCGCATCGCGCACCGCTCGCTCGACCTCGGGCGCGATTCCCTCGACGAAGTATTCCTTGGGCACGCCGATACGCAGGCCCTTGATGTTGCCGGTCAGGGCCGCCTCGTAATCCGGTACGGCGCGCGCCGCGCAGGTCGCGTCGCGCGGATCGGCCCCGGCCAGATCGCGCAGCAGGATAGCGGCGTCGCGCACCGTCTTGGCGAACGGACCGACTTGGTCGAGCGACGAGGCGTATGCGATCACGCCGTAGCGGCTCACGCGGCTGTAAGTCGGCTTGAGACCGACCACGCCGCAGAACGAAGCCGGCTCGCGAATCGATCCGCCGGTGTCGGTGCCGAGCGATCCCAGGCATTGGTCGGCAGCGACCGCGGCCGCCGATCCGCCCGACGATCCGCCCGCGACGCGCTCCACATTATGCGGATTGCGGGTCGGTCCGAAGGCGGAGTTCTCGGTCGAGGAGCCCATCGCGAACTCGTCCAGGTTCGCTTTGCCGACAAAGACTGCACCGTTGGCCCGCAGGCGTGCGATCACCGTGGCGTCGAATGGCGGCACGAAGGTCTCGAGGATCTTCGAGGCGCAGGTCGTGCGCACTCCGCGCGTCGCATAGATATCCTTGATCGCGAGCGGGATGCCGCACAGCGCAGGCGCCTCGCCGGCCGCCAGGCGAGCATCTGCCGCTTGCGCCTGTTCGTGCGCCTCCCGCGCGCACACCGTGATAAATGCGTTGAGCTTGGGATCGACCAGCTTGATCTGATCGAGGCACGCGCGAGTGAGTTCCTGCGCCGAGATTTCGCGCTTGCGCAGCAGGTCGCGCGCTTCGGTAATCGTCAATCGATTCAGTTCGGCAGTCATCGGCATCTCATAGAGTCTTTATAGTTCCGCTGTCTTCACGCCTTCCCGACTTTGAGTTCTGGCGGTCTGACTGAACACCGCAGTTATCGATAACGGAAGCGTCAATCATGCGATCCGGACCAGCATTTTGCAGAGGGCGCAGCCCGCATCGTGCAAATGGGAAGTCTGAAACCTCCACGCGGTTTCAGTTTTCTGAAAGAGTTACCGTTCCGTGTTCCTCAACCACTCTGCACTTCCCCTTGGGACCCCGCGCGCTCAGCCTTCAATTATTTTGGGCACCTTGAAGAAATGGCCCTCGCGCGCCGGCGCGTTGGCGAGCATCTCGTCGGGCGCCGGACGATTGGTGACGACGTCGTCGCGCATCGGCGTGCCCGCTTCGCCGACCTGCGCCGTCGGCGGCACCATCGAAGTATCGAGTTCGTTGAGCGCATCGATATAGGTCAGAATCTCGCTCATGTTCGCCTGCAGGCTCGCCTCCTCGGCGGGTTCCAGGTCGAGTCGTGCAAGGAGCGCGACGTGGCGCACCTGTTCGAGGCTGATTTTGTTATCCGGGGTGCTGTTCTTCGCCGACATGATGCGCCGAATCGTAACATCTGTGGCGGTGCAAGTCAGTCTCCCACGGTGGCCGCCATCCATGCCGTCGCATGAGTGGCTCGAAGATTCTGCATTGTGCCGATTTCGCGATTCCCGCTATAAAGGGCGTCGAGGAAAACACTCAAGATGTTAACCGTTCACCATCTCAACAATTCCCGTTCGCAGCGCATCGTTTGGCTTTGCGAGGAACTGGGCCTCGATTACAAGCTGGTCAAGCATCAGCGCAACCCCGAGACTCAACGCTCCCCCGACTCCCTGAATAAGGTCCACCCGCTCGGCAAAGCTCCCACTATTGATCACGACGGCAAGATCATCGTCGAGAGCGAGGCCATCATCGAGTACATCTGCAACAAGCTCGCGGGTGGACAGTTGAGCCGCGGCGTGAAATCGCCAGAGTACGGCGAATATCTCGAATGGCTGGCCTTCCCCGAAGGAACTCTTTTTCCCGGACTTGCGGTTGACCTCATCTACGCATGGACGGGCGGCGGTAACGACACCTTGATGGGTTTCTTCGAGGCCGAACTCCAGAAGAACCATCAATACGTAGAGGATCGTGTGGCCAGGCGCGACTACCTGCTCGACTCTGGCTTTTCAGCCGCTGATATCAACCTCGGCTGGGGACTCGAGATGTCCGAGGCTCGCGGCCGGCTGCGATCGCGTCCCGGGTTGCAAGCCTACCTGGCGCGTCTGCGTAATCGCGCCGGCTACAAGCGCGCGATCGAAGTAGCAGGCCCGCAGGATTTGAGTGTCTTCTCGGCCGGCGTGGTCTAAAGATTCGAGATGTGGGCGCGCCGCGCTACCTTTGAACTCGACTGCCGTCGTCTAAGACCCGGATGCGCGCCGGGCGGCTACTTTGAATTTGGCTGGCTCGGCGTGCTCACGATCGATAGCAGTCCGACCGGCCTCACTCCGCGGCCGCCGTAGTCCATGGCCCGATTCCGCCAAAGCGCGTCGGTGCAATCCGGGTGACGAAGCCCGGGATGTTGCGCATCGACGGTGGCGGAAAGTCGGCCTTCGGACCGAGGTAAAGCGGCGCCAGTCGCTGCAACAACGGCACCGCGTCCCCCTCGGTCACTCGCGCGTCGCCGTAAATCACCAGGTATTCGCGCAAGCCTTGAGCGTTGGTCTTGTCACTCAGCAACGACAGCGCAACTCGCGCATCGCGGCGGATGTTCTTGACCTTCTGATGCACCGCCAGATGGCCGATGACGAATTCGTCGTTCTCGATTCCGACCCACACGACGGTGACTTGCGGACCGCCTTTCGCGTTGAGCGTGGTCAGATGTGCGAGCGGCCCCTTGGCGATCAGTTCATGAATCGATTGCGGAATCTTCATCGCTCTCCCTTACTTCGAATGCTCTTCTCAATTCGGGTTGACCGTGGGAGATGTCCTTAGCGGTTCAGTTCTCGAACCCAGCGTTCCATGCCGCCGAGTCTGTATACTCACGATGCCTGCTGATCAATCCGTCACGGAGATTAATGACTTGAGCCCACTTGGCCTCAACGACGCGCCCGGAGGCGCGTACGAGGCATCGTTCATGGCCGAGCACGACTACGCAATCGCAACCGACGATGAATTCGTCTGCTTCAAATGCTTGAAACTCAAGCGCTTCGGCCAGCGTCCTAAAGTATTGCTCGACTTCGCGACGCCCTCGCCATGGATGCGCCCATGGCACCTTGGTCGCCTTTGGCGGAAGAAATTCCACGTCGTCTGTAAGCATGTCTAGAAGAGCCGGTAGGTCGCCTTGAACGAAGGCTTTGTAGGCCCGCTGAACTGTCTCGAGATTACTCTGTTCGCTCATGGCAGCCCTCCTCTCTAACTCATTCCATAGATTAAGATAAAATAAACCTAATTTGCAAAAGCGGGAGACTTACAGGATGACGCCAGCGGAACAAAAGGCAATCGCCATCAGGTTTCTGGAAAACTTCAATCACGCCGATCCCAAGGTCTTCGAGGAACTTACTACCGAAGACTTCAAGTTCGAAATCGTTTCCGGCCTGAGCGCGTTTCCTCCGATTCATGGCCGCCAGAACTTCGCTGCCACCGAGTCCGCCACGCTCAAGCGACTCTTTCCCGACGGGCTCAAGCTCAAGCTGGAGACGGTCATATGCGAGGGGCCGCACGTCGTCGTGCTCGCGGCGGCCGATACCGTCGCCTCGAACGGCCGCAACTATCGCCAGCGCTACAGTTTTTACCTGCGATTCGAAGGTGGCCGCATCGCCGAAGGCCGCGAGTACAACGATACCAATCACGTGCGCGAGGTCTTCCTCACCTGAAGTGCAAGCGGCGCAGGCAGGTGTTCTGACCTACGCTCGGAGCATCAGGAGCTTAGCTGGAACTACGTCGCGATCGTCGCGCCGTCGGCCTCGATCAGAAATTAGACGATTTGATAGAAGCTCTCGATGCCCGCGCCCTATCTCATGCGCGGGCAATCTCCCGTTCGAGCCGATCGCTCAAGATCTTCGCCACGTTCAGGAAGATCTTGGCGCCGATACGCGGGTAGCGTCGCTGCATGCGAGTAAGGAAGCGCTCGTTCACTACCAGCACCTCGACGTCCTCGGCCGCAATCACGTCAGCGGTGCGCTTGTGATGACGGATCAGTCCCATCTCACCAAACACATCTCCGCGACTGAGTTCCCGGACGACTCGCGAATGACCGTTCACGGTCACGCGCACTTCGGCCTTGCCATCGATCAGGACGAACATCTCGTTGCCGAGATCGCCCTGGCGAACGATCGCCTCGCCGTGCGGAAAGGTTTGCAGCTCGCCCATCAGCGTGACGATCTTGGCCTGCGAAGGCCGCAGCCCCTCAAAGAGTCCTATCGTCTTGTGCGGATCCTTGCCGAGCTTGAGATAGAGCAGGTCCCACAAAGTGATGATGCGCGTGGTGCCGAGCAGGGCCGGCAATAATACCAGGTCATTCACAAACGCCACGGCTACGGTCAGAGCAGTTAAAAAACCGAATTTCTGGATCGGCACGAAGTTCGAGAACAGGAACACCAGGAAGCCGAGACCTAGCGCCGCCGACGCATAGATGATCGGTTTGCCGACCGTCGAGATCGTCTGAAAAATGGCCTTTTCCTGATCGTGCGTCGCCTGGATTTCGTCGCTAAGCCGAGCCAGGTAGCGGATGGCGTCTTCCACCGCTATCCCAATAGCAATTGAAGCAATGATGCTGGTGCCGAGGTTAAGCGTTATTCCCGTCAGGCCCATCACGCCGAACAGAATCAGGATCGCAAGTAAGTTCGGCAGCAGGGACAGAAACCCTACCTTGGGCGAAAGGAACAACAGCGACAGCACCACGAAGATCACGACTAGCGCGAAGCCCAGGCTGGTTATCTGTCCCCAGATGATGTCGTCGGTCGCTTCGTTCAGAAGTATCAGGCTGCCGGTCGGACGCACGGTCATTTCGGGCGGAAAGTGCGCTTTGCCATAGCGCGAGATCTCGTTGGCCACGTGCATGATATCGCTCGAGCTCGTGAGCCGCGTGCGCACTACTATGCGTGCGATCGAGGAATCCGAACTAAGCACCGCCGCGAACGCATTGGCGGGTCCTTGCTGCCGCTGGTTGAGATAGACCAACTGCACGATCCCTTGCAGCTGCTCCGGATGTTCCCAGAAGCTCGTCAACGGATTACCCGCAAAGGTCGGCGCCTTGGGCGGTGCTCCGGTGCCGCCGGCGGTTGCAGTGCTACTACTCTGAATCGCGCGGTCGAGTAGCTCGCAGTAATCGACGATCGATATGGTCTGATCGATTCCTGGCAGGGTGGCCAGGTACTTTTGCAGTCCTTTGATCCGATCGAGTGTATCAAAGGAGATCGCTCCGGCTTTCTTCCCGCTGTTCACTATGATGTCGAAATTCTGGGTGCCGCCGATCTTCTCGCCGATGATCTCGTTCGCCTGCCGCACCTGCGAAGTCTTCTTGAAATACTGGATAAAGTTAGAATCCGCGCGGATGCGCGAGACTCCCCATACGCTGGGAATTACCAGGATCGCGGCACCTACCATGATCGGAACGCGGTACTGCCGATCGAAATGTGCGATTTGCACCAGTAGGCCGGCTAACCTATCGGATTCTCTCCGCGGCCCTCTGCTGCGCGGCAGCGGCAAGAGGGTCAGGACTGCCGGCATCAGTGTGAGAACTACGAGCGTCAAGCACGCAAAGCCCACTGCGGCATAGAGTCCGAGCGCACGGATGGTGCCGATGCGGCTGACCAGCAATGTCACGAACCCTACCACCGTGGTGAAGGCTGCGACTGTTACCGGAACGGTGACCTTGGTAAGTGCTCGCAGCACCACCTCCGCCGCAGTCCCGCCCTTCGGCAACTCGTCTTCGTACTGCGCGATAATGTAAATGGAGTAGGTACTGCCGATGACGATAAGCAGCGAAGGCAGCACCAGCGTCCCGATTGTGATCGCCTCGCCCATCAGCGCCATCACCCCTAGCGTCCACACCACTCCGCACATCACTGAGACTAGAGGCAGCAGCACTCCGCGCACGTTGCGGAAGCAGAAGGCCAGCACGATCATGATTACAGCGAGGCTCAGCGGCGTGAAGGTCCATAGGTCCCGATGCATCAGTCGCAGCGAGTGGACCGTGATGTGCTGCATCCCCGTAAGGTAGAGTTCATCCGGTCCCTGTTCGCGGGCCACAATCGCCTGCAGCCGATTGTCTCTAAGCGCCTGTGCCGCCGCATCTTCTCCGGGTTGCTGCTTGAAGAAGATCAGGATGGCCGCACCCTTTCCGTCGCGGGAGACCACGTTCAAGTAGATGGGATTCTCTTCAACCTTTCGTCGGAGCGCGTCGAGAGTCGCCCGGTCACTGGGTATCTGCGGAATCAGCAGCGGCGGATCGCCCAGGTCGCTGATCGGATCGGGCACGTTCGTCAGGCTCTGGACGCTCTCGACGCCGCTGACCTTCGCCACCTCCGTGGTAAGGCGTTTGATCTTCGCCAGCGTGCCGGGCGTGTACACATTCTCGCTGACGATACCGATCACACCCATATCGTCGCTGCCGAACAGCGCACGCATCTGATCGTAGAACTCCTTGTTGGGATCGTTCTGGGAGTAGAGGTTGTCGGCGGAACTGTCGATGCGCAGATGCCAGGCTTCGTAACCCAGCAAGCCGGTGAGCAGAACCGCGAGCAGCAGCACGAGCTTTGGCCACTCTACGATCAGGTGATTAAACCGCGTCATGCTTCGCTTCGGCCCGTACCTATGATGATCCGCTGCTTTCGCCCGCGTCCAGCGTCATGCTGCGATCCCACCTTGCGTCTGCGGTGCTTTTCCTGCGCTCACACTGACGTCGTGTATTGCTTTCGCCCGCACCTGGAGCACTCTTTGCGTCCACTCGTACCCGCGACACGCTTTCGCTTCCGCGCGCCGGGCCACCCCTTGCGTTCGCCTGCACCTACAATGGAAGCAGGGCTGGACTCGGGTTTCGCAGATATACTCGGACAGACCGGCAACAACAACGCAACTCCCGCCGCCGCGCGTTCGCGTTCGACCCACATCCACCTTGCGGCTCCCCGCGATCAACGACGACGCAACCCCCGTCCCCGCGGCGGCTGATGCGAAGTATGGTGTAATATTAGCTCAGCCACTAGGGGGAAATACTTCACCCACGTTCGGGACCAGGGTCACGCGACACGGCCGAAGCGGAACGAGCACACCAGTGGGACGAAGCGTCACGAGCGGGCGAGTCTCCGAGCTGCCTTTCATTAAGGCTTCGGCGAACTGAGTCAAGCCGCTAGTGGAGCGGGCTGACGCGCGGAGCGAGCAGGCGAGGCGCCGAGCTAGATCAAGGTTCCGAGGCGAGCCGGTCTAAAAGCGCTTTGGCGTCCTTGAGGTCGGCGGTATCGAAGTCCTCGGTGAACCAGTGGTAGATGTCGGCGAGGATCGCGCGGGCCTCATCGCGACGGCCGGTGTCGCGCAGTATTCGGGCTAAACTAGTCGTCGCTTGCAGTTCAATGGATCTAGGATGCATGCGGGTCGCAAGCTCGATCGCCTCGCGACAGTTCCGCTCCGCAGATTCGAGTTGAGTATCGCTCCCTGAAATCCTTTGGAGGTTTAACTCAGCGCGCAGCCGCAGTAATTCCGGCCGATAAATCAAAACCCCACCAGGTCGCAAAACAGTACCGTCAGATGACGGCGCTCGCCGACTGCTTCGCGCGATGGGGTCGATGCTGTAGGGGAAGCGACTGGTGCATCGATTGGCGAAGCGAATGAGGCGCCGCATTCACTGCAGAATTTAGCGGCGGGGCGCTACCTGCACCGCATTGCGGACATGGTCGAGGAAGTTCCGATCCGCATTCGGAGCAGAACCTTTTCCCGGCTGGATTCTCGGCGCCGCACTTCGCGCAGTGCATCTCAGAGCCCCCGTGGAGAAACAACATCGCGCGGAAGCGCGATCCGATCAAGCAAGCGGGACGTCATCGCCGAGGATTGGGCGGGCAGGCCGGTACAATCGAACGACCGCCAATCCGAAGATCGGGATGGATGACAACGCCGCCGCTCCAGCGTCCGGTCCCACCGGCGGCATCCTGTACTGCCTGAAGGTAGAGCGTCGCGCCTAGCCGAAGGCGTCGTACAGGGTGTCATCAATCACTTGTTGGGTAAGTCCCAGCCGTGGTGCGACGTCGCGATCAGGTACGAGATGAAGCCCAGTTTGGGTTGGCGGGGCCTTTTTTCCCTATCGCTGAGGGGGTCTGTGGCGTTCTTTCAAGCGGACACACTTTTCTAGCGGGCTTGACACGTCACGATCAATTCCGATAGTGAGAGTCACTCTCAATGGCAGCTTGTGACGCTGCCCCTCAGTAAGACTCGTAATTTTGACGTATTCGAAGCTGTGTTGGTTATGAAAAGGCAATTTCCAGTAAATTCGCTCCTCCTGGCGATCGTCCTGTGCGCAATGGCTGGAACGCTGACGGCGTGTAATGGCAGTTCCTCGGGTGGTCCGGCCGTTATTTCGCCGCGTCCGATTCCGCCGGTTGCCAACCCCTGTCCGCGCGAGGCGGCTGGCAGCGTCGTGCAAAATCCGCCGGATCTCTTCAGCAAAAACGGCGTCCTCAGTGTCGATTTCTCCTACCAGACCATCCCCGACAGCGAGGGCCGCAACCTGTTTTGCTTTATGACGCCGGACGGCCTCGAAAATCCGACGCTCCACGTCAATCCGGGCGACCGCCTAGTTGTCAATGTCACCAACAACACGCCGGCCACTCCGGTCGTTTTGAAGATCGATCCCGCAAATTGCGGGGCGACCAAGCTGACCGGCTCGTCGCTCAATATGCACTTTCACGGCACCAACACATCGCCCACCTGTCATTCGGACGAGGTCATAAAGACCCTCATCAATTCCGGGCAGGCGTTCCGCTACAACGTGCACTTTCCCTCCGATGAGCCGCCGGGTCTGTACTGGTATCATCCGCACGCGCACATGCTGGTTGAGTCGGCCCTGCAGGGCGGCGGATCGGGCGCGATCGTGGTCGAGGGTATCCAGGACTTTCAGCCGGCGGTTGCAGGTCTGGCGCAACAGATCATGGTGATGCGCGATCAGAATGTGGCGGGCAACCCGGAACCCGGTGGCGACGTTCCCTCGTGGGACTTGACCATCAACAACATCCCGATCGCCTACCCGGACGAGATTCCCGCGATTATCCAGATGCAGCAGGGCGCGCAGCAGCTCTGGCGCGTCTCGAATTCGTCCTCCGACAGTATTCTCGACCTGCAGGTGGTCTTCGACGGGGTGGCGCAGAATCTTCAGATAGTAGCGCTAGATGGAGTTCCGACCGGGTCCCAGAACGGGACCGGCCAGGGCACTATCGTCAATGCGACCGACATCCTGATTCCGACCGCAGGCCGGGCGGAGTTCATCGTGTCGCCGCCAGCGCCATCGGTAAAGAGTGCGACCCTCGTCACCCTGGGCATCAATACGGGGCCCGACGGCGACAACGATCCGCAGCGGACCCTGGCGACGATTCAAACGTCGCCCGCCCCGCTGGCAGCGGCCGTCAGCCCTGCCGAAAAGGTCGCGGCGACGGTCGGCCCCGAATGGGCCGAGCGCTTCGCAGGACTGGCCAGCGTGACGCCGACGGCTACGCGCAACCTGTATTTCTCCGAGGACAATGCGGCTTCGCAGTTCTTCATAACGGTTGACGGCGCGACCCCGACGCTCTTCAACCCGAATCTGCCGCCGGCCATCGTGACAACGCAAGGTTCGGTCGAGGAGTGGACGATTCAGAACCAGAGCCTCGAAAACCACGAGTTCCATATCCACCAGCTACATTACCTGGTGGAGTCGCAGGACAACTTCGAAATTAACGGCAGCGTGCCCGATCCGAGCATCGATGGACAGGTGCTCGATACGATCCAAATTCCATTTTGGGATGGCATCGCGGGCCATCCGTATCCGTCGGTGACGGTTCGAATGGATTTTCGCGGCCCGGACATCGGCGACTTCATCTACCATTGCCATATCGCCGAACATGAAGACGACGGGATGGTCGCGATCATCCGCGTGACTCCATCGGCGACCGCCGCCACGATTGAGAAAACCCGGCTCTATCTCGCCTCGTTAGGTGAACGGATGGGGTTGATCTCCGGGCCGGATCGCGCGGAAGCTGACAGGGCCCAAGCGTGGTGTATCCGGCGTCGCGAGGTGCTCAAGCGTGCAATTGGATCGGCGCCCAACTCGCGCACGCTCGCGAGCGACGGTAGTCCGTAACGCTCAACTCGCAGCACGGGCCTGGCGACGATACGCGCCAGCCGCACTCGACCGATTTTCGATCACGACGCGCCTGAGGATACCCAGCGGCATTCTCAGGCGCGTTCGCATCGGCGATGGGTTCGCAGGGGCGGGGAGGGTGCGTGTAGAATAGGCGCGCTCTGCAAGAACGTGGGCAGCGACGATGGCGGTGCCGATAGCTGCGCGATTGCGACAACAATGGGTGCGAGTCGGTGACTACCTCGATCGCTGGTTTGAAGAACTGCCGTGGCGGCAACGGATACCGCTCGGCCGGCGCGGCGAGCGGATCGCCGAACGCCATTTGCGCCGCTGCGGCTATCGCATCCTCGAGCGGAATTTTCGCGCGGCCGGCGCCGAGATTGACCTGGTCGCGGCGGATCGCGAAACTCTGGTCTTCATCGAGGTCAAGGCGCGCACCAGCGGCGCTTTTGGGGTACCGGCCGAGGCGGTCGATAGGCGCAAATCAGAGCGCATCCGGCGCGCCGCCGCGATCTACTTGCGGCACAATCGCGCCGAAGCGCGACCGGCGCGTTTCGATGTAGTTGCAATCACCGGCACGGGGCGTGAGCGCCGTCTCGAACTGTTAAAGGACGCATTCTGAAGCAATGCTCGATATCAGGCTGATTCGCGAACAGACCGATTTCGTCAAGGCCGAACTGGGTAGAGCCGGGGTGGAGGCGGCCGAGATCGATCGCATCATCGAATGCGACGCCGAGCGTCGCCGCCTGCAACGCGATCTCGACGAGATGCGTGCGCGCCGCACCCGCGAATCGAAGGAACTCGGCCGCATGGCGCCGGCGGAACGGGAGTCGAAGCGCCTGGAGATGAGGGCCCTCGGCGATCAGATATCTGCGGGCGAACAGCAACTCGCCGAGGTCGAGCAACGCTTCAACGACCTGATGCTCGGAATCCGCAATCTTCCGCGACCGTACGTGCCGACCGGGCTGGGCGAGGCCGACAACAAGATCGTCCGCACCGAGGGCGAGCCGCGCGAGTTCGACTTCAAACCGGTGCCCCATTGGGAACTGGGCGAGAAGCTGGGCATCATCGATTTCGAGCGCGGGGTCAAACTATCGGGCACGCGCTTCTACGTGCTGGCTGGCCTCGGCGCACGCCTCGAACGCGCGCTGATCGCGTTTATGCTCGACTTGAAGACGCGCGAACAGGGCTATCTCGAAATTGCGCCGCCGCTGATGGTCAATACTGCTACGGCGACCAGCACCGGCCATCTGCCGAAGAACGCCGACACGATGTATCACGATGCCGAGGAGGACTACTGGTTTATTCCGACGGCGGAATTGCCGCTCACGAGCATGTATCGCGACGAGATCCTCGATGCGGCGCGCCTGCCGATCTACCTCGCCGCCTATACGCCATGCTTTCGCCGCGAGAAAATGTCGGCCGGTCGCGACGTCCGCGGAATCAAGCGGGGCCATCAGTTCGACAAGGTCGAGATGGTCAAGCTGGTGCGGCCGGAAACCTCCGACGATGAGCTCACGTCGCTGGTCGAAAACGCCTGCGAGATTTGCCGCCGTCTCGGAATTCCGTTTCGAGTGGTGCAACTGTGCACCGCCGACATCAGTTTCGCGAGCGCGGCGACCTACGACATCGAGATGTGGGCGCCCGGGCTCGGCGAATGGCTGGAGGTCAGTTCGTGTTCGAATTGCACCGACTTCCAGATGCGCCGCGCCAATATCCGCTACCGTCCCGAAAAGGGCGGCAAGACCGAGTTCCTTCACGCGCTCAACGGGTCGGGTCTCGGACTGCCGCGGACGCTGATCGCGGTGCTGGAGAACTACCAGCAGGCCGACGGGAGCATCGTGATTCCCGAGGTCCTGCGTCCGTACATGGGTGGCGTTGACGTCATTAAGCCCGCATAAAGCTCAAGCGGCTAGAGCTTAAGCGAGCAGACTCATCGATCCCGGTTAATCCGCATTTTCCGCACATGTAATATTGCCGTAACAATTCGTCGTTACTCTTGAGCCAGAAATGTGTTGTTGTGGTGGCGGTGGCGTCCCATCGTTAAACAAGCAGCTCGAGAGACGGAACCTGACTTGGCGGAACTGGCGAATACTGTGACTGAACCAGTCGCGGTGACGCGCACGCGTGCGCGCAGCGGCGGCTTCGGGGTGCGATCGGTCGGCGATCGCGTTTTCAACCTCAGCACGCTGGCCTTGGCACTGGTCATCCTGGCGCTGCTGTTCGGCCTGACGATTGACCTCTTCATCAATGCGCTGCCGTCGATCAAGGCCTTCGGGTTGCATTTCCTGATCAGCACCGATTGGGATCCTTCCACCGACCAGTATGGCGCGTTGCCCTTCATTTACGGCACCGTGGTTTCTTCGCTGCTAGCGCTCCTGATTGCGGTGCCGCTCGCGCTCGGCGTAGCGCTTTGCCTCAGCGAGATGGCGCCGGCGTGGCTCAGCCACAAGCTCGGCTTCCTGGTTGAGTTGCTCGCGGCGATTCCAAGCGTCGTCTATGGCCTCTGGGGCGTTTTCATCCTCGGGCCGTGGCTGCGCGATCATATCGATCCATTGCTGGCGAAATATCTGGGCTTCCTGCCCTTCTTTCAGGGCCCACGCATCTCGGTGAGCATGTTCACCGCGGCCGTCGTGCTGGCGATCATGATCCTGCCGTACATTTCGGCGGTGTGCACCGATGTTTTTCGCGTGGTGCCACAGACCCAGCGCGAGGCCGCGTTCGCGCTCGGCGCGACCAAGTGGGAAATGGTGCGGATGGCGGTGCTGCCGTTCGGCGTCTCCGGCGTGATTGGCGCGGTGATACTCGGACTCGGGCGCGCACTCGGCGAAACCATCGCGGTCGCGATGGTGATCGGCAATCGGCCGGAGATCTCGGCATCGCTGTTTATGCCCTCATCCACGCTCGCCAGTGTCATCGCAAACGAATTCGTCGAGGCGACCTCGGACCTCAACCTGGCGGCTCTGGTGGAGCTTGGTCTGGTCCTGCTGGTCCTTGGCCTGATTCTCAACATAGCCGCGCGCTCGCTGGTTTATGGGACCACCCAGCGCCGCTTTGCCAAGGGTAAGTGATGCTCGATAAAGCGGCGCAACGGCGACACGATTTTTTCCGCAATCTCAAGAGCAATTTCATGGTTGGCCTGACCATTCTCGCCACGGTGATTGCGCTGATACCGCTCTTCTTTGTGCTCGGTTACCTGGTGAGCAAAGGCGCCGCCAGCGTCAACTGGGCCTTCTTCACCAAGATGCCCACGCCGGTCGGCCAGAATGGCGGCGGTATGGCCAATGCGATCATGGGGACCTTTGAGCTGGTGGGAATCGCTACCCTGATCGGCGTGCCTATTGGAGTAGGGGCGGGCGTTTACCTCGCCGAGAATCGCGGCAGTCAGTTCGCCCAGGTAATCAGGTTTTCCGCCGATGTGATGATGGGCATACCGTCGATCGTCATCGGCATCTTCGTATACGCAATCTTCGTCAAGCCATTCTATGGCTTCTCGACGCTCTCGGGCGCGATCGCGCTCGCCATCATCATGATTCCCCTGGTCACGCGCACGGCTGAAGAGATGATCCTGCTGGTGCCGCATGAATTGCGCGAGGCGGCGCTGGCATTGGGAGTGCCGCGTTGGCGCACCACGATTTCGGTGGTCGTGCGCACAGCCATCAGTGGTATCGCGACCGGCGTTATCCTGGCCGTCGCGCGCGTCGCCGGTGAGACGGCACCGCTCTTGTTCACCGCCTTCGGCAATCGCTTCTGGTCCACTTCGCTCTTTCAGCCGATCTCCTCGCTCACGGTGCAGGTTTACACCTACGCCATTTCGCCCTTCGCCGACTGGCAACGACAGGCCTGGGCCGGCGCGCTGGTACTGACCGCGATCGTGCTCGCGATGGAGCTGGGGGTAAGATGGGTAACCAGGGGCTCGGCGCGAGTCGCCAGATAAGCTATGCCCGACAAGGTCATCGTTAAGCACCTGCGAGCGTTCTTCAACAAGAACGAAGCGCTGCACGACGTCAGTCTCAACTTCGCCGAGAATCGCGTTACGGCGATAATCGGACCCTCGGGCTGCGGTAAATCCACTCTGGTGCGATGTATCAACCGCATGCATGAGGTGGTGCCGGGAGCGACCTGCACCGGCGAAGTGATCCTCGACGGCGAGGACATCTATGGGCCGTCGGTCGATCCCGTTCAGGTGCGCCGGCGCATCGGGATGGTGTTCCAGAAGCCGACGCCGTTCCCGACGATGTCGATCGAGGACAACGTCGCCGCCGGACTCAAGCTCAACGGTATCAACCTCGCCCGCGCCGATCGCGATCGGCTGGTCGAGCAAAGCCTCAAACGATCGGCGCTCTGGGAAGAGGTCAAGGATCGTCTCGGGCGACCGGGCGCCAGCTTGTCCGGTGGGCAACAGCAACGCCTGTGCGTCGCGCGCGCACTCGCGGTCGAGCCCGAAGTCCTGCTGATGGATGAGCCGTGCTCCGCGCTCGATCCGATTTCCACCGCGCGCATCGAGGAACTGCTGCTTGAGCTGAAGGAGAGCTATACAATTATTATCGTCACCCACAACATGCAGCAGGCAGCCCGATGCTCTGACTACACCGCCTTCATGTATGCCGGTGACCTGATCGAATTTGGCGAGACCAAACAGATCTTCACGACCCCCGCGCGGCGTGAAACCGAAGACTATATTACCGGGCGCTTCGGTTAGTACCCGGAGAGGTGGTGGCCATGGAAAACTCTCAGCCGCAGCATACGAATCGTCAGTACGAAGAGGAGTTGCGCGGCCTGCGGGCGGGTCTGCTCAAGATGGGCGGGCTGGCCGAGCGCCAGATTGCCGAAGCGATCGACTCGCTGGTGAATCGCGACACCGGACAGGCGCGTGAAACCATCGCGCGCGACGTCGAAGTCAACCGCATGGACACCGAAATGGACGAGCGCTGCATCCGCCTGCTCGCGCTGCATCAGCCGGCCGCGAGCGATCTGCGCTTCATCACCACGGGCCTCAAGATTACCACCGACCTCGAGCGCATCGGCGACAACGCCGTCAATATCTGTGAGCGCGCCGTCGAGCTGAATCAGGAACCGCAGCTCAAGCCTTATATCGATATTCCGCGGATGGCCGAGATTGCGCAGTCGATGGTCAAGGATAGCCTCGACGCGTTCATGCGCGACGACACCACGCTGGCCGAAGAGGTGATCGATCGCGACGATGAAGTCGATCAACTCAACTATCAGATCTATCGCGAGCTGCTCAGCTATATGGCCGAGGATCCGCAGACCATCCCGCGCGCCACGCGGATTCTATTTGTCTCGAAGTATCTCGAACGGATAGCCGACCATGCGACCAACATCGCCGAGATGGTCGTGTACATGGTCAAGGGGAGGACCATCCGGCACATGGAAAAGAAAAAGCCATGAGCGCGACTACTCAAGCGGCCGAAGCTCAGCGCGAACGCATCCGGCAGAAAATTCTCGTGGTCGAAGACGAGGCCGATATTCGCGAGCTGTTGCGCTACAACCTCGCCCAGGAAGGCTTCACCGTTGAAGAAGCCGGCGATGGCGCCGAAGCCCTCGATCGTATCGGTCGGCGCGCACCCGACCTGTTGCTGCTCGACCTGATGCTCCCGCAAATGTCGGGGCTCGAAATCTGCCGCCGTATGCGATCGAATCCCGAGACCGCCAAGCTGCCCATTCTGGTGGTGACCGCCAAGGGCGCCGAAGTCGATCGTATTCTTGGGCTCGAGATGGGCGCCGACGATTATGTCGTCAAGCCGTTCAGCCCGCGCGAGGTCGTCGCTCGCGTCAAGGCGCTGCTGCGACGCTCGAATCCGGCGAGCGAACTTGCGTCACCTGGCGCCTATGATCGCGGTCGGCTCAAGATCGATTTCAGCACCTACGAAGTCTTCGTTGACGGTAATCGCAAGGAGTTGGCGCTGCGCGAGTTCGAATTGTTGCGCTTCTTCGTGCAGCATCCGATGCGGGTCTATAGTCGCGAGCAGTTGCTCGATCTGGTCTGGGGCCGCGACACCTTCGTTGAACCGCGCACGGTTGATGTTCACGTGCGCCGTCTGCGCCAGCAGGTCGAGCGCGACGACGCCAATCCCGAGCTCATCCTGACCGTGCGCAGCGTCGGCTATCGCTTCAATCCGGAGGCCCTTGGGTAGGACTCCCTTCCTGCGCCTCGCCACCGTCGTGGTCGCCAGCGCGTTGCCCACGGCGGTCGCGCTGGTTGCGCTCAGTGTCAAGGGTAAATTGGCGCCCGGATGGGCCGGGCTTGCGATCGCCGCGGGCTTGAGCTTCGGGCTGATCGCTGCAACCGCGTTCAACAACATCCTGACGCGCCGCGCCGAACGCCTCGAAGCGATGGGCGACGCCTTAGCGCGTCGCCAGCTTCCGTCCCATCTTTTGCCCGACGAGCGTGACGCGATGAGCCGTGCGGAACGCCGCCTCCTCGATGCGGCCGATACCGCCATCGCCACCATCGCTTCGCTCGATCAGCAACGCGAAGAATTCGAGGCGATCCTGCGCGGCATGATCGAGGCCGTCGTCGTCACCGGCGTGCGCGGCGAAGTCGTGATGATGAACGGTGCGGCGCGCCAGGTGTTCGGGTTGCTGCCCGAAACCGACTACCGCAACCGTGACTTTATCGAGTTGTGTCGCGACCCCCGCCTGCAGGAGTTCGTCGGGCTCGCCACCGCTTCGGGCAGTGGTGATGTGATGACCGCCGAATTCGCGCTGCAGAATCCGTCCTCGCGCCATCTGCAAGTCAGCGCCGCGCCGGTGTTGCGCGCCGACGGCGTCGCCGCCGCCCGCGTGCTGGTCTTCCACGATGTTACTCGCCTCAAATCCTACGAGACTGCGCGCGCCGATTTCGTCGCGAATCTCACGCACGAGCTGCGCACGCCGCTCGCCGCGATTTGCGGCTACGCCGAGACCCTCAGTCAGGGCGTTGACGATCGCGCCACCGAGCGCCGTTTCATCTCGATAATCGAGCGCCAATCGCGGCGGCTCGCGCGACTGATCGACGACTTGGTCTCGCTCTCCGATCTCGAGCGGGGCCTCAGTCCGCTCAAGCTCGAGGCGCTGGAGCCGCGGCGCGTGGCCGAGGAAGCGGCCGAGCTGATGCGCGAGACGGCGCGTCGCAACGGGATCGATCTCGAAGTCCGCTGCACCGCCGACTTGCCGGCGATCTCGGGTGACCACGATCGCATGACGCAAGTGATGGTCAACCTGCTCGACAATGCGCTCAAGTACACGCCGCGCGGCGGCGGGGTCAAACTTGAGGTGCGCGCGCCCGCCACCGCGGCCGCCAACGGCTCCGCCACTAGCGGCGACGCCCGCGCCGCCGTCGAATTTGTCGTGACCGACACCGGCGAAGGCATTCCTTCCGCCGATATTCCGCGTTTGACCGAGCGCTTCTACCGCGTCGATCGCGCGCGCTCGCGCGAACTCGGCGGCACCGGTCTCGGCCTCGCCATCGTCAAACACATCCTCCAGCTTCATCAGGGCGGTTTGCGAATCGAAAGCCGCCTGCGCGAGGGCACCACCGTCGTCGTTTGGCTCCCCGCCGCCTCTCAGCAATCCACCTGATCGCCGCCGCCCGCGTGTCCGCACCGCCACGCCGCGTCTTGCGGCCACGCCCGCAATGTGGAGAATGGAAGGTTCCTGAGCGCGCCCTTAGCTCAGCGGATTAGAGCATCAGACTACGGATCTGAGGGTCGGGGGTTCAAATCCCTCAGGGCGCGCCAATAAAATCATAGGGTTTTTAGCTTTTCCGGAATCTCTGATTTTTCTATGTAGACGCTGCGTAGACGCGACACGGGCGCGCGCGAAAGTCACGGGTATCTGCGCACAGATTCAAGCCATCCCCTCTGCAATCGAAAGGGTCTCGGGGGTTCGACCCCCTGTCCCTCCTAATAATTCCAAATTCCAGTCTGAAGCCAAACCAAGCCGCAGCGAGAAGTTGATTGTGAATTTGCATTGAGAGAGGCCGCGCTCTGAAAGACAATGCTCAACGCCTTATTAAGATGGAACATGCTTCGATCGAGCGATCGTCGGACGAGGCAAAGCGCCAGCCGTCCAACCATCGGTAAGTGAGGATCAGGGACGAATCAGGCGGCGAGACGTTCGTAGCGGTGATGCAGGCCATTGACTTGTGGAATGGCGACGACTCTCCCGCTCCCGGGTGG
>DASXFX010000009.1:0-7809 GCA_036489375.1 Binataceae bacterium (SeqCode) | reverse complement strand
CCGATACCGAGGGCAACCCGTTCTTTGTCGAAGAATTATTCCGCCACCTGGTCGAGCAGGGAAAGCTCATCGATGATGCAGGAGAGTTTCGCCGAGACCTCAAGATTGACAACCTCGACGTGCCGCAAAGCCTGCGACTGGTGATCGGCCGGCGCCTTACGAGGCTTGGCAATAATACGCGCGCGGCACTCGCTACCGCGGCAGTTATCGGCAGGTCGTTCACCTTCGAGCTTCTAGCCGCATCCACCGGGACCGATCCGGATTCGCTACTGGACTGTGTCGAAGAGGCGGAGCGCGCCGGGCTTATTGCTTCGACTATCCAATATCCCGAGGCGCAGTTCAGGTTTTCGCACGGGCTAATTCGCCAGGCGATGGCGCAAACCCTCTCAGTAGTGCGGCGCCGGCGGCTTCATCTCGACATCGCGAACGCGGTCGAGAGTGTGTACGCCGAAACTCTCGAAGACCATGCGAGCGATCTCGCTTACCACTTGTGGGAAGCGGGTACCCTTGCCGACCCGGCCAAGACCGCGCGCTATACGGCGCTGGTAGCGAAGCGCGAAAGCCAGGGCGCGTTGACCGAAGCTGAAGGCCATTACCTTCAAGCGTTGACGGCGCTGGCGCAGATATCGGAAACGCGTGAGCGCGACGAACAGGAGTTGATGTTGCGGCTCGGCCTCGGTGCCGTATCGATCGCTACTCACGGTTACATGGACGCGACGACGGTTGCGGCCTATGACCGTGCTGGCGTTCTAGCCGAGCGTTTGGGTAATCCGGCCCAGATGGTAATGGCGTTAAACGGATGCTTCGGCGCGGCTTTCCTCAGAGGAGAAACCGAGGCGTCACGCATTCTCGCCGACAAGGTTCACGCGGCAAGTGAGCTTGATGGACGTCCGCGGACGCGGGTCTGGGGACAGATGCTGCGAGGAATGTCCCAATATCAGCGCGGTGACCTGGCTGGGGCTGAAGCTCTCCTTGAACAGGCAATCGAGCTGTATAGCGAACCGGAGCATCGGCGGAATCCAGCCGACCCTCTGACGGATTCGATGGAGTACACGGCTCTCATCGCATGGCACCTGGGCAAGGCTGACAAGGCGCGAGCTCGCATGAACCAGGCGGTTGCACTCGCCGCCAGAATGACGAAGCCATTCGTACTCGCGCACAACCGCTTCTTTGCCGCCCTCTTGTATGCGTTGCTGCGCGATCCAAAAAAATCGCGGGAATTTGCGCAGACGGCGATCGAGCATAGTCGAGAACAACAGATCCCGCTCTTCTACAATGCCGCCCGCATACTCTGGGGCTGGGCGCTGGTTGAACTAGGGAGCAAGGAAGAAGGTCTGGCTTCGGCGCGTCAGGGATTCGCCAGCTATCTCGAAACCGGCAATCGAAATGGCATCGGTTCGCTGATGGGCTTCCTCGCCGAAGCGCAAGCCCGATCCGGTTCCATCGATGACGCTCTGGCAACCGTCAACGAAGGTATCTCCTTGTCGCAGAAACAAAGAGTCGATTTGCCTCAGCTACTGTGCCTGCGCGGCGAACTGTTATGGCGAAAGCTCCCCAAAGGAGCGTCGGCCGGCGCCACAGAAGCCGCAATTCTGGCGGAGGCCGCCGCGTCGAGCTTTCGCGAAGTACTCTCGGTGGCCGATGATATCGGCTCAAAGTCGTTCGCCTTGAGGGCAGCTACGAGCCTGGGGCGTTTGCTCAAGCTGCGCGGCCAAGCCGCGGCGGGCCGCGAACTGATTCTTCAGCATTGGAAGGAGTTCACAGAAGGATTCGATACTCGCGATTGGCTCGATGCCAAAGCGGTGATTGACGAATTGAGCTAGCGGCGACCTTCAACACCTCACGTCGTCGCTCGTCGTCCAGCGACCTCAGCCTCACCGGGACCTTGGCCGAAGGTGTGCTGGCATCTACCTGTATCCGAGTGATCAGTAGTTGGTAGGCAATAGCAGGGCGGTGACGACCTATGAAACAGAACGGACTGACTACGATCGCTGATATCAAGCCCGGCCGGGAACAGAATCTGAGCAATGTTTTAAATCAGATCAATGCCAACCCGGTTTCAAACGGACTGATCAACTTAACCGCCTTGACCACGGTCCACTACGTTTCATGGGTGATCCTTCCGGAGCTCCCGGACCGACCTGCACGACTGTTGTTCGAAACACATTACGACGGCGAGCTCGATGCGCACCTGGATGAATTGCTGGAGCACGGCCTCAAGGCCTTCGAGACGATCTATGCCGACTGCGGGGATTACCCAGCCCCGGGAGCTCCGAGCTATAAAGTCAAGTTAAAGCAACTGCTGGTCGCAGGACAGATTTCACCCTCTGCGTATTACATCGCGTTTCCAGGGCGTGGTGTCGCGGATATTCTCAACGCGATCGAGGTAAACAAAGAGGCGCAACGGTTTATCCACTCCGAACTGCGCAAACCGTATAGCTACATTGATCCAGACGGACAACATCAGACGACTCCATCCGGTCTGGAACAGCTGACGCCGAACCAGTTGCAGGAACGCCTGATCCGCCACTTTCGTAATCCTAAGACCGACGTTAGCCCTCGCGCGCCGCTGCCCAGTCATTTGCTGATACTGATTTTTAATTGGTTATTCGTCCTGACCTGGGGTTTGTTCGAGGTGCCCGTACTCATGCTGCTCGCGTTCTTTTGCGAGCGCGCTGAAGCTCGAAACCCAGATACGAAACTCGACCCGACCAGGCGGCGCGCGGACCCTGCACTCTATCGTTCGCTGGATACCGGGCTCCAGAATCATCTCTGCACCGTCAAGACCGTCAAGCGCACTCCGCGCCGCCTTTATATCCTGAGGCGTGTCTTGTCGATCGTGGATTTCGCCGCCCGCAAGATCTTCATCTTCAGCCGGCTCGGCCAACTATCCACTATTCACTTCGCAAAATGGATGGTGATAGATGGCGATGGCCCGCGCGGTCGCGATCGCCGCTTGTTATTCGAGAGCAACTACGATGGCAGCTTCAACAACTACCTCGGCGACTTTTCCGATCTCGCATGGTACGGGCTGAATCCGATTTGGTCTAATACGATTGGTTTCCCTCTCACCAGGTGGCTGTTTCTTCGCGGCGCTAAGGACATCGATCGGTTTGTCGATACCGATCGGGAGCACTTCTATCCGGCCCAGGTATTCTACGGTCCTTATACGTCCTATCCGGTTCGCAACCTTCGCAGTTACCTTGATTTCAGTGACGATCTGGCTGCGAAGATCGCTGCCGCCGAACGTAAGGAACGCAGGAAATTGCGCGCTTTGGAGCGAATCGAGCGTCACGGTAAGCGCTCGGTCGATCGGCGCGACCTGCAGGGAATTGTTGCCAGTGGATACCAGCACTACCATCACGCACGCTACATCTTCCTGTCGATTGTCGATTCAGGAGGAGCAAGGACTTGGCTTAACCGGATCGTTGGAAACGTTACCACCGCCGAGCGCTTTGAACGAGCCGCTATGGCGGCAAAGACGACGCACCTGAACCTTGCCTTTACCAGCGCAGGGCTCAAGGCGATCGGCTTGCCTGATGCTGCGCTCGAGCAATTCCCCTATGCATTCGTTGGCGGGATGGATCGCCCCGAGGCTGCGCAAATACTAGGTGATACGGGACATAGCGCGCGCGAGGAATGGCAATTCGGCAATTCGGCGGCGACGAAAACCGGGCCGCTCCACCTGATGCTTCTGCTCTTTGCGCGCACTGCCGGTCAATTGGCGATTTTGGAGGACAACTTACTTATGAAGCCATCGCCATTCGAGGTGATCGCTTCTATCGACTCTTATAGCCCGGATCGCAATGAGCCGTTCGGATTTCGCGACGGCCTTTCGCAACCGAGCGTGATGAGTCTGACGAATAGCGTACCCGAAAGAATCGATGAGGTCGTGCGCCCCGGGGAGTTCGTACTCGGCTATGAGAACGAGCATGGTACGATTGCGCGCGCGCCTAGCGTGGCCAGCGCGCTTGACCCCCAGAATATCTTACCTCCTGATTCCGACAACCCGACGACGCACAAGGCGTTCGGCTTGAATGGTTCCTTTCTGGTTGCGCGGAAGCTCGCCCAGGACGTGGAAGGATTCTGGCGCTTTGCTGCGAATGAATCCGCGCGGCCCGGCGGCGCTCCTGATCCCGAACGACGCGAGCTGCTAGCCGCAAAGATGATGGGCCGCTGGCGCAGTGGCGCCCCTTTGCTGTTAGCTAAGGACCGCGACGTACCCGCCTTTGCGGAAGCCCCGCTCGCCAATGATTTCCTCTACGGACGAATCGATCCCGACGGTTTGCGCTGCCCGATCGGATCGCATATCCGGCGCGCCTATCCACGCGATGGCCTCAAACTAAGAACTCCGCCGCCGCTCCTTCCACCCACCACCGCAAAATTACTCCAGCTCACGAAAACCCACCGGATTATTCGGCGCGGACGGAAGTATCGCGAAGTGATGCACGACGCGACGGCCATCGATCAGGGTGTTCCCAAATACGAGGATGGCATCCTGTTCATTGCACTCAATACCGATCTACAACGACAGTTCGAGTTCATCCAGGAGACCTGGCTCGACAATCCTGCTTTTCAAGGTCTCGACAACGACAAGGATCCTGTAAGCGGTGACAACGACGGCGGCAGCGATTTCACGATTCAGGCCCTTCCATGCGATCAGCGCATCAAAGGGCTTCAGCGTTTCGTTAAGGTGAAAGGCGGAGGCTACTTCTTTCTTCCTGGAATCAGAGCCCTGCAATTTCTGGCGAATCTGAAGTGAAATCCCTGACCTCCTTCCCGAAGCCCCGAGCGGATATTCCCAGTTATCCCCCCGGACCCCGTTCAGGAGGTCAGGTCAGCAGGCGACAGTTGAACCGGCACTGGCATCGTTCCGCAATCTAGCCAGCCACATGGCCGGTCGAGTCCTGTTGTTCGGCAAGAAACAGTCTCCACTCTCCGGGAACTCCTTTGAGTGGCTTCCTGCCATAGTCGATAAACCTCAGGTCCGATCCTTCAGCCAGGTCCTTGATGGTATGGGAGACCAGTACCTGGTTAGTCTCGGCCATTGCTCCGATGCGCGCGCCAATATGAAGCGCGACACCCGCGAGCGAACCATTCAGCCGTTCGCATTCGCCCGCGTGCAGCCCGGCGCGAACGTGCAACCCGAGTTCATGGACCCTGTGCCTGATCGCGAAGGCACAATGGATCGCCAGGGTCGGCACCGCGAATGCGCAGACCATCCCATCGCCCGCCGAGTCGAGTTCCTGTCCTCTGAATACGGTCAGGCTCTCGCGCACTACGTCGTAATAGCGATGCAGCAGGCGTGCCCACGCGCGATCGCCGAGACGCACCGCGGTCACCGTCGATTCGACGATGTCCACGAATAGCAGTGCCGAGAATACCCGGTCCCGATGAGGGAACGGCGGCGGCGCCGGTCGCGCGCGGCCCGCGGTTAATGTCAGCCACCGACCCCAGTTTCGCACTAGCGATCTCTGTCCGGGAGTCGGCAGTATCTCCAGCAGATTGTTCCTGGTCATTTCAAACGTCCCCAATGCGTTCATCGCACGAGCCAGATGCTCATGCGGTTTCGGCGCTATTGTTTCCTCTTCCATCGCCATCGAAAGCCTTGCCACACGCCGTCGGCCACGAACGCGAGCGTCGTATCCGATGAGTGGGGCTGCCGGTTGATCTTGTTGCACGGTCGCCAACCTTTCATCGATATCCATTTCATTTCACTACGCTCCTTTTTGGGCCAATTCCTTTGGCCTTCTTAATCCAAGGCGTTCAAACTGATTGAACAAAATGTTCATAGGCATTGCCGAAGCGACTAAAACTCAGCCCAACAGGGTCGTTTTCGGAGGGGATGAGAGGCTAAAAGCGCTAATTTCGCTCATCATTTTTGATGTTTCGACTCGAAAGGTCGGACATCACAGGTGCAGACCACCTGAACCGTCGCACTCGCCATCTCATCAGACAGGGCGATCGGAATACGTAGATCGAGCCGGAAAAATCGGATCGAAGAGAAATACAGGGAAGGGGAGGGCGCCGCCCGCGACCGTATTACGATGCGAGCGGCGCCAAAATGGCAGGTTCAGGCCATCAGTTCGGCGAAATTGCGCGCGTAAAAGCGGTCTTTCGCGTCTTCGTCAATATCCTTCATCGCCGATTCAAATCGCTTGAGCGGATTGCGACCGCCTTCGATATGCGGATAGTCCGAGGAAAACAGGAACAGCTCCGCCCCCGCCTGCTCGATCATCCAACCCACCGGCTCGGTCGGGAAGGGCGTGAAGCGCAGATTGCGCCGCGCGTACTCCGAGGCCCGCAGCGGCAACGCCAGTGCCGGCTCAGTGCGTACGAAAGACTCCTGCGCCGCGTCGAGCCGCTTGAGCCACGGAATCACCCACATCGCGCCCTGCTCGATACAGCCGCCGCGCAAGCGCGGGAACTTCTCGAAGGTGCCATCCAGCACCAACGCCGACAGGAACAATTCGGACGGCGCATGCATCAGCATGAAGTCCTTGGCGCGGACGGTTTCTCCGCCGCCGAGGAAGTCGGTGGTCTTGAGCCCATTGTTGAGGTACGCAGCTTCGATCGGTATCTGTCCGGCGCCGATATGCGTCATGAACGGCATGTTCGCGTCCTGCAGCCGCGCCCACACCCCGTCGAGATCCGGATGAGTCGGCGACCGCTCACCAGCCGGCCCCGCGGGAATCCATACCGTACGGCAGCCGAGGCGCACCGCTTCCTCGATTTCCCGCTCGGCGCGTTCTGGCACGTCGAGCGGCACGAAACCGACCGGGATCAAGCGCTTATCGTGCGCGCAGAAATCGACCATCGCACGATTCAACGCTCGCGCGCCCCCGTACAGCAGTTCCGCATCGTGCTCGCGTTGCGCGAACGATCCCCAGAACTGTCCCGGTGCGACTGACGCGAACACCAGTTGGCAGTTGAAGCCAAGCATGTCGAGCGCGCGTGTGCGTTCGTCCGGGTCGGTTGCGCCGTAAGCGTCCCAGCCCTTCAGGTTCATCAGGTTCGCTTCGAGGTTGGCCGCCGCCCAATGCGCCGCGTCGCGGGTCTTGCCGATCGCGTCGGCCATCCGCCCGGTGCGTGCGAAGTCCGGCGGTGGCAGGCGGTCGCGCAGGCCCGGATCGATATAGCTCGCGAGCCAGTCCCGACTCTCCATGATATGGCTGTCGGCGTCGTTGAAGATGCGGCCTTCGGCATACGGCATCGGCGATTCTCCTCGTGATATTGGCGCTCACAATTGCACGAAAGGCAGCCCCTGCGAAGAGTTACCGCACTCCCGCAAGGCTCTCGATACTGACCCCCTCGCTAATACCGGCTGCCCGAGCCTCCCGCACCGCACGAGCCCATGCATTGATTCATCATCTGACGACAGTTCTGCGCACATTGGCCGCCCTGGTTCATTTGGCCAAGTAGCGACGACAGCGCCCCGCCCAGGCCTCCCGAATTGCCTGCGCTCTGGTTCCGGCAATTACCCTCGCATTGACCTTCGTTCGATTGGCACACCTCGGAACATGAATTCCCCCCCGCCGGTGGTCCTGCCCCCGCATCGGCATAACCTGACGTGGAAGGACTCAAGGCTAGTTGAGGGTTAATTCTGACCCGGTTATGGACCGCGACACCTCGAACTCCGAGGAAGGCGCGCGACTTCGTCTCCGCATCGTCTTTCCCCTTCTGGGTTCGCACTTGTCCCGACAGCAGGATCGATCGAGGATTGCCGCCTTGCGCATAGACCGTTGCCGCGACAAAGGGTAGCCGCTGATGATGTAGATAGTCGGTGAGCGTCCGGCTCATCCCGCTATC
>DASXFX010000225.1:0-14318 GCA_036489375.1 Binataceae bacterium (SeqCode) | reverse complement strand
CTCGCGCGCTCAGTCCGGACTGTCAACGAGGTTTCCAGGTCAGGGTTTGATCGTAGATGCCGCAGATATTCGCTTCGGTTGCAGTCTCGTAGATTGAACCTGTCACCCAAACCGCGCAGCAATCCAAGCATCGATGGAATCGTCTGACGGTTCGCGGAAGCGGCGGGTAATTGTTTCGGGCGATCTGGTGCTCGATATGCTTGACCGCTATCCCATCGAGCCTTTCGGGTTTTCTTGTCGTATGAGGCTCGCGATCCCTCATTGGGCATTCGATGTTCGCTTGTTTCATCGGCCGCATTTACTACACGCATTTCTTACGGCCCGCTATGCGCGCGCGGGAGTCTCGCGCCGGTCGGGTACCTATTTGGTACCTTTTGAGAAGAGTGAGGGCAGCTCACGGCTCAAAATGTCTGATTTTCCAAGGTTATTCGTGAAAGTCGAATCGTGAAAGCACCGACTCCGGTTCGGTCACCGTCGCTCTGCGCCCTTTGAACGATCGCGTCCTGGGCAACTCGATCCAGGTCGAAATCAGCGACACCGGCCCCGGGCTCAGTCCCGCGACACTGGATCACGCGGTCGAGCCGTTCGCACAGTTGTCGAACAGCAGCGCTCGCCGCTATCGCGGCCTGGGTCTTGGCCTCGCCGTCGTTCAGCGCAGCGTCGAAGCGCTCGGCGGCAAGCTCGAACTGCGGCCGCGTGCCAGCGGTGGTTCAAATTTTCTCGTCACAATTCCGGTACGCGCCGGCGAGAATTCCGCTCACTTTGTGCGTGCCGGCAAAAGCAGGAAGATGTCTTCGATAATCCCTGGTCTGCCGTCGGCGATCGACCGTAAAACCACTACTCTCCGCTAGCCTTCAGCAATCACAGGTTGCAAGGAGCTCAACTCAAAGAATCATGATTGCGGCCTGAAAGGCCCCCGGAGCGAGAAGAGACCCAGCACCCGCCTAGCGATAATGACGCATCAGACCAACCACGACACCCCGAATCTGCAAGTTCCCTTCATTGACGAAAATCGGGTCCATTGTCGGATTCGCGGGTTGCAGGCGCACCCGTCCGTCGTTCTCGCGAAAGTACTTCTTGACGGTCGCCTCGCCGTCAATCAACGCCACCACGGTCTCGCCTTGATTCGCGGCGTCGCGGCTCTCGACGATAATGTAGTCGCCGTCCCGAATACCCTCATCGACCATGGATTGACCCTTGACCCGGAGGCAGAACGTGCTGTCGCGCCGTACAAATTCGTCGGGCACCGTGATCGTGTCCGACCCCTCTATCGCCTCAATCGGCAACCCCGCTGCCACCTGTCCAAGCAACGCAATCTCGTGCGCCCCGACGCTTCCCTTACCCGCGATTTCGAGCGCCCGGCTATGGTTATGCGTGCGATGGATGAAGCCCTTGCTCTCGAGATTCTTTAGATGCTTGTGGACGGTGGCGAGCGAAGACAACCCAAAATATTCTCCCACCTCGGCGAGCGTCGGAGCATAGCCGTGCTCGCCGATAAAATGTTCCAGGTAATCAACCATCTGCTTTTGTCGCCTCGTCAGAGTCGCCATCTGCACGAACCTCCAGAGTTCGGTCCCGATTTTGGCGAAAATCAGGCGAAAACGCAAGTCGGTTGTTTCGCGCGCCGAGCACGCCGCATATCCTTGTAGTGGCGGTGTACTCCCCGCGCTTCGGCGGCGATTCACCCACTCACCGCATTGCAACGGAAACTGATGGCGAAAATCCGCATTATCTTCGAAAACGGCGACCCAGATCAGACGTTCGAGTTCGATCCGAAAAAGGCTCCGTTCCAGCATGACGGCTTGCCCGGGTCCATTCTCGATATCCTCCTTGGACACCACGTCCACCTCGAGCACGCCTGCGGCGGAAACTGCGCGTGCACTACCTGTCACGTGATCGTCAAGCAGGGCTTCGAGAAACTCGGCGAGGCTTCGGAACAGGAAGAAGACCTGCTCGATCGCGCGCCAGGACTCACTCCGACTTCACGCCTCGGATGTCAGGCTGTAATCGAAGATCCGAATGCGGAAATCGTCATCGTGGTTCCGCGCTTCACTATCAACCAGATCAGCGAGAGCCACGGCGGATGAGCCGCGCATCTATGAACCGGGCCGCCGTATGAGCGACGCTGCAACACCCGCCGGAACCCCGCGGCAGCGGCCTTCGCTGCGCGCACGCGTCGATCGCATCTTCGACCATTGCGCCGACACGCGTTCGCTCTTCCTGCGGATGAGCCAGGGGGCGCTGCCGCAATTCCTGCCCGGCATGTTTATCTCGATCGCGATTCCGCTGGCTGGCGAAACGCGCATCCGTCCCTACACGATTGCGTCAAACCCGGAAGACGGCGAGCCCTTCGAAATCTGCTTCAATCGCGTCCCCGATGGCCCCGGCGCAGCGTGGCTGTTCGATCTCGGTCTCGACGATGAATTGAATTTCACCGGCCCCTTCGGCGCGTTCACGCTCGATCGCCCGCCCGCCGCCGAACTCGTCTTGATCGCTGAGGGCACCGCGATCGCTCCGATCCGCCCGATGATTCGAAGGGCGCTCGCGACCGTTCCGGCCCATCCAGTAACGTTGCTTTACGTCGCGGACCGCGGCGAACATCTGCTTTATGCTGCGGAATTCGAACGTCTCGCCGCCGCCCATCCCGAATTTCGCTACGAGTCGACGGCCTTGCACGGTGATGCGGCTGATCTCTATGCGCGACTGAGACTCGAAGCAACTCGTCGTTGGGTCAGTGCCGATTCCGATCGCAGCCGTCACTTCTATATCTGCGGCGTCGGCAAGGGCGTGATAGCGCTGCGCGACTTGCTGCGAGGCGCGGGCTACGAGCGGCGCGCGGTGCATTACGAACAGTGGTAGTGTCGCACCCGTCTGTCGCGCTCGGGCCGAACAACCGCGATGGCAATCGGTTGGTTAGCGAGGCCTTCCACCGAGGGCCGCGAGCATCGAAATCGCTTCGCGCAGCGATCCGATCCGTACGCCGCGGCGAATCGTGCGCTCGCGTTCCAGACGGCGCAGTGCGCGCTCGACCAACGCCGGATCGATTCCGAGGATTCGCGCAATCGCGCGCTCATTGCTATACGCCGCGATCTCGAAGTAACGCCGCACGATGCGATAGGCGGCCTCCCCCGGATTCAGCGATCGCGCTTCGCGTGTCGCTTCGCCCCAGCGGCTATCGACGGTGTCCCAGACGTAGGTGAAAGGGTCGTAACGCTCCTCGATCTTGAGCGCCAGGAATTTCTCCTGCAACTCCTTCATCGCGCGATCAAAGACTGCGCGCTTGCCGGGCTGCGCATAACCGCTCGCAAGTTTCAGCGCCTTGGTTTCGGCGGCGCCGCGGCGCGTGAGCGCATCCATCACCAGCTTGCCGCAATGACTCAGTGCGCCGCGCTCGTAAAGCTTCCGGTAGCCGCCGGGCGCGACGCGCAGACGCAGAAACGCCGGCAGCAGCTCTAGTGCGATAAAGCTCGGACGTCCCGCAATCACCTTGCCGTAGTACACCGCTTTGCGCGCCGGCAGAGTGTCCTTGAGATTCCATGTCATGATGATCGCGCGGTCGTGCTGAATATGCTCGGGCAGTTTGGGTTCGCGCCGCCCTTCGATCGCCTCGCGCAGGCACGGCACTCCAAGGCCCGGGGTAAACGCTGCGCAAAAGCCGGTCTCGTTGATGAAGCCAAGCGCACTCTGCTCGCCGGTAACGCGCCGCGCCGGAACGCGCCGAAACGTTCGATCGCGATGCGCTTCGAGCAGCTCCAGGATGCTCACCGCGGAGTCTTCCGCCGGAATCCCGGCCGCTTGCGATGTTCGATTTGGCTGCCGCTTGCGACTCCGCACCTCTTTTCCGCGGGCAGCCTGTTGGCCCTTCGCTGGCACCGCGGTTAATCCGTCCGCTTGGCTTTGGCCGCGTTGCGGACGCACTCGCGAAACAGCGCCGCGTAATTCATCTTCGCGCCGAGGCCCTTCATGATGCCGTCGAGACCGATCAGGGAACGAATCAGGAAAATGCTGTGACGCGGCGACTTGTAGAGCTTGTGCTCGTACGCGATTTCGCCGACCGTCGCCGCCTTGCCGATCGCGTCGAATTCGTCGGGATGATACGGCCGATCCGTGATCACCGGTTCGAACAGCATGTAGATGATCTTTACCATCGGAGCCGGTTCCTGCGTCCGATCGAGGTAGCCCAGTTTGACCAGCGCCGCGGCCATCGCGTGATCGTCACCGGCGATTATCGCCTGCGCGAGTTGCAGACTCGCCTTGCGCACAGGCTCGGAAAAATGCCGCACCGATCCGAAATCCAGGATGCCGAGCTTCGGATGATAGCTGACGAGATAATTGCCCGGCTGCGGGTCGGTATGGAGCACGCCGAATTCGAGGATTTGCCGCCACAGCATGCAGTAGTATTTGCGCGCCACCCACGCCCGGAGCTTGGCGTCAGTCTCGGTCCCGAAGACGTCGCTGAGGCGATAGCCTTCGACGTAAGTCATCGTGAGCACGCGGCGGGAACTCAGATCCTTGATCACGCGGGGGAGCACGATATCTTCATCGTCGGCCAATAGACGGTTGAATTCTCCGATGTTGCGGGCTTCGGTAACGTAGTCGATTTCCTCGCGCAGGCGTTCCGCCAGTTCGGTAAAGATCGTTTTCGTGTCAATCTTCTGCCGCATGATGTCGCCCGCGACCGCCTGCAGCGTGCGCAACAGCAGCTTGAGATTGCCAAGGTCTTGCTCGACCGTCGCATCCACTCCCGGATACTGAATCTTGACCGCGACCTCCTGGCCGTTCTTGAGCCGCGCGCGATGGACCTGGCCGAGTGAGGCGGCGGCGAAGGCCTCGCGTTCGAAGCTCGCGAAAAGCTGCTCCGGCGATTTCGAAAATTCGCGGCGAATCTGCTTCGCGATCAGCGGATAGTCCATCGGCGGCACGCTCGATTGCGTTGCCTTCAGGATGTCGAGCGCTTCGCCCGGCAGTAAGTCCGCGCGCGTCGAGAGCATCTGGATCAGCTTCATGAAGGCGCCGCGCAATTGCTTGGAGCCTTCGACAATCCGGCGCGCATTCTTGAGATGGGTATCGAGCAGTTCCTGGTCGTAGCGGCCGGTGCTCAGAAACGGGCGGCGCAGCGAGGTCCACAGGTAACTCGAACCGACCTGCGACGCGAGTCCGCCAATCTTTATCGCGCGGCGCGCGCGGCCACTGGTGAGGTCCTTGCGTTCGGCCATCAGTCGCGTCCGCTTTCGAGCCCCACCCGGTTGATCATGGTGGCCGCGAATGCCGCGCCGAAACCGTTATCGATGTTCACCACCGTCACTCCGCTCGAACAACTGTTGAGCATCCCCAGCAGTGCCGCAATCCCACCCAACGAAGCGCCGTAGCCGATGCTCGTCGGCACTGCGATCACCGGCTTGTCGATCAAACCGGCGACCACCGAAGGCAACGCGCCCTCCATGCCTGCAACCACGATCAAAACGCTCGCGCGCTGAATCGCTTCGGCGCTCGCGGTCAACCGATGAAGTCCGGCGACACCGACGTCGTACAGGCGTTCGACCGGATTGCCGAAGACCTCCGCGCACACCGCCGCCTCCTCCGCCACCGGAATATCGGAGGTGCCGGCGCTCAAGACCATCACGGTGCCGTGGCCGCGAATTTCAGGAGGCTCGCGAATTATCATTCCGATTTGCGCGTCGGGTCTATAAGCGAGTCCGCGCAGCTTGCGTTTGAGCAGGCGCGCCTTGTCGGGCGTGAGCCGCGTAATCAGCAGATTGACGCCCGCGGCGGCCATCCGCTTGCCGATCGCCGCGATCTGATCCGCGCTCTTGCCTTCACCGAACACTACCTCCGGCAGGCCGCGGCGCAGCCCCCGATGATGATCGAGGCGCGCGAAACCGAGGTCCTCAAAGGGCAGGTACTTGAGACGGGCAAGCGCGCGATCCGCACTGAGACCGCCGGTTTCAACCAACGCAAGGATTTCGCGGATTTTCTTCTCGGTCATCGGCGGCGGGCATCGCTCGCAGGGAGTGGACGGTCAAGCGTGATCACCACTTCGCGCACTGCGCGAGCGTCGCTGCGCGTCACTCTGATCGTCACGTCGCCCGATTTCAGTTGCTCCCCGACCATCGGAATATGGCCGAGCCGCTCGACCACGAGGCCGGCGACGGTAGCATATTCGGCGCGCTCCGGCAGGCGGAGGCCGAAGCGTTCGTTGATTTCCGCGACCGCGGCCTGCGCGGAAACCACGATCGTTTTCGGCCCCACGACTCGCGCGTGTTCTTCGCGCACGTCGTGTTCGTCCTCGATATCGCCGACGACCTCCTCGAGCAGGTCCTCCATCGAGATGATGCCGGAAGCCCCGCCGTATTCGTCAACCACCACTGCGAGCGTTTCGCGCGTGCGTTGCAGCGCGACCAGGATTTCATCGAGCGGCGTCGCTTCTGAAAAGTAACTCACCGAACGCATCACCTCGGCAACTGCGCGACTCAAGTCTGGCGCCTCAAGCAGGTCGAAGGCGTGGACCACGCCGACTATATTGAAAATGCGCTCCTGGAACACCGGGATGCGCGTGAAGCCCTCGCGCCGGACCAGTTCGATTACGCCGGCCAGGGTCGTCTCCTCCGGCACCGCCTCAACGCGGATTAGCGGCACCATCGCCTTGCGCGCTTCCGCACGGGTGAAGCGGAAGATGCGGCTGATCATCTGTTGCTCTGCCGGCAGTATCGCGTCGGCGTCCGGCGCGGCCGCCGATCCTGCTTCGTCAGGGCGACGCCGCACTAGCATCGCCAAGTCTTCCCGGCTCAGGAACACGCTCTCTTCTTCCGGCGACACGCCGGCGATTCCACGCAGCCAGCGACTCAGCGCGGTCTCGGCCGCGAGCAACGGGGCGAGGATCGTTGCGAGCGCACTCAGCGGGCGCGCGGCGAAGCGCGCAACCACCAGCGGAGAACGGATCGCGAGCATCTTCGGGATCGATTCGCCGAGTACCAGCGAGATTGGCGCGAGGATGAACGGCGCCCAGTACACGATGCGCGGGTTCAGGTCGTGCAGAAAACTGGTCAGCGCCGCGGCGGCGATCACGGTCGCAAGATTGTTGCCCGTCAGCATCAACGCGACGACTCGATCACGGCGTTCGAGTAATCCGCTCAGCGCGCGCGATTCCTTGACGCCTCTCTCGTGCTCCGCGCGAACCTTAAGATTATCGGCGGCGACCAGTGCGATCTCGCTGGCGGCAAAGAACGCCTGCATGATCACACAGGCGGCGACCAGTGCAATCAGCCCGCCTAGTTCCATCGCTTGAGCCTCACCAGTTCCACCGTGGCGCCGCGCACCCGCTCGACGGTCGCGTCGAAGTCGCCCAGCCGGAACTGCTCGCCGGTCCGCGGCACGCGTCCGAGGCGCCGCAAGACCAGGCTGCTCAGCGTATGCGGCCCATTCGCACCTAGCGATTTTCCGTCGCCCAGGGCTTCCACCAGCCGATTTACTTCGATCGCTCCCGAGGCCACCCATTCGCCGCTGGGCTCGTGAGTGATCTCGGGCCCTTCGTAGTCAAACTCATCGCGAATCTCGCCGAACAATTCCTCGAGCAGGTTCTCCAGCGTGATCAGGCCCAACAACTTGCCGTACTCGTTGACCACCACCGCCAATTGGAAGCGGCCGCGCCGCATCTCGTCAAACAATTCCGCGAGCGGCTTGCCCGGCGGCACGTAGTAGGCCGGCCGAATCAAGCGCTCGAGACGCGGCGGCGCCGGTTCCAGCCGCCGCGTGACGAGGTCCTTTACATGGAGAATCCCAACGATGTTGTCGAGGCTGTCGCGATAGATCGGGATGCGCGAGAAATGGCCGGCGACGACCTCGGGAACTATTCGATCCGGCGGCGTCGCAATATCGAGCGCGTAAATCTTCTCGCGCGGCGTCATCACCTCCGACACGCGCCGGGTTCCAAAGTCGAAAACCTTGTGAATCAGCGCGCGCTCCTGCGGCTCCACCTGGCCCTGGAACTCACTGACTCTAAGCAGCGCCTTGAACTCGGCCTCCGAGACCGGCTCAGGGCGCGGTGGCGGCGACGCCGGCGTTACCCACTTCGCGATCGGATGGACCACGGCCGCGAGCGTCGCCAATGGTCGCGCCGTCACTTCGGCCACGAAACCGGGGAAGCCCAGGGCGAAAGTCTTGGGCGTAATGTCACAGAAGATCAGCACCGTCACCAGCATCAGCGGTACCGACAGATACGCGCCCATCTGGCCCAGCCAGAAAATCATGAAGGTGGTCGCGAAACATTCGGCGAAGACGTTGGAAGCCTCGTTTACGCCAATAATCACCATCAACGATTCGAGCGGGCGCGCCATCAGGCGGTCGAGCGCATGCTGCACGGAGGCGCTCAGGTTGGTGCGCGTGTGTTCCATTCGCACCAGCGCAAACAGCGCCGTCTCGGACGACGCCAACAGCGCACTTATCAGCAATAGAACCGCAACCGCGATCGGCAGGAGAATCATCGTGCGCCGCGAGCCCTCAATTGATCCCATCCGACGACTCGCGGCGCCGCAACACTGCGCCCGCCGATTTCGCCGATAAGGCGCGCACCGCGCCCTGCGACGATCCGGCCGATGCGTCGAATCGGCACGCCCAGACGCCGCGTCAACGCTCCTTCGGAATGGCCGGGGCGCAGGCAGAACAGCAGTTCGTAGTCCTCGCCACCGCTCAACGCGAACTCGAGATCGTCCGCCGCGACCGCTCGATAAGCGGACGAAACTGGAATCGCGCCTGCTTCGATTTCCGCGCCGACCCCACTGCGATGCAGCACGTGCCCGAGGTCCTGCCAGAGCCCATCGCTTATATCGATGGCAGCGGGCGCGGGCGTGATTTTGGCCAGGCGCTGTCCGACGGCGAGTCGCGCAACCGGATGGAGAAATCGATCCGTCAGGAATTTCCGCGAACTTCCGCGCGCGCGCACCTTGCCCGCCATGATACGCCATCCGATCGCTGCATCGCCGACGGTTCCAGTCACAAAGATTTCGTCGCCGGGGCGGGCCGCATCGCGTCGCAATGTAGATCGTCGCGCCGCGCCGATGAGCGTGATTGTGATCGCGAGTGCATCCGCGCTGGTCACGTTACCGCCCACGATGTCAGTGCCCGACGCACTCGCCGCTTCCGTGAGCCCCGCGTACAGGCGATCGAAGAAACGCGCGCCGAGTCCCGGCCGAATCGCCAGGTTAACCACGCACGCCGTTGGAAATCCCCCCATCGCAGCTATATCGCTCAAATTCACGGTTAAAGCACGCGCGCCGAGGATTTCCGGGGTGAACCACTCAAGCTTGAAATGCACCCCCTCGACCATCGAATCGATCGTCACCAACTGCGGCTCTCGCGCCGGCGCCAGGATCGCGCAGTCGTCGCCGGGACCGAGGATCGTCCGACGGCTTTGACGCAACTTCGCCGTCAACCGAGCGATAAGCTCGAATTCTCCGGGCGCTTTACTCACTGTGCCCGCCGGGCGATGACGAACGGAATGGCTGATTGGCGAATGGTCAGGGGCGATCTGCCGCGTGGCTGCAAGTCGCTTGAGAATTTCCGGCGATGTTCACGATGCTCAGGCTAAACCATCCTAATATCGCGGGCAAGGACAGCTTGCGGTGCCAACCGGATCCCTGCGAGCCGCCCGCGGCCCGTACTCAATGCGCGCCGGCCGGAGCCTTGCCCCGCGTTCGCGGCAACAGAAAACACAGCACCAGGCCAAGAATCATCAGATATCCGAGCATCCGATAGATATTGTTGAGCGAGATCATCATTGCCTGGGTCTGCACCGAGCTGTAGATCATCGCGAAGCCGCGCTTCTGCCCGTTCACGATCGAACTCATGTAGTCGAAATGCGTTCCGGCCCCCGGCATCCGCGCAGGCGCGTTGCTCATCCGCCACGCATCGAAAACCGAGAGATGCTGCACCAGGTAGCTCTGCTGCACCTGCTCGCGCCGCACCAGCATCGTGGTGAGCACCGACGTTCCGATCGAACCGCCGATATTGCGCGACATCGAGAACAGGCTGGTGCCGTACCCCATCTGCTCACGCGGAATCGAGCTCAGGGCGGCCGCCGAAAGATTCGGGAAGATCAGTCCCATGCCGACCCCCTGGATAATCGTCGGCGCCATGAAATTCCATTCCGACATATTCAGATCGAGGCTGCCCAGCTGCCAGCTCGCGACGCCGATCAGCACAAACCCGAGCGCCACCAGCGGCCGCGTATCGAATCCGCGCTTGGCGATTCCACCCAGAAAGAACATCGCCGCCATCAAGCCGATTCCGCGCGGCGCCATCGCCATGCCCGCCCGCGCCGCAGTGTAGCCGAGCAGATCTTGCAGGAACGCGGGGTTGAGAATCTGCATTCCGTACGCCGTGAAGGTCATGAGAATAAGCAGCAGGGTCGGCACCGAGAAGTTGCGATTCTTCAGTATCCGCACCTGTACGATCGGCTCAGGCGTGTGCCATTCATGCCAGATCAGCAGGATGAACGCGCTGCCCGCGATGATCGAGAAGTACCAGACCCAGGTGCTGGAAAACCAATCGGCCCGGTCGCCGCGATCCATCACGATTTCGCCGAGACCCAGCGACAACACCAGGCAGACGATTCCGATCCAGTCGGCGCTGCCCTGACCCTTGAGCTTCTTCAGATACGGTGGATCGTGCACGAAGGTCGAAACCATGAACGCCGCCGCAATCCCAATCGGCACGTTGATGTAAAAGTTCCAGCGCCAATTCCAGTTGTCGGTAATGTAGCCGCCCACCGTCGGCCCCATGATCGGCGCGACCATCAGGCCGATGCCCCACACCGCCATCGCGAGCGTCTGCTCGTTCGGCGGAAAAGTCTCCATCAGGATCGCCTGTGAGAGCGGCTGCAACGCCGCCCCCGCGATTCCCTGCAGGAAGCGAAATGCGACCATCTGGTTGAGCGACTGCGCCGCACCGCACATCGCCGAAGAAATAACGAAAGTTGCGATCGAGAAAAGAAAATAGCTCTTGCGCCCGAACTGCCCGCTGATCCATCCGGTCGTCGGAATCATGATTCCCGCCGCGACCAGGTAGGTCGTCACGACCCATGTGACCTCATCGATGGTCGCCGAGAAACTGCCCTGCATGTGCGGCAGTGCGACGTTTACGATCGAGCTGTCCAGAACTTCGAGAATCGTGCAGAGAATCACCGACGCCGCAATGATCCATTTGCGCGCCGTCTCGGCTGCGTGATGATGCGCCTGCTCCGCGAGCGCGGCTGCGGATGGTGCTGCTGGTGCGCCGCCTTCCATTCTCGTCTCGGAAGCGCCCTCCGGATGCGTATTGCGCCGCCCGGTAGAGCCTTCCTCGTACCCTCCGCTGGCAGTCCTCGTTCGGACGGGAAAATGAATGACTTGCCTGGCCGGGAACCGACTCGAGCAATGGCCGCGCGACCATCCTCCGCAGAAGTCTTCCTCGACCGGCGATTCTCCGCCTTTAGCTTCGCACGGAGGGTACCATGCGTGCGCGCTTCTTCAAAATCAGCCGAGCCTCCGTCGTCCGTATTATGCTCGCGAACTGGTCACCCGATTTGCCACGCGAGCCACCCGCGCACGCGGTCTATACACGGTATGCGCGAACAGCGTCATCATGAACACCAGCACCGCTAACCCCAGCGTGATTAGTTGACGCCGCTCGTTTACCACCATCTCGCGCACCCTGCTCACAGATGTCTAACCGAGCGAGGATCATGCCAGTCGTGAGCTCTGAGGAAACTGGGCTAATGTTCTCCTTCGGACCTTTACGCGACAATTTCGTGACGATCATGTGAGCGCATTTTGCCGCGATCAAAATCGCCGGCCTTGAGCGAGCTTTCCTTCCTTTGAAATACTGAACTTGACTCGCTTAAAGACGCGCGTCCATCTTCATACTCCATTTTCAAGGAGCCCCTCCAATGAGTACCCCCAATGCCCCGGTCGTCCTGATCACCGGTGCGCTCACCGGTATTGGACGTGCCACTGCGCTCGCGTTCGCTCACGACGGCGCCCGCATCGCCATCTCCGGACGCCGCGATGACGCCGGCCAGCAATTGCTCGCCGAACTTCGCGCCCTCGGCGCCGACGCAGAATATTGGCGCGCCGACGTCCGCCATGAAGACGACGTGCGCGCTCTCGTCGATAAGACCGTCGAACGTTTTGGCCACCTCGACATCGCTATCAACAACGCCGGCACCGAGGGACAGCCCGGCCCCGTGACGGAAACCTCCCCCGAACGCTACGCTGCCATTTTCGATACTAACGTCCTCGGCACCCTGCTCAGCCTGAAGCATGAGTTGCGTGTGATGCTGCCCCGCAAACGCGGCAGCATCGTCAACCTGTCCTCGGCCCTGGGCCGAATCGGAACGCCCGGCGCCTCCGTCTATGTTGCCAGCAAGCACGCGGTGGAAGGTCTCACGAAATCGGCGGCGCTCGAGGCGATTGCCTCCGGCGTGCGCGTCAACGCGGTCGCCCCCGGTCCGGTCGAAACCGAGATGTTTAACCGGTTCACCGGCCGCGATGCCGCGGCCAAGGCGGGCTTCGTTGCGCACGTTCCGGCCAATCGCACCGCAACCCCCGAGGAAATCGCGCAGACGATATTGTTCGTCGCCTCCGACAAGGCTCCTTATATGACCGGCGCGTCCATCGCCATTGACGGCGGCAAATTGGCTTCGTAGTCCTCGCCGACCCTGACGCTAACGGCGATGCGGCCGCTAAGCGCTGCGAACCATTCAGCCCTCCGCGGCGCTTCGCCTTGAGCGAGCGTTCCACGCTTCCACCTGATGTTCATTAGAACGATTGGACAATTTCGCGCGTATTTTATACCTTGAGCCAACGTCCGCGTCCGTCACTTTTTCTCGCCGCCAGCGCCCCGTCGCGGCGACCACTTGGAGGTGCGATTGATGTCTGGCAAGCCGCGCATGCTTGAAGGTTACCGTATCCTGGATTTTACCCAGTTCGTCGCCGGTCCCACTTGTACGCGGCTCTTCGCCGAGATGGGTGCCGAGGTCATCAAGCTCGAACTCGCTCCCGACGGCGACCGCGTCCGCGCCGGCGGCCTCAAGCCGATCAATCCGGAATTCAAGGACACCACCCAAAGCTCCTATTACCAGCAGCACAACCACAGCAAGCTCAGCCTCGCCATCGACTTGAAGCAGCCCGGCGCCCGCGAGCTCATCATGTCGATGCTCCCCAAGATCGACGTCGTCGTCGAAAATTTCGCGCCCGGCGTCATCAAGCGCCTCGGCTTCTCATACGAGGACGTCAAGAAGGTCAACCCGAAAATCATCATGTGCTCGATCTCGATGGCGGGGCAGACCGGACCGCTCTCCGACAAGGCCGGCTACGACTATATCGGCCAGGCCTACGCCGGCATCACCGACGGTATCGGCGAGCTCGACCGCGCGCCCTCGGTTACCACGATGGCAATTGGCGACGTTTCCACCGGCGTCGCTGCCGCGATGGCGGTCGGCTTTGCCCTCATCCATCGCGAGCGCACCGGCGAAGGCCAGTACCTCGACGCCTCGCTGCTCGACACCTACTTCCACATGCATGAATCGAACGTGCCGATGGTCGCGTTGCGCGGCGAAAAGTATAAGCCCACCCGCAACGGCTCGCAGCATCCCGGCGGCGGCCCTACCGGCATCTATCACTACGGCGGCGGCCAGTATGTCTATCTGTGCGTCCCCACTGCCCATCAATGGGTGCAGTTGTGCCGCGCGATGGGGATGCCCGAACTCGCCACCGATCCGCGCTTCAAGAACGCGCGCGGCCGCCGCGACAACAACGCCGAACTGCAGAAGATCATCGAAGATTGGCTCGCCTCGAATCCCACTCGCGATGCGGCCATCGCCGCGCTCGATAAGGAACGCGTCCCCTGCGCGCCCGTGCTGACGGTGAACGAGGCGGTCAACCATCCGCATCTGAACGAGCGCAAGACCGTCCGCTGGGTCGAGGATGCCCAACTCGGCAAGGTCGCGATTCCGGCGGTGCCGGTCAAATTCTCGGCATGGCCCGATCGCACCGATCTGCGCTCGGCGCGCTTGGGCGAGGATAACGAGCAGGTGCTGCGCGATCTGACCAACTTGAGCGACGAGCAGATTCGAAAGCTCTACGCCGATGGGGTCCTGGTCCGCGACAAAACCCTCCCCCCGATCAAGTAACTCCCGTCGGAGTTCCTCGAGCGGTCGCCGTAGTCTCCGGCTGAAGCAGCAGCCGTTCAACACAACCGAGGCGGCGCGGGTTTACCCGCGCCGCCTCGGTCTTTGCGAATGTCGATCCTCTAGCCTGCGCGGGGGGCGGCGCGGGTTCCCCGCG
>DASXFX010000146.1:0-21504 GCA_036489375.1 Binataceae bacterium (SeqCode) | reverse complement strand
GACCGCTGGCCGAGGAATTTAACGCGGTCGCCAAGATCCAGATCACCCGCTAGACGCCCCAAACCTTCCACATAAGTACGCTCTTGAGGACGTTGTGCGCCACCGACCTGCCAGCATACCCAGTTCCGATCGCGCACTCGCGCGAGCGCATGCAGCAACGACGCATGTCCTTTGAGCGCTTCCATCCGGCCAACTTGCACGATCACCACCGCGTCACGCGCGGTTTCCAATTCGTCGCGGAGCGCGAGATTCTCGGCGGTCGTTGGATGCGAGTCCGGAATCGCCAGCGGACAGTAAAGCACTTGCGCGGATTTGCGCGGAAAAATCTTCGGCAGCATCGAAGCGGTGAAGCGGCTGTTGCAAATAGCGAGATCGGGCGGCGTCAGACGAGCCCACCATTCCGTCCAATGCCGGCCGCGTGAAGCGCCATGCATCCAAAACACCAACGGTGCGCCCCCGCGCCGTACAACTCCGGCGAAAATCGCATGCGCCCACGGCATGTGGCAGATGACCGCGCGATAGCGCTCGGCCCGGAGCAACTTCCCCAGCCGCCGCCGCGCGCGAATCACGCTTAGCGGATTGCGCGCGCGGACTTCGCCGAGCCGATGGACGGGAACCCCGATTGAGCGCAGCTCGGACGCGATTTGTCCCTCGAAGGCGAGCGCGAATTCGTGGATCAACGGAGACCTGCCGGCGCTCTCGCGCGCCAGCGTCAGCATCATCGTTTCGACGCCGCCATACAGATTTCCGCTATGAACATGAAGCAGCCGCATCGCGCTCAGGCGGCGCGCGGCGTAAGCGATCGATAAACCGGCACGAGTTCGGCCGCCAGGCGCTCATGAGTGAAGCGAGAAGCACTGGCGATAGCGGCTGCATGCCCAAGTCGCTCACGCATCGCCGCGTCACGGGCGAGCTGATCGATCGCGCGCGCCAAGGCCGGTGCATCGCCCGGTGGATGTGCCAGCGCATCGACGGCGTCCGTGATGATCTCGGCCGCGCCTCCCGCGGCGCTCACGACTACGGCGCGACCGCAGGCCATCGCTTCCGCAATGACCAGTCCGAACGGCTCCGGTTGCGTGCTCGCGTGAACCACGACGTCAAGCGCACGCATGGCCGGCGCCACGTCGTTGACGAAGCCGGTAAAGCCCACCCGATCGTTCAGTCCAAGACGCGCCGCGATAGTGCGTAATTCCGCGATCGTGTATTGGCTGCCGGAGGTTTCGTAGAGCGGGCCGCCGACTACGTAGGCGCGGATCGCCGTCGATGGCGGCAGTAGCGAGATCGCCCGCAAAAAAGTCTCATGCCCCTTCCAACGCGCCAGCGTCCCGACAATGCCGACCCGCACCCCGCCTGCGCCCAACGGCGGCATCCCGGCCAGCCGGTCGAGATCGAGCACACTACCCACCGGCGCGAAGCGCGCCAGGTTGATCGCGTAATAGACCGCGAAAATCGACGGAACTGGACCCAAAGCCTCGCGCACGTCGCGGGCAACACTATGCGAATTGGCCACCACCGCATCGCATCGGCGAACGTGTGCGCGCAACAGTGGCGCCATCATCGGCCGCGAACTGACGAAGTCATGTATATGCCATAGCAGTGGAACATTTCGCGGCGCTGTCCACGCGCTCAGCAGGTGCATTTTGAATCCGTTGGCATGGATCAGATCGGGTGCCAGCGCACTGATCGCACGCGCGAGGCGCCGCCGATAGATCGCGATTGCCGGCGCTGCCGCTATCATACGGGCCGCGAGATCGAGCGGACGCCTTCGGATGCCTTCCAGTGCGCTCGCCGAGGAGTCGCCCAGCACCGCAAGCGATCGCGGAAAGGCCACCACCGAAGCCTCCGCGCCAAGCTCGCGCGCCTCGCGCACAAGATCCCCTTCGGCCGCTGCGATTAGCGCCAGCGTCCATTCAGGCCGCGCCGCTTTGAGGCTCGCGATGATGTCGAGGAGAGCGCGCTCAGCCCCGCCCATCTGGCCGGCGGGATTGAGGAAGACGATTCTCACGCCGCGTCAGATTCCGGTCCCGCGAAGATGCTTCGAACTGCCCTTTCGCTGCTGCCTGCGGTCATTGGGCGGGCATTTGTTTGCGGGCTTGGTCCTCACGATGCCGAAACTCAGCGTACGTCTGCTTCATGCCCTTGTCATCGGGCGCCAGCTGAATCGCCTTTTTGTAATCGTGATCTGCCGCTGGAAAATCGAAGGTGTTTTCTTCTGCCAGCGCTAACCCAAAGTAAGCCTCGGCTGAGTTGGGGTTAATATCAAGCGCATGCTGGTAGGCAACTATCGCGCGGTTGTATTTCTGGGTGTCATTGTAGAAAACGCCCAGATTTTTCATCGACGAATAAGTGGGAGCATCGCGAGATACCTGGACCAACGCCGCCTCAGCGGCGGCGGTATCGCCGGCCGAAGTCGCTGCGTTCGCCTTTGCCTGCTCAATCGTGACCGGGTCGGCTCCGGAGTCTATGGCTTGCCTGGCTACCGCGTCCAAACCGTTGGAATCGTGCGAAGGTCCCATCACGTCGTTCATTAGGTGGCTATACGGCCGCGGGTCGGTCGGGTCAATCTCGATCGCAGCGCGCAACTGCTGTTGCGCCTGCTTCATCTTGCCGGACTGGGCATAGTCCTGACCCGAATCTATTAGATAGGCGAATCTTTCCGTGTCGTCATCGGTCGCGTCGGCGGCCTTCGCTTCGACCCGCGCCGCATCGTTGTAGCGTCCGAGGTGGCGATAGAACTGCGCCAGATCATGCGCCGAACCGGCATAGCCAGCGTCAATTGCCCGCCCGAAGCCCGCGTCGACCGCCTCCTGCTCTTCCGGCAGCAGAAATGGAAGCACCCGCGGACGCAGATAGAAATGGCTTTCGAGGTCGGGCGAGTGAAAGACCGAAAGTGTTATCTGCTTGAGCCCATCCTGCTTTTTGCCATCGAGTAAGAGGCTCCGTGCGTAAACGTCGCGCGCGAGCGGATCGTTTGGATTAAGCCACACCGCGGCGCGCAATTCCTGGCTGCGCAGAGCTGCCGGCGCGCCCGGCGGCATCAGCGCGACGAGCGCCAGATGAACGGTTGAATCGGCCGGATGATTCACCGCGGAGATTTCCGCCTGTGCGAAGGTCGTCGGTGTCCCGATATCGTAGGGATAAGACGCGCCGTGCTGAATCTGAACCGCCGCGATCAGAGCCGCAGCGGCAGCCGCGATCGCCGCGGCGCCGACGTAGGTGTACCTGCTGGGCGTGGAAACCGTGCGCAATCCCTGCACCGCACGGTCCTCACCGTGGGTCAATCCGAGTCGCAGCAGTGCCGCCAACAGTATTATGAAGAGCAGTCCGTTGGCGGGCGTGTGCAGGCAGAAATCGAAAAACTCGTGGACGAGTGCGCCAGCCAGGCCGCCTGCAATCGCAGCAAAGAGCGGCCATTGGCGCGCGCTTATAGACGACGCCGCAGCGCGGTATTTACGCCAAACCACCGCAGCGAACCACAATGCGAGCGCCGTGCCCGCGAGACCAGTCTCGGCGATCAACTGGATGTAATCGTTTTCGGGCCGGCGAAAGTAAAATGACATCCACGGCGGACTTTGATAGCGCGGAAAAATCTCCGGCCAGCATCCCATCCCCACCCCAAAAATGGGAAAGTCCCGAATCATCCCAAGTGAGTCGCGCCACGCCATCGGCTTGAGTCCGAGGCCGTCGCCACGCGCGGCCGTAGCGCCGATTCGGCCGCTGATTTCACTGCGTGAGTTCGGGCCGAGTACTAACAGCATCACCAGCAGGAAGATCGCGAAGCTCCCGATAGCGAAGGGCAGCGCCCGGCGACTCAGCCCCTGTAGCATGGCGGGGGCACGCTCGCGGGCATGACTGAAGCTCATTCCCAGCCCGATCGAGACCCCGACGGTCGCGGCGATCCAGCCACCGCGTGACAGACTAAGGATGATTCCGGCTGCCATCAGGAAAGCCGCCACTGCGCAAGGCGCCCGCAGATCGGGACCATGTTCGCGATGCCCCGGAGCGATCGGAAAAATGGCGCCGACGATCGCCAGCGGCAGAATCATCGAAAGAAAATTCGCGAAGTGATCGGGGTTGACGAAGGGGCCGCTCGCGCGCACATTTTCCGGCGTCGCTACGGGCCAGTCATGCGGCAGGAAAAACCACAGAATGCGACCGTTCCACGTTGCCTTTTCGATCAGACCGACGAATGCCACCAAAGCCCCGATCGAAATCAGTGCAAGCACCACCTGGCCCATGAAACGCGCATTCGCCGTACGCTCGGCGCCAACCAAACCGAACGGGTAACAGAGCACCAGGAAAAAGACTGAACCGTACGACAGAAATTCGATTATCGAGGCCCACGTGACCGTGGGAGCAATCGAGATCGATCTCCAGCGTAAATCACCCAAATGGCCGAGCTTTTCCGGCGACAAGGGCTTCGCCGCGTTGGCGTTGGCCTTCTCCTTGATGGTGGGAGCGGCGGCCCGCGCGCGCGTCTGCGTCTGCCCGCCCACAGGGGGTAACCTCATTTGCAGGTCGGGTTGAGCGGCGTGGGGATTGGAACTCCAGGCGGCGCGCAATGCCTGATAAGGCGCGGTCTGCGGCCATCCTGGAAAGCTCATGGCGTAGAGGCGGTAGGTCGCGGGCGAAATCAGCCGCATCACTGGGGGAGGAAGCGGCGCAATCTGAAAGAGCAGCAACCCCACAAAGAGTGCCAACGGAAGCGCCAAACGCCGCAGGTCTGCGTTGGAGATTGCACAGCGCGCCGGCTTCGCGCCTTCGAGCCGAATCCTGAGCATCCACACGATCAGCAGCGCGAATTGCGCCGTCTCCAGCATCGTGTAGGCCCATTGATGGACCGCCCCGAAGGCCATCGGAGCAAAGATGAGAATCAGGGCGAGCCCGGCGACCACGACGTGGTCGAGCCGACCCTGTCCACCTTCCTCAGAACTGAGCAAACGGCCGGATATCGCCATTCAATTTGTAAAGGGAAAGCTCTGCGCTCGAGCGGCGCAGCGGACCAGATCAGACAGGCTCGTCATCGTCGCGCATACTGTCGCCGTCGAAGGAGTAGTAATCCTGATGGTAGTAGTAATGGTAGTCGGGACTATGAATCTTGACCTTGTTGAGGACGAGGCCGAGGATCTTGGCGCGCGCATACTCGAGCCGGGCGCATGCGTTCTTTACCTGCTGGCGCGGAGTCGCAGACCCGTTCGCGACCAGCACTACGCCATCGGTGAGCTTCGACAGCACCATCGAATCGCTAACCGGCAATACCGGCGCCGAATCGATTACGACGTACTCGTAGTTCTCCCGCAGTTGGAGCATGACTTCCGCCATCTTGGGCGAATTCAGCAGTTCGGTCGGGTTGGGAGGCACCGATCCGGCACTGAGGAAAAAGAGCTTATCGATCTCGGTAGCCCGTATCATCTCAACCAAATCGCGCGAACCGGTCAGCACTTCGGTAAGTCCGAGATGGTTGTCAACGGCTAGCACGCGATGGCAACGGGCGCGGCGCAGGTCGGCGTCAATCAGCAACACGTTGCCGCCTAATTGAGAAAGCATCACCGAAATATTTACCGCTGTTACGGTCTTGCCTTCGCGGCTCATCGCACTGGTTATCAGGGTCACCTTAGGCGGCCCGCCAGCGCGCGAAAGCAACAGCGCTGTGCGCAGATTGCGATAGGCCTCGCCCACCCGTGAGTACGATCCGTGGGTCGTGACCAACTCGCGGCCCGGAGGCAATACGGTTGAGTTGCGCCCGGCGCCTCCGCTCAAAAGCTCACGCGGAGCGTAGGCTGATTTACCATTCACGCTGGAAAACTCCGGCACCACTCCAAGGTTCGGCAGCTTCAGATAATTTTCCGCTTCCTCCGGATTTTTGAGCGTGTTGTCGGACATTTCGACAATAAACGCCAGCGCGAGGCCAAGCCCAAGCCCCCCCATCGTCGCTAACATCAAGGCAAACAATTTCCGCGGGCTGGTAGGCGCGCCGGGAACTTCGGCGTGATTGATCACTGAGACATTTTTCGACCGGATGTCACCCTGCATCTCCACATCTTTGATGCGCGTCAGGATCGCGTTGTAGAGCTCGCGATTGGTATCGACATCACGCTGCAGTACCCCGTACTGCGCGGCCGCATCGTTGAGCTTGAGGGTTTCCTGACGCTGCTTGTCCATCTCGTCCTGCAGCTCGGTAACCTTTGCGTCGGCTTCCTCGTATTGCGACTGCAGAGCGCCTACTTTGGTATTGGTCATCGCGGCAATGCGCGCCTGCATTTCGCCGATCTCAGCGTCAAGTTTGGCGAGGGGCGGGTAACTCGCCTTGAATTGGCTCGCTAGTGCGGCCCGTTGCGAGTACAGGCCGTCCAGTTCCTTCGCCATCGATTGGATCGAAGGATCGTCGATCACCGAGGGCAATTGGTTGTACTGGTGCTTCTTGATCAGCGAGACCTGCGCTTCCAGGCTGATACGCTGGACTTGCGCGGCAGTCAGATCTTTACTCAGGTCAGACAAACGATCGAGCACGATCGCGTCTTTGCCATCGAGCGAAATCAGGCCAGGGATAATACCCTTTTCGCGCCGGTAGGCATTCAGCGCGATCTCGGATTGTGCGAGGTTGTTCTTGACCTCAACCAGCTTGAGCTTCAGGTAGCGTTGGGCTTCCTCATTCTGCTCGCCATGTTCGACACCCTGTTGCTCCTCAAACGCGTTGACATGAGCGTTAGCGATGACCGCGGCCAATTCAGCGCTCGGCGACATTACCGAAATCTTGACCAGGTTGGTGTCCGGCAACTGCGTAACTTTGAGCTGATTCAGGTACTCGTGCACGAGTCCCGGATTGACGCCTTTATTGTCCTGGTATCCAGGTGGCAGCTGCACCGGCCACTCGTTCCGAGCGGTCTTCTCGTGGATCGCGCGGCGGAACTTCTTCGTCAGATTCGCGAACAATCCCGGCGTGGCCGGCTTACCCGCGAAGTTTACGTTGTGCTCCAGGTCGAGCTTCTTGATCACGGTCGCCGCCAGGCCGCGGCTTTCCAGAATCGCGCACTGAGTCTTGTAATACTGATCGGAATTATTCGCGGCCGCTTCGATCTGCACCAGGTTCTCGAGCGTATCGGTGCCGCCTGCCTGTGCCGCCGGCTCCACCATGATGGTGGTCTCGGCTTCGTACATCGGCGTCTCCGTCATCACCTTGATCATCGTCAGAGTGACGACGCCCGCGAGCATCGCGATCACCAGGCGGTAGTGTTTGCGGATGATGCGCCAGTAGGCCGGGAAATCGACCAGCGGCTGCCCTTCGTCAAGAAAAATCGGCGAGGCTTCCGTTTCGATTGGCGCTTCAACCGGCAGTCCACCGGTGCGCCGGACGAAATAACGCGATGGTTCCATCAGTAGGGTTCTACCAGGCCGGAGTGCCGATCCCCATGCGCGACAGGATCGAGTAGAAGACGTAGGGCCCGATTCTGACGCTCGAATAGGGCACGTCGATTACATCATTGGCCTTGACTGGAATATCTTGAGCCTCCCCCGTCGAAATCTTGTCGAGGTCAACCGGAATGGTATCTTTGGTTCCGTCTCTATTGCTGCGAATCAGCGTGATGTCCCTGGTATTGGCAGCGTACATCGGACCACCTGCCGCGCCGATCGCGCCCAACACCGTCAGGCCAGATCCTACCTGAAAATATCCCGGCGTTTGCACCCAGCCAATCACCATCACATTGCCGCCGCCCGGCACCACGATCACGTCGCCCGGCCGCATTGGCATGTTGATGTATTTGCCCGCGCCAGTCAGTGAAGTGCTCTTGATTTTGATCGATAACGGATGTGCGCTCCCTGGCATCATGGTCATTGTCCGTGCTGCCAGGTCTGCCTCCGGCGGAGGCGCCGCTCCCTGCGCCACCTGATGTGCACGCTGATCGATCGCCGCGTTACCGCCCTGGATGCCGCGGCCAGGCTGATGCGGCATGATTTCGCCTGCCTGACCAACCTGCTCGGAGGCCTCCGCGCCGGGAAGGCCGGCATCAGTCGCGGTAGCTCCATTGGCTGTAACTCCATTGGAGTTGAACGCAACCTGCGAGAGCCTCTGAGCCATGCTCGGATCGCCCTGTTCGACCGGAATCAACACTATCTCGTCCGCCGCGGTCGAAGCCAAGCCGCCAGCCTGGGTCAAGACATCCAGAATCGTCTCGGAAGGACTGTTGAGCAGAACCAATCCCGGATGATTAACCGACCCAATCACCGCTACTTCGCGATTATGATACTCGTTGACGTAAACCGAAGCCTGCGGGTTATACATGAAATTGTTGAGCTTTTGATCCAGTTCCGCCTCTAGCTGCTCTTCGGTAAGCCCCCCCGCACGCACCGACCCTACCAGCGGCAGTTCGATCGTACCGAGCGGCGTCACGCGGACCTTGCGGTCCTGCAATTCGTCCATTTGCGGAACGGAAACCGTCAATACGTCGCCGGGTCCAATCGGATAATCCTTGGTGGACGAAAGCTCGGAGGAGCGCTCCTGCCAGATTCGATCAAGGGCGGCATCGTCGGCGATGGTTGCCGCCGATGGCGGCTGCCCAGGCACGTCGGAATTCGCGCCAGGCGCAGAGGCATTATGAGAGGCGGCCGCAGCCTCGGCCGAAGCCGAGTCGTCGCCCGGAAGCCCGGAACCCTTTATCCGCATCGGATCGCGCGAGAAACATCCGACCGCCAACGCAGCTATCGCCAGGACCGCCAGCAAAAGCCCGGTGATGCGTAACCTCGGTCGGTGCTCGCCCTTCTCTTTGCTGATGGAGGATCGCAGCCCGTTCGGGGGTCGGAAACAGTGATTTCTTGGATGCATTCTATGAAACGCCGGCTTCGCCTTCGCGGTCCGGGTTTCGGACAGCGCCCCTGAGGCAGTTGTCATACCCCAGGGGCGTCACAAACCTTACGCGTCGGTTCGCGTATCTAACTCATTGATCGCTAGTGATCGGAAGGTGCGGCGGCGGCGTATTATGATCCTTATCTCTACGATCGCCACTCTCCTCCCATACGATTACCGCAATTCCACCGCCGACGGCCAAGCCCAAAACACCGATCGACGCCCATTCAATCGGGGTGAGCGCACCGGCGCGGCAGACGCCGTCCTGGTTGGCCACTGCACCGGTCGTATCGGAGACCGACCAATTGACCATTCGGCTGTCGCCCGTCAGGTCTAGCACCCCAGACCCACCTTGGACTCCGGCGCTCGGATCGACGAAGAGATCAAGAGTGCCTGGAGGCAAGCCGCTAATGCTGTACTGCCCCTTTGCGCCAGTGGTGGTCGTGCCCAAAACCTGACCCGCAGAATTCTTTACTTCAATCGTGACCCCGCTGACCCCGCCTTGAGCGTTTTGCGCGAATCCGCAAACCGTGGCGCTCATTGCCTGACTGGCCGTTAGGCCAACGGCAAGCATTGTCGTCCAGAGCATAGTCGCTTTGCGTTTCATCGAATTATTGCTTCCTCCCACCTTTGCAACGCGTTAAGACGATTATCTCAGAGCACCAGCCTATGCGTCCGCCATGCCCGTCTTAGCTGCCAACAGGTTCCGGCTAGCGCGCCGTGCGGCACTGAACCGTTAGTGCCTGTCGAGCGATGCTGCACGCTAAAGCCGACCAGAGCCTCCCAGCCAGCCGTCCTCCCGCGACTCGATTTGTCGCCAAGCGGTTCATTGGCGATCGTTCGCGGTGCGGCGAAAAAGTCTTGCAGCCATTGGACTTATCATTGGCAGGAGAACGGAGTCAAGCAGGCGTCGGCGCGTTTCAACTGCAACTACTTTTCGCGAGGTACATTCCCTCAACTCTCGTTTAGGACGTCTGGAATATTTCGCCGGTAAAGACACTTTAAATAACTATTTCAACCATCGTAAAAACGCAGAATTTCTAACGTTGGAGCACAGTTGCTGCAAGTTTTATTCATTTCTTTTCGATGCCGTTTTATTAACCGGTAGCTCGCGACTTCATCCTCTCGATGTCCTACACGGTATTTGAATCGCTTACCGACAGGCTCTGGTGTAGGGAGTGGCGATAACTAGTCCGTGAGCATCCTTACCTCGCTCATCCAGATTACGTCGATCGTGGTGTGGCGTTTGGGGCGCATTGACGATGCGGGAAGTTTGGGCGCCGGGTGCCGCTATCGGGCCGACTGTCTCTGCGCCCGTCGCGATGCGATGCCCAAAGCAGGTGCCTGCCTTCAAGCCGGCGCCGGTCGTTTCATCGACAAAGCCTCCGGCAGATTTCGGGCCGCGTTCACCGCGAACGCACATCGATGGTGCTGCGAGGCTCGCGAGAGGCGCACGAAGGTCGATAAAGTCCAAAAGCCCTCAGTGGAAGCCCCTTTAACGCGACTCAGAAGACAGAGCGCATCGCACCGGCGCGGCCTCACCAAGGATGAATTCCGCCGGCTCGAAAGAAGCCGCCGGTGGGACCGTCGGCCGGCAACAGCGCCAGGCGGACCGGTTCCGATGCGGCCTCCGCGGCCGTTTGAGTGCCTGTATTTCCATTAAGGTCGGTAGCGGTATAGCCCGGATCGGCGGAGTTTACCTTGATTGGCGTCTCGCGCAGCTCAAATGCAAGTTGTACCGTCAACATATTCAGAGCTGCCTTTGAGGCACAATATCCGAGCAGCTTGTAGGGCGCGAACTCCCATTCCGGATCGGCGTTCAACGTCAGCGAGCCCAGCCCGCTGGAAACATTGACAATTCGTCCAGCCGGGGCTTCGCGCAGCAGCGGCAACATGGCTCGGGTAACTGCGAGAGTGCCCAAAAAGTTGGTCTCCATCGCACGCCGGACCGAGTCAACCTCAACTGCGCCGGGCGGACCGTCGCCCGGATCGATGATCGCGGCGTTGTTGACGAGTACATCGAGTCGCTGGAACTCGGCGCGGATGGTCGCGGCGGCAGCCTGGATCGTGACGGGACGCGTCAGGTCGAGTTCGAGGCAGCGGGCGTCGAGGTTGGCATCCCGCAGAGCAGTGGCGGCCGCGGCGCCCAGCGCCGCATCGCGGGCGCCAACCAGAACCATCAGGCCGGCCTGTCCAAGACCTCGTGCGATCTCTAATCCGATACCCTTGTTGGCGCCGCTCACCAAGGCTATGCGCTTCGGCGGATGCTGCATGCGAACCCTCTCTTCAGGAACGTGAATCAGCTGGCCGGTCGCCGCAGCATCACCGGATCGATCTTGCGCGGAACCAGCCGGCCATCGCTCAACTGACCGGCCATGCGGCCGTTCTCGACGATTACCTTGCCGCGCAGAATAGTGGTTATCGGCCAACCGCGCACGTGCCATCCTTCCCACGGACTGTAATCGCTCACGTGAAAGTCTTCGCGCGCAAGGGTCTTGTCGATCGACGGATCGAGGAGCACGAGGTCCGCGTCGCTGCCGGGAGCGATCACGCCCTTTTGCGGATAGAGCCCGAGAATGCGCGCGGCGTTAGTCGCGGTAACATCGACGAAGCGCTGCAGCGACATCCCGCGCCGCACCACGCCCTCGGTGAAGATGATCCCCATGCGGGCCTCGGCGCCGAGATTGCCGCCGGTCACGTCATCGATCTTCTTGCCGCGCAGCTTGACCGCGAGCGAGGTCGGATATTCGTCGGTTGCCGTAGTCGAAACGCCGTCGCGCACCAGCCCCTCCCATAGTGCGTCCTGATCGTCGGGGAGTTTCAGCGACGGATACGTATGGTAGCAAAAGCCCCGTGGCTGTTTATATTCCGCGGCAGAAAAACAAGCATAATGATGCAGCGTTTCGGCATATACCGGTAGCCGATGCGCGCGCGCTTCAACCACCGCTTCGACCCCGGCGCGGGCGGACGTATGAACGAAATAGACCGCCGCACCGGTGGCTTTCGCCACTTGGATCGTGCGCGTGAAGGCCAGTTGCTCCGAGAGCTGATTATGCACGAGATGGAGATTGGCGCCGTCGGTGCGCCCCTCTTCGCGAAAGCGCTCGTAGTTGAACTGCACGATGTCGTCGTCTTCGGCGTGCACCACCATGATGCCGCCGTGGCGGGCCGCCCGGTTCATCGCGAGTTCGATCCGCCCGAAGTCCAGCTTGAACGGCAACCGCTGCGGATGCGGCGGCAACGTTTCATTGGTGAAGACTTTGAAACTCGGAAAGCCTTCCGCGATAGCCTCGCGCATCTGATCGAAGACCCTCAACGGCAACGCTCCTCCGAGCGCTATGTGAAAGCTGTAATCGACGTGCGACTTGCCGACCCACCTTTTGCGCCGCTGCTCAATCGCCGCGGAGATGTCGGTCTTGGGATGCACGAAGCAGAAATCGATATGCGTCGTAGTGCCGCCGAAGGCCATCCCGACCGTGTCTTCTTCGGGCCCCAGCGTGAACTCACGCCCGGTCGGATTCATCGTGACCAGGCTGGAGAGATGGGCGTGCGGCTCGATCCCGCCAGGTACCACGATTTTCCCGGCCGCATCGATTACTCGAGCCGCTTCGATCGAGGGGTCCGCAATCCCCACCGTCGCCACCCGCCCGTCCTTGACGCCGATATCCCATCGGCCGACGCCCTGGGATGTCACTACTTCGCCACCGCGAATGATCAGGTCAATCACGAGGGTTCACCTCCGCGATGAGGCATCGAGAGCTTTACGAGGTGCCCGACGAGGGCGGTTCTGCGCTTTTCTTGCCGTTTATCGCGTGAAGCTTGGCCCGGCGCGCCGGCGGTTTGCCGCTAGCCGGGCTGCGTGGCGCGACCGGATGAAATGGCTGAGCGCGCCGGGTCCACCGCGAAGGACCAGCCGGGGTGCGCAGACTGTGACTGTGCGGTTTGCCGAATTGCTCAAAAATCGCGACTGCCCCCGCGATTGCTCCGAAGAAAAGAACGATCCACAAGGTTCCCTGCGCATGCACGTACGATAGCGAGATTGCGCCAGCGGCGATCCCGCACGTAAAAGCGAACACGAACCAGAATTTGTTCAGGCGCCGGGAGCCTTTGTCGCGCGCCATCCGCGCCTCCGACTACGCGATGGAAGAAGGGTTTCTCGACCTCTCGAATACACGAACGCCGCGCTCAAGAAAACTTCTCGCGCGCGGCGTCTCAAAAATGTCCGGTATTTGTTGGGCTCGCCTCATCAACCGACACCGAGGCTTTTCATTTGACGGCGTGCCTTCGATGCTGCCTCTAACCGTCGATCCATGCTGCTACGGGCAGCTCCCTGCCGTTGTCCCACGGCCTCACGCCGTCCTACTCCTCTTCTTCGACTGCCTGCCGGATGGCGTTCAGGATAAAGAAGAAGTGACGCGGCGCCGCGACCTTACCGAGCAGGTTCACTTGCGAGAGCACCTTGAGTTCGTTCGGCTTCACCTGGTGACGCGCCAGCATCGCTTTGTTGCCGGTGAAATCACGCCACACCTGGTCGGGATTGCGATCGGCCGCCGGCGCTTCGCGGCGCTCGCTCAAGAGGGAACTCGCTTCCGGGTGCGCGAGCAGGAAGAGCGGTTCCTTCGGTAGCCCGAGGACATTGGCAATCCGGCTGACGAGACCTAGCGACGGCCGGCGCCGATCCTTCTCGAGGTAGGCGACGTGACTCGCCTTGACGTCGAGCTTAAGCGCCAGTTCCCGTTGTGTAAGCCCGAGAATCTCGCGCTGGCTTTTCAGAACCTGACCGAGGGTTTTCTTCTTCATATGTCGTACTCAGCGAGTAGTGCCCACCGTAATTTTGCATAATGTATCATGCCAGACAAATAGTGCAGCATCTGCGGCGCCGGTATCTGCTCCGTGAGATCGAAGCCATAGGCCTTCTTCAGATGCTTCCGCACTTGATTAAGCGCCGCCTCTGTCAGATCTTTGGCCTGCGCCACCAAGCCCCATTCCCACGCGGTTGCGAACAGCTTACGCGCGATCGGTTCGGGATATGGTGCAATACTAACCATCACGTCGGCTGCAAGCTCGGCTGGCTCTTCAAGATGCGAGGCGTAGTCGGCATCGATGAAAAAATGTACCGGCGTATGCTCATCCTCGCCGAGTAACTCCGAACTCATGTGATGCCCCACCTCATGAAGGAAGGTGGACGAAACCGCTAACGGATGATGAGCGGTGTTAACATAAATTAACGGACGCTTAAGGGTACCCTCTTTGCGATTGACGTAGAAGCCCCTCAATGCGAGCCCTTCGTCACCCTCGTTCGGCGCGGCATTGAAATGCAGATTCAGCGCGTTCGCCCATTCCGCGAGCCCATTGGTCGAGTACATGCCCACTACTTCGCGGTTGAAGCCGGGTAGTAGCTCGCTGAACCCTGCGACCAGCGCTTTCAGTTCGTGGTACGGCAAATTTTTGCGCAGGCTGCGGACGTAGTCATGGCGCACCAACCGGCGCAGATCGTCGGTGGGCTTCTTCCAGGCAGCGATCTTTCCCGCTGTCTTGTCCTGAGTTTCGGACAGAATGCGGCTGACCACCTGCTCGATGTCTAGCTGAGAGTTTGCTTGGGCTGTCATCGCGCTTAATTTGCAGTTCTGATTGCGTTTACATTCTTATTGACTCGGAGTCAATTTGCAACTAACCGTCAGTCAGCGATAAATATTAACCAGTTGTGTGAAAGTGCTCCAAGGTTATCCGCGCAAAGCTAGTCGAAAACAGGCCAAGCCCGCCAACGATGCTTGAGCAGAGCCTGCATGCCACCAACGTCGATCGTGTCAGCTTTTCCGATTTTGCAACCGCAAGGTTCGCACACCGTGCGATAGGCGCATTATGCGCACAACGACATCTATGCGAGCCCGCCTAATCGCTCTTTTATTTGAGTCCTTTAAGCTCCCCCTTCAGATTCGAAATCATTACCTGCGACTGTTTTCGTCCGATTTCCCGGCTTTCGCGCAGATCGGACTTAACTTTTCTGGCATTGTTGCTCGCGCTAACGCAAGGGACTCCCTCGGCGTTGTCCGCGAACCTGGTTTTTATTGAACTAAACATACGTCTTCACTTTGCTTCGAGCATGGTTGGGCCGGACACAGGAGGAACAGAATGGAACTTAGGTTGCTAAAGACAGAATTAGAACGACGCGCATTCGCGCATCGGCTGGGCGAAGTGCGCGCGATGCGCGGAGCTGGATTCAGCGAGACTCAACGGTCGGTCATCGGCCAGGTCCACGTCACATTCGGCAAGCTCTACGGACTCTTCGATGAACGCGGATCTGCGCCCCACGAAATGATAGGCGGCTTCGCCATGCATGACCTCGCAATGTTCAGCCAAAGCTACCCGAAACCCGATCTCACTCATTTGCCGCCGGAAAAGGTCTTCGAATGCGGCGAGTTGTGGGCGTCGGCAGCAGGAGCGGGGCGTCTGCTTCGCCATGCCGGCGCCATCATAGCAAGCGCCCTCGAAGCCCAAGCTATGTTGGTCTATCCCATCTTCAAACCTTGGAATCTGAGCGGTAACTACAAAAATTTCGTTCGCGCCAGCGAGCCCATCGAATGGCCTTATGCGCGCACGTTAGACGGCGGGAAAATCTACGTTCAGGCGATGGTGTCCGAAGGTGAAGCTCTCGCCGCGGGCATTCAGGAGGCCAAACGCTACGGCTACGAATTGCTCGACGGCGAACTCGGTCTGCGCTTCGATGCGCCGTTTGCGATCAGCAGCAAGCGATTCGCCGCCCGCGGGCATGGCACTGCTGTTGCCGCCGCTTCCGACGAGGCAGCAAAGCGCGCGGCCGCATGAACCTGGGTCATTAAGCTGACCCTGTTCTCCGGACTTCCTCCGCATCGACCTCCTCTTTGCGGCGACACGTTGGCCGCAGTAAATACTTAACAGTTAGTACGTATTTTCGTCTTATAGTTCATTGTTTGAGGCGTTTACTGCGGCCACCGATGGATAGCCCCGCCTTAAGCGATCTATTCACGCTGAAGATCTCTTGAGACATCCTATTTGCATCATCTGACATCCGCTGATCGATGCGTCGTCACCGCTCAACGACTCCACGCTTCGCCTAAGCCCGACTGAGGACCCTCGTAGCATTTCTGAAGTCTGTACCCAGCCCCTTGGCCGCGTCCGATCGCATCGCCACAGCACATGCGCTCGGCGCCCTAATCGCGATGCGGCTGACGGGTCGATGTCTCACTTAGGAACATCCGGTCGATATGCGTCCGCGCGCCAAGCGAAAATCCCTTTAATTGACCCCAAAGGGAAGGTTTCAGCGGGCTGCGCTGCGGCATCGCACTTGCTCCCTCACAGTAGTGTCGATTTCTCTCCGAAAGCGCATGGCGCGAGCTATTTCACAGACCGATTCATCGTCGCAGGCCAAGATCGGGCCGAAGGCCGCATCGAACGCCTCGGCGAGCACTGGGTCGATCGCCGCAAAATCGGTGGACGCCGCCGCCGCAGCATTCCCACCCGCAAACTATTTCGACGATGAGGATCTCGAATTCAACCGGGTGGTGATGATCGCGCGCACCGGTGCGCTGCTCGTCGTCGCTTCCCAGTTTCTGTACTTCGGCTGGGACGCATCCGTATGCGGCCTGCACTCGGCCCGCCTGATGCTCTGTCACGGCAGCAATATCGTGGTCGGATGCGTCGCGCTCGCCCTCACATTTTCAAATCGCCCATGGCTCGCACTTCATTGGCGCACCCTTGCGTTCTGGATTTGTACCGCGGAAATCGCGGGAATGGCACAGATCAGCGTGATCACCGGCGAGTCCGAGTCCCTCTTCGTGGCCGGGATGCTCTTCATCGTCGCGAGTGGCTCCACCCTTCCGTGGGAACCGAAATGGCAGGCCGCCTTCAATTTGGTGCCCCTGGCCGCGCTGGCGCTCAGCCTGCCCTACACCCGCGACGGTGTCGGCGGCTTCCAGTGGGTCGAGATCATCTGCGCGATCGTGTTTGCCCAGGTTACCAATCTCACGCTGGCCGGTTATCGCGAGGCCTCGTCGGGCCGTCTGCTCGGATTGCGCGCGACCGAGGAGCGGCTCCGTGCGGAAATCGTCCATCGCCAGCACACCGCCGAAATGTTGGCCGAGAGCGAAGCGATGCTGCGCACGATTTTCGACGCCACCGTGGACCTGGTGACGATCGTCAGGTTCAGCGACGCGGAGCTGATCGACGTCAACGCCGCCATCGAGCACTACGGCTTCACTCGCGCGATGGTGCTCGGCACCACCACCTTCGGCCTCGATCTTCTGCCCGATCCGGAACGGCGTGCCGAGTTCCTCCTCCAGCTCAACCGCGATGGCATCGTGCGCAACCTCCAATTCGACCTGGCTCATCCCAGCAATGGCACCTCGATCTCGATCCTGATGTCGTCGGCGATCGCCCAAATCAACGGTGAGAAATGTGTCGTCTCGATCGTGCGCGATATCTCACAGCTCAAGGCCTTTGAGCGCGAGCTAATCGCGGCGCGCGAAACGGCGTTGGCCGCCTCGCAAGCCAAGTCGGAATTCCTGTCCGACATGTCGCACGAAATTCGCACGCCGATGAACGCCATTCTCGGAATGGCCGAACTCCTGAGCGAGACTCCACTCGACGATCAGCAGCGAAACTATCTCGCCGTGATGCAAGCGAACGGCGACTCGCTGATCGCGTTGATCAACGACATCCTCGATCTGTCGAAAGTCGAAAGCGGACGGCTCAGCCTGGAACAGGCCCCGTTCGATCTCGAGGCCGTCGCCGATGCGATCGGAGCGACGCTCGGCGTCAGCGCCCATGCCAAAGGACTCGAGCTGGTGATGCATATCGAAAGCGACGTGCCGCGCCACCTGGTCGGCGATCCGCTGCGGCTTAAACAGGTGCTCATCAACCTCATTGGCAATGCGATCAAGTTCACCGCGCATGGCGAAGTCGTCGTGCACATCGATCGCGAGCCCGGCGCCGACCAGCCCGGACGCCTGCGCGTCGCGGTGGCCGATACCGGTATCGGAATCGCCGCTGACAAAATTGCCAATCTTTTTTCGAGTTTTACGCAGGTCGATTCTTCGATCGCGCGGCGCTTCGGCGGCAGCGGCCTGGGACTGTCGATCGTGCATCGCCTGGTCGAACTGATGGACGGACGCACCTGGATCGAAAGCCGCCTCGGCGCCGGCAGCACTTTCTTTTTCACCGCGAACTTCACCCTTGACGCCGGCGCCGCGCTGGCGCCGGAAATTAGTGGTCCGACCAGCGTAGCGACGCTGGCGCAGCTCGCCGGATTGCGCGCGCTGGTAGTGGACGACAATCGCGTCAATCGAATGGTCGTGCGCGAAATTATCGCGGCCAAGGGAATCGACGTGGCGGAAGCCGACAGCGGCATGCAGGCACTCGGCGAACTCGAATCGGCGCGGCGGGCTGGGCTCCCGTTCGATCTTATGATCCTCGATTGCCGCATGCCGGTGATGGACGGCTTCGAAGTAGTCCAGCATGTGCGCCACGGCGCCGATCACGATGACACCGTGGTGCTGATGTTGACCTCGGACGACTTGAAGATTCAGATTCCACGCGCGCGCGAATTGGGGCTCGACGCCTATATCGTCAAGCCGGTGCGCCGGGTCGAACTGCTCGCCGCGATCACGAGCGCTTTGGCCGCGCGCGACCGTCCGACCACACCCTCGGCGCGAAACCCCTTCCATGATACGAACGCTTCAACTAACGCGCTCGACCATGTACCGCCCGGCGCGACCACGAGTCCATTTGCACAGCCCGATCGCATCCATTCCGGGGACGCTTCGGCTAATACGCTTGACGACGAATCTCCCGACGCGATCGCGAGCGCATCGGCGGACCGCAACCGCGTCAACCCTGCGGTCTCTCCCGCAAAGATGCGTGACGATACAGTGCGCGACACGCTTGCGACTGCATTGGGTGGGGGCAACCGCACGATTACGTCGGCCGAGCCCGACCGCACCCATTCTGCGGACGCTCCCGCTAATGCGCCTGACCATGCACCATCGACGCAGCCCGATCGCGTCAAATTCGCGGACGCTGCTGCAAACGTGCGCGACAACCTGTCCCCCGGCACGATCGCGAACCCAAAGGTCACGACCCCCGGAACTGTTGCGCCGATAGAGGGAACGCCGCCGATCCGGCCCCGGCGATTACTGCTGGTGGACGACTCGGACGATAATCGCCTTCTAATCCGCAGCTACCTGCGACGCGCCTCCTATCTGATCGATGAGGCAGAGGACGGCCAGGTCGCTTTCCGGAAAGCCACCGGCGACCGCTACGATCTGATCCTCATGGATGTGCAGATGCCGCTGGTGGACGGCCTGCAGGCAACCCGGATGATTCGCGATTGGGAAGTCGCCAATGACGTGCCGCGAGCGCCGATCATCGTGTTGACCGCCTCGGCGCTTGAAGAAGACGTGCTGCGGGCGCTCGCCGCCGGCGCCGACGCCCATGTCAGCAAGCCGATCACCCGGGCCATGCTGATGGCGGCAATCCGCAAGTTCATACTCGCCACCGACGAGTCCGCCACCCTCTCCGCCGAACCCGCCTTCCCCCCAAATTGAACCGCGGCCCTCCTCGTTCGATGTCGTCATCGATTTCGTCTTCAATTTCCTTCTTCGATTTCGTTATCGACTCGCTTCGCCCACGAAACCACCGTTCGCTGCATCGCCTTCGCTCGTCGCCTCGAATTTCCCTTCGCCGCACCCTTGCCTCTAATTCCCCGGCGCGGCAGTCTCCCGCAAACCCACCCTTCGCGAACCTCCCATTCGCGCATCTCCGACTAGTCGCCTTAAACATACGAATCGACTGCGCACATTTCGCGGCCCGAATTGGTTTTCGACGAAGCTGTTGAGCTTGCGTTTTGGAACGTGTCGTTCGCATGCCGTCCGCGTCGGCGCACTTCCCAAGACCGCATTGGCCTGCAACAATCACGTGTTCCGGCATTCGCCGCGGTGAGCCGTTAGCTCAGGCCGGTAGAGCATCTGACTTTTAATCAGAGGGTCCTGGGTTCAAGTCCCAGACGGCTCACCAACAAATCAACCAGCTTTTGACTCCCGGGGTGGGCTTGCGCCTGTGAGATGAGGCGACTGTAACTTCGTCCGCGATTGCTGGAATATCCAAGTGATGGACGACACCGACAATGTCTCTGGTGACCGCGCGAACTTTACCGACCGCACTCGCTCCAGCGGCCGCGCGAACCCTTATAGCAACCGGGCCAGTGCTACTAATGACCGCGGGAACGCACGTGATGAGCGAGCGAACGCATTGAACGCCGACGCGAACGTTTCGCGGCGCCGGTTTCTAAGCGTAGCGCTCGGAGTGCCGATGATGCTCGCGGCCGGCTGGACGTTTTGCGCGCGGGCCGTTGCGGAAGCCGCAACGGCGACCGGCGCGCAAGCAAACGGTGCGGACGGGGCGCACGGTACGCAGAGCGCGACCGGCGCGCGAGAGACCGTCGGCTCAGCGTCGGACGGAACGCAGGGGGCGAGGTCGGATGGTGCGCAGGAGGAAGTCGCCGCGGCGGCGGACGGAACTGCTGCGGACGCTGGCGCATCGGCTGGGTCGCCTGCAATGGTCACCGTAATCGAGTTCAACCAAGCCGGCGTCAAGCAGGGCCCGGTCAAAGTGGCCAAGGTCGTGAAGAGCGACGCCGAATGGCGCAAACTGCTGTCGCCCGAGCAATACCAGGTGACGCGCCACGCGGGCACCGAGGCGCCCTTTCACAATCAGTACGACGAATGGACCGCGGTGGGAATCTACCGTTGTATCTGCTGCCGCAACGCACTCTTCAGTTCGAAGACCAAGTTCGATTCGCACACCGGGTGGCCGAGTTTCTGGGCGCCCATCGCCGCCGAGAACATCCGCACGAAGGTCGATACGTCGTTCGACATGGATCGCACCGAGGTGCTGTGCCGCGAATGCGATGCGCATCTGGGGCACGTCTTCGACGACGGTCCAGCGCCAACCGGCTTGCGCTACTGTATGAACTCCGCCGCGATGATTTTCGTCCCGACGCCGACCGCCAAGAACTAAGCGAGTCTGCCTTACGGTAGAGTGACCTTGTAAGGCTCACGCGCGGCGCGGAGGATCGGTGGCTGCCGAGACGCCTCGCGCCCCCGTCTAGCGACAGTGATGAGCGGCACTAGGTGCGGTACTTGGCAGCCACCAGGTAAGCGGGCTGTGCCGGCTGCCGGGAAGCAGTGTCGAAACCCGCGCCGGCGGGCGTCGAGAAGGATTTCACCCCTATTTCGACGTGCCGAATTAGACGATTTAAACTTGTCTAATTGCTATATAACGTGTGACATCTGCGGGTGAAATATTTGGCGATTTTGTTGCAATCGACAGTCAAGGCCAAATATGATTGAATTAATTCAGAAACCGACTGAGAGCAAAGATTCGAGCGATCGGTTAGCGAAAAGTAGTGCAGCTACTTCTGGCCTGCGGGGCTCCATACTCGGAATCATCGGTCATAGGACAGTTGTGCGCGTAGTTTATTCAGACGAGTCGGGAACCGGATCGATTGAAGAAGAACCGATCACCGTGGTCGCGGCAATCGTCATTAATTTGGACACTCAATGGGAAGGAGTCGAAGCCGATTTAGATCGGGTTGCCCCAGACGAGAACCATGAATTTAAAGGAGCGAA
>DASXFX010000133.1:0-4712 GCA_036489375.1 Binataceae bacterium (SeqCode) | reverse complement strand
CTCGCGGAAACCGCCTTCGTGATCCTGCAACCCGAGGTCGTGCCGTTGCGATGGTTCACGCCCGCCGTCGAGGTCGATCTGTGTGGCCATGCGACTTTGGCGGCGGCCCACGTCATCCTGAATTCCTACCGGCCTGACGAGGAACGGGTGCGCTTCGCGACGCGCAGCGGCGAGCTCGCAGTTGGTCGACGCGACGGTCTGCTCTGCATGGATTTTCCGGCACGGCCCGCACGGCCCATAGAAATCAGCGATGCGCTCGTGGCGGCGCTGGGCGTTCGTCCGCGCGAAGTTCTGCTCGCACGCGACGTCTTGGCGATACTCGATTCCGAAGAACAGGTTACGGCGTTGCGGCCTGACATTTCGCGCATCGCCGCGCTCGAGGCCTTCGCCGTGATGGTGTCGGCGCGCGGGCACGAGGTTGATTTCGTCTCGCGATTTTTTGCCCCGAACGCCGGTATCGCGGAGGATCCCGTCACCGGTTCCGCTCATTGCACGCTGGCTCCGTACTGGGCCGCAAAGCTCGGCAAACGGGCGATGAGTGCGCGGCAACTCTCGGCACGAGGCGGAGAGCTCTGGGTCGAGATGCTGGGCGATCGGGTTACGATTGCCGGCAGCACCGTCGAATACCTGCGCGGCGAAATCACCATCTGAGATCTGAGCCGTTCCAGACGGTTGCTCATTGTCACAGCCCAACAGTATAGGACGCTATTGGTCGCCGGCTTGAAGGGAACATGAAGCTTCGAACGGATAGCGGGCTTCAAACAGATCCGCGGCCGTCACGCAGATCGCCGGTGGTCGCGGCTAGGGCTCCTTCACAGCACCGTTGGACATCGTGGCCGGAGCGGGAATCTTGTCTTCGAGACAATCCTGCCGTTCCTCCATCTCTTCGAGCCGGATGCTGAGCTGATTGATCTTGTCCACCAGGTTGCTCATCGCCCGCGCGACCGGATCGGGAAGCCGCGCGTGATCGAGTTCGGCATAATCAGCGCGAGTGCGCTCGCCTTCGACGATCTTGCCGGGGATACCGACGATGGTTGAATACGGCGGCGCCGAAGAAACCACGACCGCGCCAGCGCCGATACGGCTGCCGCGTCCGATCGTCACCGGGCCGATAACCGCGGCGCCCGCGCTGACCATCACGTGGTCTTCGAGCGTCGGATGGCGCTTTTCTTTCTTGAAGCTGGTACCGCCGAGCGTGACGCCCTGGTAGAGCAGCACGTCGTCGCCGATCTCCGCGGTCTCACCGATGACGACGCCCATGCCGTGATCGATAAAGAAACGACGCCCAATCTTGGCGCCCGGATGGATTTCGATACCGGTGATCCAGCGGGCGAAATCACTCACCAGCCGTCCCATCAATTTGAGATCGTGCCGCCACATCCAGTTCGCAGCCCGGTAGAACCAGATTGCGTGCAGGCCGGGATATGCGAGGATGACCTCGAGCGTGGTCCGTGCTGCCGGATCGTGCTGAAAGACCGCGTCGATATCTTCGCGAAGCGTACTCAGTACAGGCATAGATGCTACCTCCTGACGAGAACGTTGCGGCGCAAACGCGCTCATGGCTTGGCCGCGGCGCCGTTGACGCCATTCGTCGCGCGCCGCGTCTTGAGCGTACTTTTGACCGCGCGCGGCGCCGTGCCGTTCGCGGCACCCTTCGCGGTTCCGTTGGCGGCACTCTTTGCCGTTCCGTTAACGCTATTCTTGATAGCTCCGCTAACAGGGCGACGCGCATCGTTGGCTGCGCTAAGCGGTGGTATCCGCGGCTTGACGTTGTCCTTGTGCAGCTTGAATTCCACCGAATCCACCAACGCCTGCCAACTCGCCTCAACCACGTTGCTCGAAAGGCCGACCGTGCCCCAGCGGCGATGGCCGTCGGTCGATTCGATCAACACGCGCACGCGAGCGCCGGTTCCAGCGCCATTGTCGAGCACGCGGACCTTGTAGTCCGCCAACTGCATGCCGGCGAGGTTCGGATAGTACGGCACCAAGGCCTGGCGCAAGGCGGAATCGAGCGCGTTGACGGGGCCGTTGCCGATGGCGGAGTTGCGCGTACGGCGACCGTCGGGTCCCTCGATCACGATTACCGCTTCGCTGAACGGCGCCTGCTCTTCGTGCCACTTGTCATCGAAGACGCGGAAGCTGACGAAGTTGAAGTGGTCCTTGACGCGGCCGAGCGTCCGCAACATCAGCAATTCGAACGAAGCGTCGGCGCCGTCGAAGGTATAGCCGGCGGCTTCGAGCCGCTTGAGTTCTTCCAGCAAGGCCGCGATCTGATCCTTGCTCAGCTCGGATTCGATGCCGAACTCGCGCGTCTTGTAGAGAATGTTGGCGCGCCCCGAAAGCTCCGAAAGCAGCACTCGGCGATCGTTGCCGAGCAGTGCGGGATCGACGTGCTCATAGGTGTGAACGTTGCGCTGGATGCCGGAGACGTGGAGGCCGGCCTTGTGCGCGAAGGCGCTCTGGCCGACGTAGGCCTGCCGCCGATTAGGTGTGATGTTGGCCAGTTCATAGACCAGCATCGAGGTTTCCTGGAGAGTCTTGAGCTTGGCGTTGGGGACGCAGTTATAGCCGAGCTTGAGCTGCAGGTTGCCGATGATCGAGACGAGATTAGCGTTGCCGCAGCGCTCGCCGAGCCCGTTGATGGTGCCCTGCACCTGCACTGCGCCGCAGCGGATCGCGGCGAGCGAATTGGCAACGGCGACCTCGGAATCGTTGTGGCAATGGATACCGACGGGTGCGCGGAGCGCGGCGATCGCGGCCTTGACGGCGTCTGCGATCTCCCACGGCATGCGTCCGCCGTTAGTGTCGCACAGGCAAATCAGATCGACCCCGGCGTCATCGACCGCTTTGATGCAGGCGATCGCGAATTCGGGATTGGCGAAGTAGCCGTCGAAGAAATGCTCGGCGTCGAAGATCACTTCGTCAACGTGCTTTTTGAGATAGGCGATGGTGTCGTTGAGAATCTCAAGATTGGCCGGCAACGAAATCCGCAGGGCCTCGCGCACGTGGAGGTCCCAGGTCTTGCCGACGACGGTCGCGACGGGCGTATCCGCCTGGAGCATCAATTGAAGGTTGCGGTCGGCCGCGGCGCGAATACCGGCGCGGCGAGTCGAACCGAAGGCTGCAATCTTCGCGTGCCGCAGCTTGAGCTTCCTGACTTCCTGAAAGAACGCGGCATCGCGCGCATTGGAGCCGGGCCAGCCACCCTCGATGTAATCGATGCCGAGGTCATCAAGCCGCTCGGCGATCTGCAGCTTGTCGGCGGTGGTGAGCGAAACATCCTCCGATTGGCATCCGTCGCGCAGAGTTGTGTCGTAGATCTGTATTTTTTTGGCAAGCGCCATTGGCTAAACCGTCTCCGCCTTCGCGGCGTTAGTTCCGTTCCCCAAGAATGCGTCGTGCAGCGCGCGCATCGCAAGCTCGCCATATTTCGCGTTGACCACGACCGAGACCTTGATCTCGGAAGTCGCGATCATCTCGATATTGACGCCTTCGGCGGCGAGCACCTTGAACATGGTTGCGGCAACGCCGGCATGCGTGCGCATGCCGACGCCAATAATCGAGACCTTCGCGACCTGGTCTTCGTGACGCACGCCGGCGGCGGCGATATCGCCGGCGACGGAGCGCACCAATTCGAGCGCGCGGCGGAGATCGGTGCGCGGAACGGTGAAGGTCATATCGGTGCGGCCGTCCGCACTCGCGTTCTGGATAATCATGTCAACGACGATGCCGGCGTCGGCGATGGGTCCGAAAATCCGCGCGGCGAGACCCGGACGGTCCTCGACGCCGGTAAGCGTAATCTTGCTCTGATTCTGGTCGAGCGTGACGCCCGCAACGAGTACATTTTCCATCGCAGTATCCTCCTGGCCGACCCAAGTGCCGCGCGCCTCATCGCTGAAGCTCGAAAGCACCAGCAGCGGCACATTGAAGCGGCGCGCCAGTTCCACCGATCGCAGTTGCAGCACCTTCGCGCCAAGCCCCGCCATTTCGAGCATTTCGTCGTAGGAAATGCGGTCCAGGCGGCGCGCCTGCGGGCAGATACGGGGATCGGCAGTATAGACGCCGTCAACGTCGGTGTAGATTTCGCAGACCGCGGCATTCATCACGGCGGCCAAAGCAACCGCGGTCAGGTCGGAAGCGCCGCGGCCGAGCGTCGTTATGTCGCCCTGTAAATCCACGCCCTGAAACCCCGCCACTACGACGATATTACCCTGATCGAGGGCACTCTGGATGCGTGCGGACTCCACCGAGACTATTTTCGCCGAGCCGTGGTGCGAGTCGGTCGTAATTTTGAGCTGGTGGCCGAGAAAAGAGAGAGTCGGATGGCCGAGGGCCTGAAGCCGAATCGCGAGCAAGGCTGCGGTCACCTGTTCACCGGTGGCGACCAGCACGTCGGTCTCACGAGCGTTTGGAGTATCGCAAAGCTGTCCGGCGAGTTGAAACAAACGATTGGTCTCGCCGGCCATCGCGGAGACGACGACAACGATTCGGTCGCCTTGAGCACGACGTCGGGCGACGCGGTCGGCGACGGCCTTGATCCGATCGGTCGAGCCGACCGAGGTTCCACCATACTTCTGAACAATGAGAGCCACTGAGCGCCGCCTTGAACTCCTGAACGAAGGTAAACGGTCATTATGCTTGGAAGAAGGGCCATAAACCAGTCCCATCCGCGGCAAGAATTGGGTTCGCGGGACGCTCCGGACATCGAAACG
>DASXFX010000099.1:0-11473 GCA_036489375.1 Binataceae bacterium (SeqCode) | reverse complement strand
CGCCATTGCCCAAATCCGTAAGTACCCTTGCGAGTATCGTCGCTTAACGCTGATCGTAATAACCCAGGGAAGTTGTCGCTGGCATGGCGCCATGATATTTCGGAAGTCAGCAGATAGCGCGTTCGCAGCCCGTCACTGAGGAGAGACAACCGCCATGAAAATATCGATGTTCCACCTGATGCCGTACCGCGAATTACCGGCGAACTTCGAAAAGAATTACCATTCGGTATGGGTCGATCCACCGTTCTGGGAATTGGCGGATCCGGTCAAGGTCGGCCAGTACTACAACTGGACCCTGGACGAACTCATCTATGCCGCGAAATCGGGCATGGACGGGATCTGCGTCAACGAACATCATCAGAATGCGTATGGCTTTATGCCCAGCCCCAACCTGATGGGGTCGGTGCTCGCGCGCGCCACCAATGGAATGAATTGTGCCGTCGTGCAGATGGGCGCGACGCTGCCGACGACCAATCCGCCGATCCGCGTTGCCGAGGAGTACGCGATGCTCGATACGATCAGTGGTGGACGGCTGGTCGCGGGGATGCCGCTGGGCACGCCGATGGATGCGAACCTGTGTTACGGCGTCACCCCGATCGAGCATCGCGAGCGTTACTACGAGGCGCACGATCTGATCATGAAGGCCTGGCAATCGCGCGAGACCTTCGCCTGGAACGGCAAATACTTCAAGCTGCCGATGGTCAACCTGTGGCCGCGCCCAATTCAGCAGCCTCATCCTCCGGTATGGGTTCCCGGCGCCGGCAGCCTCAGCACCTGGGATTTCGCCGCCAAGCATGACCATTGCTACTGCTTCCTGAGTTACTACGGGAACAAGCTCGGCAAGCGCGTGATGGACGGCTTCTGGGAGTTCGTCGATAAGCAGGGACTCGAAGCGAATCCGTATCGGGCGGGCTTCCTGCAGTTGGTGGTGGTGGGCGATACCGACGCGCAGGCGGAGAAGGATTACTATCCGCACATCCGCTACTTTTACGATAAATCGCTGCACATTCTGAACGAGTACCAGATGATCCCGGGCAACCAGGACTATCGGAGCCTCGCCAACAGCGTGAAGAACCTGCTACCGATGCAGTTGGACCTGATGAACTCGGTCAAGAACTGGAAGTACAAGGATTTCGTCGATAATCAGTTCGTTATCGCGGGCAGTCCGGCGACCGTGCGCGACCAGTTGAAGGAAGCCGTCAAGAACCTGCGCGTCGGTAATCTGATGGTCCTGCTGCACATCGGATCGATGCCGCATGAGCTGACGCTCAAGAATATCGACCTGTTCTCGCGCGAAGTCCTGCCGCACTTCCGCAACACCTGGGACGAAGACGGCTGGGACAACAAGTGGTGGCCGACGGCGTTGCGGGGCAAGACCAACGCGGAGAATATCGGCCGCGCGCCGCGTCCCTCGGAGATGCACGCGAGCAAGTAAACTCGTGGGAAGATCCGGGGCCGGAGATTGGTTGAAGAGCGAAGAACCTTTAGCTTTTTCAGGAAACTGAAACCTCATTGAGGTTTCAGACTTCCCATTGGGCAAGATGCGGGCTGCGCCCTGAACAAACTGGCGACCCGGGGAAAGGCGCTCGCTAAATGAAAAAGATCGTATCCGCCGCGCCAGTGCAGACTGGGCGCAACCGCGCGAAGTCTGGGTTAGCGTCGGAAATGTCTAAAATCTCAAACGGAATAGAGAAGATATAGCTGCCATGGCTGCCACATCAGAACAGACCCTGAAACTCTGGGAAGACAAGGTTACCGCGCGCGTCAAGGTCGCGGGCGCCGGTCCGGCGCTGGTTTACCTGCATAGCGGGTATGGCCTGGTGTGGGATGATTCGCTCGACCTGCTGGCGAAGGATTTCACGGTTTATGCGCCGGAACATCCGGGTACAACGGAAGGCGATCCTGATTCGATCAAGCCGCTGGACGATGTCTGGGATCTGGTCCTCTATTACTACGAGATGTTCGACAAGCTGGGGCTCGAAGCGCCGGCCGTCGTAGGTCATTCGTTCGGCGGGATGGTGGCGGCGGAGATTGCGGCGAACAACCCAAACCGAGTCAGCCGGCTCGCATTGATCAATCCGCTGGGGCTGTGGCGCGACGACACGCCGATTAAGAACTACATGGTGACGCCGCAGGCAGACCTCGACAAGCTGATGTTCGCCGATCCACATAACCCGGTGCGCAAGCACGTTTCGATGAATCTTGAAGACCCCGATTCGATCATCCGTATCACGTGGGCGCTGGGCTGTACGGGCAAGTTTATCTGGCCGATTCCGGACAAGGGCTTGCGCAAGCGAGCACATCGGATAGCGGCGCCGACACTGATCATCTGGGGCAAGCAGGACGGCCTTACCAAGCCGATTTACGCCGAGGAGTTCAAGCAACTTATTCCGAACTCTCGCGTCGAGCTGATCGATAAGGCGGCGCATATGACGCCGCTCGAACAGCCGGCGGCGGTGGCGAAACTGCTGCGCGACTTCCTGAAGCATTAGAGAGTGTTTCGGTATGCGCGGCACCGACGATCGCATCTACGACTTGCTGAATAGCGATTTCAGCCGGCGCAAGGCGATTACCGTGCAGGACTTCACCAAGGATTGGGCGCGCTGGATGACCAAGGAGTAAATGACGTCGTAAAGGGCGCCGCGCGCGTTCGGGGAATAGCGCACGGCAGACCAGCTTGGGGATCAACGGGGGATTCGATGAACCACAGCGACATCGATAAGGCGTTGAGCGATCCGGGTTTCTTTGTCGATCACGATCCGCATCCGCTATGGCGGCAACTGCGCGCCGAGGACCCGGTGCATTGGACGGAGGATTTGCTCAAGGGCTTCTGGTCGATCACGCGCTATGACGACGTTATCGCGGTAACCAGCGCGCCGTCGGTCTTCACCTCGGCGCAACTCATTTCGGTGCCCACCACTCCAGAACTGGAACAATTGACGCCCGAGATGCTCGGATCGGGCGAGATGATGCTGATGACTGATCCGCCGCTGCATGCGGCGATGCGGCGCGCGTTCAATCGCCTGATGTTGCCGCGAGCGATTGGGCGGTTCGAGGTCCCCGGGCCGAACCTGGTGCGCGAGATTCTGGATGAGGCGCTGGCGCGCGGCGAGTGCGATTTCGTGCTCGATGTGGCGGCGCGGCTGCCGATGGCGTTCATCTGCGAGATCATGGGCATCCCGCGCGCCGATTGGCCGGACATGTTCAAGTGGGGCAACATGATCGCCGGCAACGAGGACGCCGAGTACCAGGTCGAATCTGGTTCTGCACTCGAGACGCGTCAGCACGGCAGCGTAAGTATCGGCAAGTATTGCGTGCGGGCGGCGCTCGAACGGCGCGGCGGCGACGGTGAAGACCTGCTGAGCGTGCTCGGCAACGCGCAAATCAATGGCCGCCTGCTGACCGATCGGGAGCTGGCGCATAACGGCTTGCTTTACGTCGGAGCCGGTCTCGAAACCACGCGCAATGCGATCTCGGCAGGACTGCTCGCCCTGATCGAGCATCCGGCAGAACTTGACCTGCTGTTGCAGGACGAATCGTTGATGCCGACGGCGGTCGAGGAGATCCTGCGCTGGTCGAGTCCGGTTACTCACTTCGCACGAGTGGCGATGAAGGATACTGAGCTTGGCGGTAAGCAGATTCGCCAGGGCGACCGCGTCGTTCTATGGTTCCCCTCAGCCAATCGCGATGAAGCGGTCTTCGCCGATCCTTACACCTTCGACATCCGGCGGACTCCGAACGAGCACGTGGCCTTCAGCCGCGGTGAACATTATTGCGCGGGCGCGCATCTGGCGCGGCTCGAGTTGCGTCTGATGCTGCAGGCGTTGCTCAAGCGGACCAGGCAAATTGAGCTGACCGGCAAGGTCGAGCGGCTGCGGTCGAATTTTCTCGCCGGCATCAAGCACATGCCGGTGCGTTTCACGCGATCGCGCGCCGCGGCTTGAACCGGATTCTGCGCGCAGCCCTCGACGATCGAGGCCATTGTCAGCCCCGCTTCGACGGCCGTTGCGGCCCATGAGGGTTGCGCGCACCGCCTTGCTCCAATAACTAAGAGGGATCGTTTCGAGCCTGAGCGGAAGCTTCATGATGAACCGATTTCTGCGAATCGTTTGCGCCCTCGTGGTGGCGCTGCAACTAATCGGCGCGGTCGCCTGCGCCAAAACCGAAAATCTAAAAGAGGACGGATTACCCGTGCGCAACACCGGCCATTACGCAATTCTCGACACCGACCGCGGCCTGATCGTGCTTGAACTCTACCCCGCGGTCGCGCCCAAGACCGTCGCCAATTTCGAAAAGCTGTCCAAGGACGGCTTCTACAACAACTTGACGTTCCATCGCGTCGAGCCGGGCTTCGTGGTTCAGGGCGGCGACCCTCAGGGGAACGGGATGGGGGGGCCGGGCTACGATATTCCCGCCGAAATCAGCCCGACCGAGAAGCATCTGCGCGGCACGCTCGCGATGGCGCGCAAGGGCGATCAGGTCAATCCGGAGCGCAAATCGAGCGGCAGCCAGTTCTACATCTGTCTCGCCCCGGCGCCATTTCTCGACGGCCAGTACACCACGTTTGGCGGCGTCGTCGAGGGGATGGACGTGGTCGATCAGATCAAAGTGGGCGATCACATCAAGAAGGTCACGCTGAGCGACACGCTGCCGAAATAGCCGTTTAATAAGGAAAATCATGGATTCTGGAGGAAGCGGGCACCCGTTATCGGGGCCCTACTTCACGATCGATCTTCATCTGCATACGAATCGCGGCAGCGCGGATTCCAACCTCTCGCCCGCCGACATGATCGCTCGGGCCCAGGCAATCGGGATCGGCGCGGTGTGTATCACCGAGCACGATAACGCCTGGGATCTGCGTGAGATTGCGACGTTGGCCGCGGATTCCGGCGTGATCTTTCTGCGCGGGATGGAAGTCACCACCGAGATGGGCCATATCGGCGTCTTCGGCCTGAGCGAGTACGTCGGCGGCATCTACAAGCTGCGAGAATTGCGCAAAGTCGTCGATAATCTCGGCGGTATCATGGTCGCCAACCATCCGTTCCGCTACAAGCTCGACCCGCGCTTTTCGTTCATGAACGCCGATCAGGAGGCGATCGATCCGGAGCACCCCGAAACCGCCGCCAAGCTCGAGATCTTCGAGGTGTGCGACGCCGTCGAAGCGCTTAACGGAGCCTGCTCGGAAGAGGAGAATCTGTTCGCGCTGAAGGTCGCGCGCACCCTTGGACTGGCCGAGGTCGCCGGCTCGGATTCCCATTCCGCGAACTCGATCGGTTGCGTTACGACTCTGCTGCGCGAGCCGGTGCGCAACGAACGCGAGTTGATCGAAGCGATCAAGGCTCACCAGACGCGCGCCGGCCGCGGACTTATCGCAGGTGGCGTTGCGCCGTTCGAGATCCCTGCCTGAGGCGCGCCGCCTCTAACGCCAACGCCGCACGCTGCGGAGGTTGATCTTCGAACGAGCGTTCGTTGGAATCGAGCCGTCAGATATCGCTGATCCGGTTCGCCGGGGCGATTCCGAATAAGAAATCAAGACTTCTTTGTGGTCGCGATTGTCTGGCTGTGAAGCGGTAGGATAAAATTTACTGCGCTTCCGCGTAATCATGGCTACTAATCGTGACCGCTTTGCGTTGATCGAGAGCATCTCGACGATCAGCAGCGAAACCTCCGACAACCTGCGCGAAACTCTTGATCGCGTGGTCGGCGCCATTGCGCGCAGCATGGAGGTCGAGGTTTGCTCGCTTTATCTCTTCGATCCCCAGCGTGAACGCCTCGTTCTGCGCGCGACGGTTGGTCTCGATCGCGATTCCGTTGGCCGGGTCTCGATGCGGGTCAGCGAGGGCCTGGTCGGGCTGGCGATAGAATCGCAGAGCCCGGTGGTGGTCGAGGACGCCATGAGCCATCCGCGTTACAAGTATTTTCCCGAGACCGGCGAGGAGCGCTATCACACCTTCCTCGGCGTGACCGTTCAGGAGGGTCGTCAGAAGCCGATCGGGGTGCTGGTCGTACAAACCCTGCGCCGACGCAAGGTCAGCAAGGAAGAGATCCGCCTGCTGCGCACTGCGGCGAGCCAGGTCGCGCAGATCCTTGCGCACTTTCAATTGCGGGAAACCCTCGCGACCAAGGAGAAGGAGCGCGACGAGTATCGCCGCCGCATGATCGAGGCGAATCGCCAGCTCAAGGGCTACGAAAAGGTCGGCGGCGCCACCCGGATCGCGACTCCGGTTAAAATGCGCCGCCCGCGGCTGGTCGGACTAGCCGCGGCGCCCGGTTTCGCCCGCGGGGTCGCGCACGTGGTCGGAACCTTCCTCAGTTCGATCGATCGAAATCTCCGCTCGCGCGATACCAAGGCGGAAATAAAACGGCTCGAAGAAGCGCTGGTGCGCTCGCGCGGCGAACTGGCCGCACTCAAGACCCGGATGGAACCGTTGATGCCGGAGGGCGAGCTCAAGATCTTCGACGGCCATCGGCTGATTCTCGAGGACGAGGAGTTTGTCGGGCGCATCCGCGAAGTTATCGATGACGGCTTCGCGGCGGAGAGTGCGCTCTTTCGCGTGATCGATGATCTGAGCGCCCAGATGCTCGCGGTCGCGGATAGTTATCTGCGCGAGCGCGCCACCGATTTTCGCGACGTCGGACATCGCGTGCTGCGTCATCTGCGCCAGGAAGACAAGAAAAGCGCCTTCGCCAAGGCGACTATCCTGATCGCCGACGAGTTGACGCTATCGCAAATGACGCTGGTGTCGCATGAAAATCTCGTCGGTATCGCGCTGCAGTCGGGCGGTGTCACCTCGCATACCGCGATCCTGGCCCGCGCCTTCGAGATTCCAACAGTGGTTGGCGTCGAGCATTTGATGGAGGCGGTGAGCGAGGGCGACGCGCTCGTAATCGACGGCAACTCGGGCATCGTTTACGTGAATCCGTCGAGCGAGGTCGAACGCGAATACCAGCTCCTGATGAAGCGTTACGACGCCTTTCGCAAGGAACTGATGGTCGGGCTCGACGAGCCTACCGTCACCCGCGACGGCCATCGCGTGGAGATGCTCGCGAATATCGCGCTGCCCGCCGATATCGCATTGGCGATTCGCTATGGGGCCGAAGGTATTGGCTTGCTGCGGTCGGAATTCTCCTTCCTTACGTATGAGGATTTTCCCGACGAAAATCAGCAGTTGGCGCTGTACAAGCGCATCCTCGAAGCTGCGGGCAAGCGCCCGGTGACGATTCGCACGCTCGATATCGGCGCCGACAAGTATCCGCCCTATCTGCGCGTTCCGCGCGAGGATAATCCCTTCCTCGGATGGCGGTCGATCCGCATTTCGCTGGAGCTCGCGAGCATTTTCAAGGTCCAGCTACGCGCGATTCTGCGCGCCGCCGCGCATCACGACGTGCGCATCATGTTCCCGATGATTTCGAGTATCGAGGAATTGCGCCGCGCCCGCGAATTGCTCGCGGAGGCCCAGGCCGAACTCTATAAGGAAGGCCTCGAACATGATCCCGCAATCGAAGTCGGCATCATGGTCGAGGTGCCGTCGGCGGTCTGGCTCGCGCCGCGGCTGGTCGAGGAAGTCGATTTCTTTTCGATCGGGACCAACGACCTGATTCAGTATCTGCTCGCCGCCGACCGCAACAACCCGCGCGTCGCCCATCTCTACGAGCCCTTGCATCCTGCCGTTCTGGCCGCGATTGCCGAGGTCATCAGCGTCGGCCGCGGAGCGGGCAAGCAGGTCTGCATCTGCGGCGAGATGGCCAGCGATCCGATGGCGACGCTGCTGTTGCTTGGGATGGGCCTCGATCAGCTAAGCCTCAGTCCGCTGTTCATACCGGTGGTGCGCAAGATCATCCGCGAGGGCAATTTCCAGACTGCGCGGCAGATTGCCCATGATATACTGCAGATGGTGTCGGTCCAGGAGATCAAGGGCTATCTGATCGAGCGTTACCGGGACCTCGGGCTCATTCAGATGCTCGAAATGTATCGGTGAATCCGCAGGATTCCTTGACGGTTCGAGCGGAATTCGTTTCCGAAAGCACCTTTTTGGCTGTTTACAGCAATGCTATTGTTGACTTCATTGGTCCGGCTTAGTTAACTCTGACCGTTCGGTTAGAATCATATCGCCGGATGCTGTAGAATGGGGGCGGTAGAGGAGTAATCGATGGTGGTCTTGCTCAGTTTATTCGGCTTTCTGATCTTCGCAATATCCGTTCTGTACTGGTTGCTCGGCCGTGATCGTTACGGCGTTGATCGTCCCGCGGCGCAGCTTCAGATTGGCGCAACTCCGGGCGCGCTCGACTCCAGTGTGCTTAGACCGGAGCCCTGTCGCACGATCCGGGTCTATTTCATCAAGCCCTCCCGCTATGATGAAGAGGGCTACGTTCAGTTTTTTCGCTACGGCGTCCAGCCCAATAACACCTTGACCGTGCTCAAGGCCCTCAACGAGAACTACAACCGCAATTTCGGCTCGAAGCGCAACGTCTATCTGGACACCGTCATCTGGGACGAAATCTGCGACGGCGCCGTCAGTGCGGAAACCATCAAGGCGATTAAGGAAAAAGCACAGGAAGACGGCGTTGAATTGCTCGTCGGCATGGCCGGCGTGCAGTCCAATCAGTACCCGCGTGGGCGCGACATCGCGTTGCAATTCGTCGCTCATGGCGTGCGCGTGATGATGGGCGGGTTCCACGTCAGTGGTTATCCCGAATCTCGAGATTTTCTGCACACTTGCGGCATCACGACGATCGTCGGCGAGGCTGAAAATCTGTGGGTCCACATCATCGAGGACCTGCTGGCAGGGACACTGCAGAAAAACTACTCCGTGACCGACGGCATCCGCGCCAAGACCGGCCAGGCAGACATCATCGTTCCGGTCATCACAGATTCGCAGTTGCCGGAGCTCGACGACCGCTATTTGACGCGCTTCTTCGACTCGCAGATGACCACGATCGATACCTCGCGTGGGTGCCCGTTTACCTGCTCGTACTGCAGCGTGAAGAACGTGATGGGCCGCACGATGCGATCGCGGGAGCCCAACGCGGTGGTTTCGTGGGTGCGGGACGCGGCGCGCAATCACGGCATCACCGCGCTGTTTCTGGTCGATGACGACTTCTTTCGCAGCCCGCGCTGGGAAGAGATTCTCACCGGCCTGATCGAAGTGAAGAAGGAATTCCCCAAGCTCGAGTTCATGATGCAGGTTGACGTTGACGCTTCCTGCTATGCCAACGTCGCCGAGGGCGAGACCGAAGGCGCGAAGCATCGGCGCAGCCGCCGTTTTACCGAGCTTGCGGCCAAGGCAGGATGTTACCAGGCCTTCGTCGGAATCGAATCGCTCAATCCCGACAATCTGAATTTCGCGACCAAGTATCAGAACACCGACGATCGCCAGCATCGCAGCAAGATCGAGGAAGTGCGTAAGCACGTGCTCGACAAGTATCGGCGGGTAGTCGATAACTGGCACAAGGTCGGCATTTCGGTCCACGCCGGCTACATGCTCGGATTTCCTTTCGACGGTCCCGACTGCGGTCGAATTGCGGCCAAAACACTGCGCAAAATCGGCTTCGATATCGTCTCGTTCTTCATCATGACGCCGCTGCCCGGCACCGAGGATCAGGTTCGTTACGCAAAGGACGGGCACATCATCGACTGGGATTTCAACCAGCTCGATTCGCAGCACGTGACATTGCACCACGACAAGCTCGATAAGCAGACTTGGTATCAGGCCTACCGCGAAGCCTTCATGGGCTTCTATTCCTTGCCGAAATTGCTGCATACGGTCTTCACGGTCGCCGGCGGTCGCGGCCTGTCGCCGGAATCCCGCATGGGCACCGTGCGCCAGTTCGTATTTTACTTCTTCAGCTATCGCGCCGGACGCCATCCGATGGTCGGTGGAGTGTGGCCGATCAAACGCCGCGACGTACGCCGCGGCGGTATAACGGATGAGGAAGCGCGCCGGCAATACCTCGGCGGTTTGCGCTTCGACGCGATCCTGCGCGGCGAGGGTGACGGCTTCGCTGCCGCTCCCGCGACCGCATAAGCGCGAACCCGAATACGATCACTGACCGGCGCGGACGAAACTCCGCGCCGTTTTCTTTTTTTCATCGGTTGACGTTCACTCCCGCAGCCTGGCCGATTCTTCGAACATCTCCTTCACTGTTTGACACTCGCGATGCTCGGGCATCTCCCGCTAAGTCTGGCGTCAGCGCTTGAAGCTTCAGACGATCGGCGTGAACGCACATCGTTCTCGGTCTTGCCCAATGGGAAGTCTGAAACCTCCACGAGGTTTCAGTTAAATTTACAGTTTCGGGCTCTTCAACCACTTCTTTCTTTCCGGATTTGATCGTTCTGAAGTCCTCCCTTTGTCATCGGACGCGAAAGTTGCGCTATACTCAGAAGTGATGGCGACGATTACAGACGCTCAAATCGATGCTCTCGCCAACCACCTGGTTAGCGGTCTGATCGCGCGCGGATCGATCAAGCCCAAGGTTTCCGAAAAAGATCTGGTCGCCTGCGTGGTCGAGTTGATGTCCTCGAATTTCGAGGCTGAAGCGAAAATCGATGACGAAGCCGATCGCATGGCGGAGGAGCAGGCGCGCCTCGATCCGCGGCTCGACGTCACTCGTTTGCGCGGAATGATTCGCAGTCGCTTGGCCGAGAAGAAGGGATTCACGCTGTAGTATAGATGCTGGCCCTCTAACAGCGGGGCTTTAGGCTGTAACCCGTCAGATACTCGCCCGGTTGGCAAGCCGGACGATAGCAACTCGGACAATACGACGATGAAACTGAGCGAAGCCCGAATTCTCTTTCTCGCGCGCGAATCGATTGCTCGCATGCGCGACGAAGGGCTCGTCGAGATCCCTAATTTCGCGGTCGCGCTGCGGCATGGGCGCGAGATCCTCGCCGAAATGGGTGAGCAGGGCGACGCCGTTGACGCCATCGCGCGGCGTAAGATCGCTTCGCTCAAGCGCGGGGTGGTCGAGGGCAGCGCGGAATGGAACATCCTGTTCCGCCGCTACCGTGACGAAGAACTACGCAAAAAAGGCCCCGCTCGCTAGAGCGATCACCCGCCAGAGAAGAGCCGCTTAACCGCCCCGTTGTGAAGCGGGAGCGTCAAGCACTGAAATACTCTGCTAAAGTTGAAGCATGGACCAGAAGGAATATTTGCGGCGGGCCGATGAGTGTCTTGGCGGCGTCGCTAAATGGCTCGAGACGCTCGATCCCGACGAGGTCGATTACACCACCGGTGACGGCGTCGTCACGATGGAGTTTCCGGACGGCGGCAAGTTTATCCTGAGCCGCCAGGCCGCCACCAACCAGATTTGGCTCGCCGCGGGCGCGCGCGCCTGGCACTACAACTTCGAGTCTGCCAGTTCTCGATGGGTTGACGACCGCGACGGCCACGACCTCAACCGCCGCCTCGCCGAGGTAATCTCTGAACGCGTGGGCCACACGGTCGAATTCGACGCCTGAGCGCCTTCCTCTGGC